>DDEO01000125.1 GCA_002336725.1 Bacteroidetes bacterium UBA1952 | reverse complement strand
AAAAGCGCCCTTGTGGCTTCTCGGCCACCAGCATTTTTTTCGGCGCGGTGCAGGCGGCAAGCGTGGCGAAAGAGAGGGCGAAAAGAAAGGTTCTCTTCATAATTCCTTACAAGGTAAGGCGGTTTGGGGAGACCGGCAAACGCTGCCAGCGCCTGCCTTACCGGGCTATCAGCAGTTTTCGGCTGATAGGCTACTATCCTGTGAGCGATTGCCCTGTCAATCCAACGTCGTAGCTTTCGCGAGCATTACCGCCGACAGCCTGCTGGCCTAACATTTGTGCAAATTTTAGCAGGCAGTTTAGTTTCATTTTTAAAAACGTCCCACCATGAAAAAGCTCCTTCTTTTCCTCGTTTTTGGTTCTCTGGCTGCCTGCACAAAGGATAAGACCAAAAGCGCCTTAGACCAACTGCCGCCCGCTACCCAGACCGGCGCCAATACGTTTGGGTGTCTGGTGAATGGGGTACCGGTTTATACTAACTTGTATAAGACTGATTTTTCAAGCAATGGCGTGAAATATTTGGACGCAACGTGGAATTACAGACAACTTATACTATTTGTTATAACTAATTCCAACAAGCGTATTGACTATGACTTTACTATACAAACCGCGTCCGATTCCATCCTCGGCTCTCACAATGAGCAGCATTTAGAGTGTTCTGTAAACCTTAATCCGGATGGGGCAGGCCCCAAAAATGGTTATTACACTACGAAACAATGGCTGCCTTCTCAAATAACTATCACCAAATACACCGGCAACTCTCAGGTAGGCAACATACCGGGCAATATCCTTTCCGGCACTTTTACCTTGAACCTTACGAACAGTTCTGGCGATACACTCCGTGTTACCAATGGTCGCTTTGACATTAAATATCAATAACCGTCTGTAAACTTCTTAATCCATGAAAAAGCTCCTTATTTTCCTTGCTCTTGGCTCTCTGGCTGCCTGTACAAAGGATAAAACCAAAAGCGCCCTTGACCAACTGCCGCCCGCCACCCAAACCGGCGCTAATACGTTTGGGTGCTTGGTGAATGGAGTGCCGGTTTATACCACTTATAAATTCAGTTCTTTTGCTGGGGAAGGAGTAGAATACGCAGATGGTGTACGCTATTACAGTAATATCGCTGTTTATGCAGTTACCGAAAGCAACAACATGAGCGTAAAATACGAATTTGATTTGACGGTTGACAGCCCGGTTCATGGACGGTACAACGTTATCTCAACTTATAAAGCTTATACTAAACGGTCTTGTAACTTGACAATCCATAGCAACAACTCTTCTATCAAAAGTGGCTATTATGCACCCATAGATTCTAACGCAGGCTATGTAGAAATCAATCATTATGTGCCTGTATCTGTATTATCCGGCCTTTTTGAAATGATATTAGTTAGCTCAACAACTGATACAATCCACATCACTAAAGGGCGATTTGATATTGCTCATTGAAAACTCACTTTTCTATGAAAAAGTTTTTCTCTCTCCTCGCCATGCTGTTCTCTTTTGCCACCTACGCACAGGATGCAGCAACAGCCTCAAGCTTTGCAGACCTTTTTGACAGCCACACCGCCGGCCTCATTGAAAGCCGCGTTCCCTTTGGTGTTTTGTATAACCGTGTGTACCCTTGGGCGGCATTAGACCAATGGCAGGATGGTGATACTTTGGATGATGCAAAACTCCGGCAAGCCTGGTTTGAACTGGCTCTGAGCCATCGCAATGCCAATATTCGTAGCACAGACAGCACGGCGCTCTCCACGGCTTTGTGGCAGGCCGACAGTATGAACGTGCTGCCCCTGCTGGCCATTTATCAGGGCTTTGGCATTTTTGACAGCCTCGCTGTTCAGGATGGCCGCCTTGCCTATGATACCACTACAGGCAATTATACCGACCTCAACCAAGCGCAAACGCCTTACCAAAAGCGCCCTTGTGGCTTCTCGGCCACCAGCATTTTTTTCGGCGCGGTGCAGGCGGCAAGCGTGGCGAAAGAGAGGGCGAAAAGAAAGGTTCTCTTCATAATTCCTTACAAGGTAAGGCGGACGAAAGGAAAGTTGCAAATGGCTTCCGCCTATTTTACAGCAAATCCACAGATAACGGTTCCTGTGCGGACACGGGGTGTATGACAGATTGTATTTCCGTCAAGATCTCGCAGAGGCGCAGAGATTCCGAGAGAAAGCCGCTGCTGTTAAAGCCTCCTATACGGCACAGGCGCTGCGTCTGTGGGATTTGCCATACGCCCGGGGGCCGTGCGGCATTTCCCTACAAATTCTCAAACAACCGCCCGCTGCGCCCGTCGCTCACGATGTAATTTCCGGGTGCGAGGTTTTGCAAATTAACCGCCGCTTCGCCATTCTGAACCGGAATTTCCCTTATACACTTTCCGGAAAGATCCAGCAGCCAGAGCTGCTTCACGGTGATTGTAATTCCGGAAATATGGAGCTTTTCCCGTGCTGGCTGGGGAAATAAATGCCAGCCGGCCGGGGTGTTTGCCACGGTTATTACTGCCGTTGGGCTACAGATTGCTGCATTGATTTTTACCCACAATTCGTTGTCGAAATTAGAAGCTGCCTGTCGCGAAGAATCAGCCGCATCGCCCATACGAACGACCACCAATCCTTTGGCGGGCGCTACATAAATCTTCTGATCATCTTTACCCAGCGCGGCAAACATATCCGGCGGCGCATCCGGGAATAGCGGCCCGGCGAAAGCAATTTGAATGCCCGGAAGGCGATAGCTGTTTTGGCCATTGAGCCAGGTAAGGTAGCCATAAGACGGATTGAGCGTCTGCGAAGGCCGCGTCATCGCGCTAAAATAAGCGGTATCATGTAGTATGGTATCACCAGCCCATATGCCACGCCCCAGCATTAAAAGGCCGAAGCGGGCGGCCGATCGAGGTTTGGAGTAGAAAATATCGTTGTAGCCAGAGGTTTTTACCCAACTCCCGGTAATGCCGGTTTTGGCAGTCATGCGAGTATTAAAAAACTGCCTCCAGGACAGCGGCCCAGCGGCAGAATCTACCACATCATGCAGCACTGTATAAGCACCCGTGTGATAGGCCCAGCGTGTACCGGCATCAGCAAGGTATTGCAGACAGGACGGTGTAGCACAGTTAGGATCAGACACGTTATCATTGAGGCCAGTAGTCATGGTGAGCTGATGGCGAACGGTAATAAGTGCTTCCTTCGCCGACGGCGCACTCGTCCAGCCTGCCCCCAGATACTGAGCAGTTTGATTGTTGATGTTTAGCAGTCCTTCTTCTTGCGCAATGCCCGTAGTAAAAGCGGTGAGCGTTTTGCCCGCCGAGGCCCACATGTGAACACTGTCCACGCCAAAGGTTCCAAAATATTTTTCCAGCACGATGCGCCCGTCTTTAAGCACGATAAAAGCCTTGGTGTTTTTAGATCCGAGGTAGTCATAGAGCGAGTCAATCTTATCGGGGCACCAGCCAAGCGAAAGGGGGGAAGTGGTGGCCCAGACGTTGCCGGTCAGCGGCGGGTAGTAGAGCGGCGATTGGGCTTTCGAAGCAGCAAATACCAACAGTAATAGAACCGTGAAAAGGCGGTGCATAAAAAGGGAAATTTACCGCTACGACAGTTGCAGTCTTTTAGGGTTTAAATTATCCTTGACAATTTCCGGAAATAAGTGGCGATTTTCCGGAAATCCCCGCTCGGCGTAGGAACGTCGTTTGTTGTTCGGCGAAGGCTCCCGCCTTCGTCGCCCTTTTACCTTCAATTAAAAGCTGCATTTTCCGGAAAACAGCACCCGTTTTAACCCTTAAATTTATACCTATAAGACACCGGATACCAAAGCTACGAACCAAACAACAGCAAATAGTGGGAAGTAGCAAAAAGGTCCGGAACATTATGCGTTCCAGACCTTTCAATAATTATTTAATGAGGAATTATAACTCCTGATTCCTTTTTTAAATCGCCCGTTTCGGGTCAAAATTTTCTAAGTAATTCGCGACCGCCGTCAGGAAGCTCGCGCCCAAAGAGCCGTCCACAATCCGGTGGTCGTAGCTCATCGAGAGGNNACCTGCGGCTGATTGATAATCGGCGTACCCATCAGCGAGCCAAAGGTGCCTACATTGGTCAGCGTAAAGGTGCCGCCCTGCGTGTCGTCGGCCTTTAGCTTACCTGCACGGGCCGCATGAGCCAGTCCGTTTACGTCTTTGGTGATGCCAATCAGGTTTTTGGTATCGGCGTTTTTGATGACCGGCACAATCAGATTTCCGGAAGGCAGCGCCGCTGCCATGCCGATATTGATGTCTTTTTTCACAATGATGCGGTCGCCGTCCACACTGCTGTTGATCATCGGGAACTTGCGGATGCAGGCCACAATGGCTTCAATGAAAATCGGCGTGTAGGTAATCTTTTCGCCGTAGGTTTTCTCAAAAGCGCCCTTGTTTTTCTCGCGCCACTTCACCAGGTTGGTAACGTCGCACTCGGTAAACGAGGTAACGTGTGGCGAAGTGGACTTGGACTTCACCATGTGGTCGGCAATCAGTTTGCGCATCCGGTCCATCTCCACCACTTCCACATTTCCGGAAACCGGCGTGGGCGCGGCTTTCGGTGCGACGGCCTGCGGAGCCGGCGTTGGCTGCGGTGGCGTTTGCGGCATTACCACAGCGGCGGCGCTCACGCCATTCGTGGGGGCGTGGAGCGGCTGTGCCGGCTGGGCGCTACCGGATGGCATTTTCCGGCCACCGGCCACATACGCGAGAATGTCTTTTTTGCTCACGCGGCCTTCGGCGCCGGTTCCGGGAATATTTTCCAGTTCGGCCATACCAATGCCTTCTTTGGCGGCGATGTTGAGCACGAGCGGCGAGTAGAAACGGTTGCCGCCGGTTGTGCCGGTAACGGACGCGGCTACAGGCGCAGCGTTGGCAGATGAAACGCCGGCTTCAAACACGGGCTGAGGTGCGGCAGCCGGGGCCGGAGCGGCCGGTTGGGCAGGAGCGGCAGTCGCACCGGCTTCGGAAGAAATGCGGGCAATGACGGTTCCGACCGGCACCACGTCGTTTTCGTTGAACAAAATTTCGGTAATCACGCCCGCGCCGGTAGAAGGCACTTCGGAATCGACCTTATCGGTGGCAATCTCCAGCACCGTCTCGTCCATCTTCACCGTGTCGCCCGGCTTTTTATGCCATTTCAAAATGGTCGCTTCCATGATACTTTCGCCCATCTTGGGCATCACGAGGTCAACGGTGGCCATAAGCTGATTTCTTTTGTTAAAGGATTTTTTATTTCCGCCGCGAAAATACAACGCAAAAAAGGGTTCGGGAAAGAACCCGCTTGTTCCTGATGTGAATTATTTTTTGGGCGTGCCCCCGAATCGGCTATCGCCGTTCGGGGTCGGGCTTTCGGCTATATGGCTTCCACTCCGTTCCAGCCATGCCGCCTCTATCCCTCACGCAGGAAACCGTTCGGCGTCCCGCAGGGCGGGACGTCGGATTTTGGTGCGGGCTGCGCCTGCCCAGGGCATCTCCAAAAAAAAATTCCTATTCCCCTGTAACTTTTCCCCTTCCCCGCCGATACAGCTTTTACAGACCCGATGGATACCCTGGCCTACAACAAATGCGTAAAACAATGGAGCGACCCGCTCTATCGCTTTGCGTGTCGTTGCCTGGCCGACCGCGAAGAGGCCCGCGACGCGGTGCAGGCCGCCTTTGTTGCGCTCTGGGAAGCCCGCCAGTCTGTCGTTCCGGAAAAAGCAAAAGCCTGGCTCTTTCAGGTAACGTATCGCAAGGCGGTGGATGCCTTCCGGTATCAATCGCGCCTCGCCAACGAAGAAATATTGCATTGCGAAGCAGCCGCGCCTTCCACAAACGCCCTGCGCCGCACGCTCGATGAAGCACTCGACCGCCTCGACGAACAATCGCGCGCACTGGTGCTGCTCAAAGACTGGGAAGGTTATTCCTACGAAGAAATCGGGCGCATCACTGCCCTGAGTGAAAGCCAGGTGAAGGTCTATCTCCACCGCGCCCGGAAGCAGCTCAAAACCTATCTCGTATCTGTTGAAAATGTGCTGTCATGAAAACCGAAATCCTTCTTTCCAACTACGAAGAATACCTGCTGCTCGCGCTCGACGGCGAACTGGACGCGGCAACCGAAAGTGCGCTGCTTGCTTTCCTCGATGCCCATCCCGAACTGGCCGATGAAGTAGCTGCTTTTGAGGCAGTAAAAATCCCCGTGCCGGAAAACGCGCCTGTTTTTGAGGGCAAAGAAATGCTGCTCAAACCCATTATGGCCCCGTCGAAATTCCGGAAATTCCGGCCCTTTATCTGGTCGGCGGCAGCACTCCTCTTGCTCTGGATAGGCATCCGCGCAAGGCAGAATTTTCCGGAAAAAGCACCACAGGTAGCGGGTATTTCCAACGCTTCGCAGCCCGCCCGGCCCCGCCAAACGCCTCCCGTTTCCGGAAATCATCAAGCGCCCCAAACGATGCCGGATATTTCTCCCCAAACAGCCCCGCAACTGGCCCACAACCCAACGTCGAAAGCGGCTACATTTCCGGAAATCGGCCATACCAAAAAACCGCGTACGCAGCCTGCCATTTCCGGAAACACACCGCTCGTTGCAGCCCCCGATGCACCGGAAAATATGGACAATCTGCCCATTACAGCAGGCGCTCTAATTCCGGAAAATCTGCCCGCGCCCGAAGCGCCCGCGCCGCTCGTCATTGTCTATACCGCTGCGCCTGCGCCCACCGGTCTGGAAATCAATATTCCGACGCTTGATGCGCTGCGCGAAACGGTTTCCGAAAAAGCCCTTGCGCTGCGCGAAGCCCACCGCAATCTCAAAAACACCGAAGCCACGTTCATCGTCGGCAACCGCGAGTTGTTTACTATCCGCTTCTGATAACCTTCTTTTTCCTCTTCTCAAAAAAAACATTTTTATGAAAAAAACACCTTTCCTGCTCGGCGCATTCCTGCTCGGCAGCGCCGCCGCCCACAGTCAGGACATCCAGAAAACCACCACCACCGTTATCGTGAAAGAACAAAGCGGCGATACGGTTTCTACGACTGTCATCACCGATACGGTGCGCGAGGCCGGCCGCAAGCGCAAGGTTTCGGTTACGATTGGCACCGACGGGATTGAAGTAACCCGCAGGAAGCCCGATACCAGTGCTTCCGACTCGGTGCAGGCCAAGCCCAATCCACGTCTGAAAATTCAATGGGGCATGGTGGATCTCGGTTTTAACCGCATTGACGACAAAACCAACATCGCCGCCCTCAACGCCAACGGAAATCCGGTAACACAGGCGCAACACGACGCTATTTTTAAGCTGCGCGAAGGCAAAAGCGTGAATGTAAACGTGTGGATTGTGAATGGTCGGCTGCGCCTGAGCGAAACGCGCCGTCAGAAATGGTATATGACCAGCGGGCTGGGTCTTCAGATGTATAATCTCCGCTACGAAAATCCGTATCAATACACGAAAGCCTCGCCGGATTATCCGACGCAGATAGACAGTTCCCGCCAGAGTTTTCAGAAAAACAAACTGGGCTTTACCTACGCTTCCATTCCGCTGGGGCTGCTGGGCAAAACCCGCATCGGCGATAAATGGCTGGTGTATGGCGGCGGTGTGATGGGCGGTATGCGTCTGGCTTCCTGGACAAAGCTCAAAACGGACGCTTTTGGCAAAGAGAAAAGCCATGATGCCTTTGATTTCCGGAATTTTAACGCCGGTGTATATGCCGAAATCGGCGTGGACGACATTATCCGCCTGTATGGAACCTATCAGCTAACGCCCCTCCAAAAAACCGGCGTAGAGCAATATCCGTTTGCTATCGGCGTGCGGTTTCTGGGACTTTGATGTATGTTTCATGTTTCATGTTTCGTGTTTCGTGTTTCATGTTTCGTGTTTCATGTTTCATGTTTCATGTTTCATGTTTCATGTTTCATTGAGGTTGCCGAAGGGGCATGTTTCATATAGCCTGCCGCTTTCAGCACATTAAACTCACATTAGCATATCAGCACATCAAAAGCATATCAGCACATCAAAAGCATATCAGCACATTAAAAGCATATCAGCACATCAAAAGCACATTAAAAGCACATTGAGCCATTCTAACCTTCCGCAGCTTTTTTTCCAGACCGCCGTTCCCGAAGCCGGAATAGACGAGGCGGGGCGCGGCTGTCTGGCCGGTCCGGTGTTTGCCGCCGCCGTGATTTTGCCGCCCGATTTCCGGAATTCCCGGCTCACGGATAGCAAATTACTGTCCGAAAAAGACCGCGAGGCGCTGCGCCCCTTCATCGAGGAAAACGCGCTGGCCTGGGCCGTGGCCACGGCTTCGGCAGCCGAAGTTGATGCGGTGAATATCCTGCAGGCCACCTTTCTGGCGATGCACCGCGCCGTGGATGCGCTTTCGCAAAAGCCGGAATTGCTGCTCGTGGACGGCAATCGTTTTAAGCCTTATTTCGGCATTGCGCATCAGTGTTTTGTGAAGGGCGACAGCCGCTTTATGGCCATTGCGGCAGCGAGCGTACTGGCCAAAACCCACCGCGACGCGTATATGCTCCGGCTGGCGGAAAAGCATCCGCAATACGGCTTTGAGAAACACAAAGGCTACCCCACCCGCGCCCACCGCGAAGCCATTGCGACGTATGATTTCTGCGACGAACACCGAAAAACGTTTCGGTGTGTTTAGGCCAGCGGCAGACGGATTTCAAAAATGCTGCCCTGCGGGCTGTTGTCCCGAACGGTTATCTGACCGCGATGCTGCGCCACAATGCGACGGGTGATATAAAGTCCCAGGCCGGTGCCTTTGGCGCGGCGCGTGTTTTCGGCACCGACGCGATAGAATTTATCAAAAATCCGGCTTTTCTCATTTTCCGGAATGCCGGTGCCTTCGTCGGCAATTTCCAGCGTAGCGAAGCCGTTTTTACAACTCATGGCAACGTGAACGGGCTGCGCTGCCGGGCTGTATTTAATGGCATTTTCGAGTAGATTGGTGAGGGCCATTTGCAGCAGCATCCAGTCGCCCATGACCGTGCAGTTGGCAGCAAGATGTGTGATAAAGCGCCCCGGATGACGGCTGTTGTAGCCTTCAGTTGTTTCGCGGACCAGATCGGTGAGTGAAAGTTTCTCCCGTGCCTGCGACTGCTGCCGTCCTTCGAGGCGGGAAGCAAGCAGCAGGTTGTTGCAGAGGTCGTTGAGCCGGTCGGATTCGGCCACGCTGCGGTCCAGGAGTTGTTTTTGCTGTTCTTCCGAGAGCCGTCGTTTCCGGATGGTTTCCAGATTGAGCTTTACGGCGGCGATGGGCGATTTCAGTTCGTGCGTAACCGCGAGCATGAAATTAGACTGCTGTTGCGAGAGCCGCAGGTTGCGCCGGATAGAGGAATAGACCACCGCTGCACCCATCAGGATAATAGCCAGAAAGGTGCTGCCTTCGCCGAGATATTGCTTGGTACGCAGTTGCCGCCGCGCTTCAATAGCCGTTAATTCCTGTTGGTATCGTTGTGGGCTTTGGCTGCTGTCTATCTGCAAAGGCAGTGCCTGCCGCTCCGCTTCATAGATAATGCGGCTTTGGCGTTGCAGGCTAAAACCCCAAAACAGCAATGCCGCCACCACATAGAGCAGCAGCAGCATATACAGAATTTTGAGAAGACGGAAGGATTTCAAGAGGATTGGACGCTGAAATGGTTGGACGCTTCGCTGTTGAATAATTGGGGACGATTTGCCAACACTATCCGCCCATCAACGCTTTGTGGCCTTGTACTTATCGGAGGGGCGCATAACAAATTGTCCCGGCATCTTTGTCATCCTCGGAAGGTTCTCTACGGATGCATGACAGATTGCATCTCCGGCAAAATCCCGCAGCGGCGCAGCGGCGCAGAGGTGCAGCGAAAAAGCCGCTGCTATCTCAGCCCGGTAAGCGGCTGATGCTCCGGCTGTGCAATGGGTCATACACCCATCTCTCACAGTTCCTTCCAGGGATAACAAAGATGCTGTATTTATCCCCATACGCAGGCAATTCTAAAATGGGAAAAAGTCCCCCGCATCAGGACACCAAAAAAACTCAAGCGGCCTCTTGTCTGGCTCCCTGTTCAGATGGCTTAGTTCCAATCCAGAATGCCGCCTTCCAGATTTTTCACGTTTGTATAGCCCATTGTTTCGAGCATCATGCCGGCCTGCAGGCTGCGCTTGCCGCTCCGACACTGCATCACCAGTTCGGTGTCTTTATCGAGGTCTTCGATTTCGCCTATCTGAAAGCTCATGATGTCTCCCAGCGGAATGTGAATGCTGCCTTCGATGCGGCTTTCGGCCACTTCTTCCGGCTCGCGGACATCAATGATATAAACCTTTTCGCCTGCTTCCATGCGGCGTTTGAGTTCCTGTGTGGTTATGTTTTGCATAAGGGCAAAGATGCTAAAGATTGTTGGTTAAAATCCATTTTTGAGGTGCGCTCCACACACCATTTACGGGTCGCCAGCGCAAAAGATACATCCCGGCAGACAAGCCTCGCAGGCCGGGCAACGCCGGCAAAAGCCACTGCCGAATCACCTGTTTTCCGGAAATATCGAGCAATTGCACCTCGCTGTTTTCCGGAACGGCCTGCAACGAAAGCGCACCGGCAGACGGATTGGGATATACGCTCCAGGAAGAAATATTTTTCACCTGCTCCACTGCCGTCGGCGCAACGGGCGCACCGACGAGCGGGCGAATCATCAGTGCGCCGGAAATGGTGCTGCTGCGCCAGTTGCCGTCCACATTATAATACAAGTGGTTGGCCCCCACCCGATTGGCATCCACGGCATAATACAAACTATCGGAGCCGCTGAGGGCCGGCTGGGCCACGCAGAAATAGTAGTTGCCCGGCGGCAGCGGCACCGGCGTATCGAAGACATAGGTAAAGAACCGATTCACCGTATCGACAAACCGGGGCTGATAAAAATCCTGCGAGTGGATCAACTCGTCGGCGGTAGCGCCTGCCACGCCCGCCAGCCTCCGGTAGAGCTGCATATTAAAAAACTTGCCCGCTGCCGTTGGCACCTGCTGCGCAAAAAGAATGGCCCCGCCCCGCAGCGTATCGGCCACACTGGTATGAAATTCCATAGCCACGATTCCGGGAAGCGCCGGCAGGAGGTTTAAATAATAGGCTTTCTCGGCGGTGCCGTCGTCATAAGCAAAATAGTTATCAAAAACCTGAATCTTCGTCAGCGTGTCATTGGCCGTCGAAGACTGGGGTGCCGCCGTGGAAAGGCTGAAATGATGGCGGATAAAAAGGGCATCCTGCGGGCCGATTTGGGTGATAGCCGTGTACGACGGAATCCGGAACCTATCGCTCTGATAGCTGTTCAGGCTCATGGGTTGTCCGGTCGTGTAAAAAGAGGTTCCGTTGGCGGCGTTGGTCGCGTTCAGGCCAATAAAACCCGATATGGGCTGTGCCTCATTATTGCGGAAATCTCCGGAAATCTCTGTGGCCCCCTCCCCGGCCGTATTGGCGAGGTAGTGGCGATAGGGCATCGAGGTATAATCGCGCAGCAGATTTCCGGAAATCGTCGTCAGCGCCACGTCCTGAACGGCGGTGTCGTAAAGGTTTCGTCCGGCATCCATCCGGATATAATCGAGGTTCCAGACATCGTCGTTGAGGTTGATAGAGGCCTTGTTGATAAACCGGAACTGAAAGCCGTTGTAGAGATAAGAAGTATCTGTTACCGGAATCATCACCTGCCGGAAGGGCTGAAGGAGGGTGCCTTCTTTGGCCCATTGCTTAAACCAGCGTCCATTCCGGCTCCGGAAAAAAAGCATCAGCGAATCGGTCGTTTCGGGAGCAAAACCGGCGCCCTGCGGCTGATAGAAAAAGCTGAGATAGATGCTGTCACCGGGGTTGTAGGCCGAGAAATCGAAGGGCTGCGAGGCCAGCGTATCGGCATAGAGCAGGCGAAACGGATTGGTGGTGTCGTAGGGCCGGTTGTCGGGGCCGAGCGCATCGAAGGTGCAAACGCCCTGCGCCACAGGATTGACACCCATTGTATTATTGACATACACCTGCCGATTGACCACCCACCGCTGCGGATCCGGATAGAGGTTACTGCCCAGAAAATCTTCAAAGAAAGGCAGCGGCAGCGCGGTCGATTTCCGGAAACCGACCGGCGCGGCAGTCTTGCCGGCGGCTTCGGAGGCCCGGTTCCAGGAAAGCGGCACCAGGTTTTCCTGCGCCAACGCCTGCGTGGCTCCGCAAAGGGCCGCAAGTACAGAAAAAATTCTTAGCAGACGAGGCAGCGATTTCATGGCTTTCGTTTAGAGGTATCCGGCTTCATAACCGCCTTGGGTATGGGCGAAGGTGCAGCAGATGTCGGCGTTTTGGGTGTAGCCGGTTTGGGTGCAGATACCGGCGTTTGAGCGGAAACAGGTTTGGGTGTAGCCGGTTTGGATGCAGATACCGGCGTTTGAGCGGAAACAGGTTTGGGTGTAGCCGGTTTGGGTGTAGCCGGTTCCGGGGCATACATATCCATAACGGCAGGCTTGGGCTTTCTGTTGCTTTCCATCTCTTCTACCGTCGGTGATTTCTTTACAAAGACATCTACATAATCGCCCTGCCGCTTGCGGTTGCGTCCGCCGCCTTCGTTGTAGGGAGAAGGCACCTGATTGTAGATAATGGCGTTTCCGGTGTCGGCCAGCGGCCCGTCGAATACCGGCACCAGATACAAGCCGTTGCCCATCAGCAGGGCGCGTCCTTCGTTGTAGGTCATGCCAATCACGTCGGGCACGTCAAACTCCACCTCGCCCAGTCCGTCGCCCACCACCAGGTCGATACGGCTGCCCTCGGCCAGATTGGTTCCGGGGGCAATCACCCGTCCCGCAAAGCGTTGTTCCAGCACAGCGCCACGGGCAATGTCGGGCTTCATAATTGTGTCTCCCAGCACCAGCCGGCGGCTTTTCAGGATAAGCGAGGCGCTGCGGAAGGAAAGGTTCACCAGGTTGGGCATCTGCGTAGCCGGCGGCAGCGCCTTATTGACCGTCAGGAAGATGGTGCGGTTTTGCTTCACCACTGCGCCGGGAGCGGGCTGTTGGGTCAGCACGGCCAGCGGCTTGCGTTCTGCGTCGTAGGAGCTATCGATATCCACCGCGAAGCCGGCTTTTTCCAGCGTGGCCAGCGCCTTATCGAGCGGGCGGTCGGTTACCGAAGGAACCTTCACCTCGGCACCGTGTTGAGTGATGATCGAAAGCGAAGAAAATATCAAAAAATACAGCAACACGGCTACCCCAATCATGACGAGGATGTTGAACCAGAGGCTGTCTTTGATTCCCGAAGGGCGTTCTTTTACCACCGTGGGTCTGGGGGCGTGGCTGGACATTCAGTAGAGATATTAAAAGGGACTTTGGGGAAGGATTTTCCGGAAAAGCCGGGCGCTGTGGGAGCGCCTTTTTTACCCGGCGGCCTGGGTCAGCACCGATTCCAGCAACTGCCCGTAAAAAGTTTTCAGGTCGAGGCCGGCAGCGCGTACCTGTTGCGGAATAATACTGGCTTCGCTCTGTCCGGGCATGGTATTGACCTCCAGAAAAAACAGCCGGTTGGTGTCGCGTTGCAGGATAAAATCGATGCGCACCACGCCCCGGCAGTGCAGGTGGCGATAGATATAGGCCGCTTTTTTGCGCAGATCCTCCAGCACCACATCGCCGACCGGCGCGGGCGTGATTTCTTCGGTTACGCCCTGGGTGTATTTGGCTTCGTAGTCGAAAAACTCATTCTGGCTTTTGATTTCCGTAGGCGGCAACACCTCGATATTGCCGCCCGAGCGATAGACCCCGATAGTCAGTTCGCGGCCTTCAATAAACTCTTCTATCAACACCTGATTATCCTCCTGAAAAGCCTTTTTGATGGCCGGCAGGAGTTCTGAAACGTCTTTCACTTTAGAGATGCCCAGGCTGGAGCCGCTTTCGGCGGGCTTTACAAACACGGGCAGTTTCAGGTTTTCCAGAATCGCGCCGATGCTGTAGGGATAATCTTTGGTAAGATGTTCAGACCGGGCGATGCCTGCTACGCCAAAATCCTTCACCACGCTGTTGCAGAATTTCTTATTGAAAGTCAGCGCACTCACGATGGCGTTGCAGGTGGTGTAGGGAATGCCGAGCATATCGAAATAGCCTTGCAGGCGGCCATCTTCGCCGGGCGTTCCATGAACGGCAATAAAGGCGGCATCGAAGGTAATTTTCCGGCCTTCGAGGGTGAGGGAGAAATCGTTTTTGTCAATCTCTATACCAGATGCTTCTTCGTTGGGTGCATAATACCAGGATGTGCGGGTGATGATCACCGGGTAAACGTCGTAGCGTGCCGGGTCCAGATTGCGGCGGATGGTTTGGGCAGTGCGCAGCGAGATAACCGATTCTCCGGAGTAGCCACCGGCAACGAGAGCGATATTTTTTTTCATGAAAAGATTGCGGGCGTAAAAGTAAGACGGCTCCAACGCTTTTAGCGTCGGCTTCTGTGTTCGGGTGCATGACAGATTGCATCTCCGGCAAAATCTCGCAGAGACGCAGCGGCGCAGAGAAAAAGCCGCTGCTATCTCCGCCCGGTAAGCGGTTGATGCTCCGTCTGTGCAATGGGGCATACACTTCTGTGTTCAGAGCAGGCGTGTATTTCCGGAAAATCAGACCGCCCTTTTTTCTATCCCAATGTGAATCTCGGATAGAGCGTCCATCTTTTGTCTTCTTTTGCCTTGAAGCA
>DDEO01000179.1 GCA_002336725.1 Bacteroidetes bacterium UBA1952 | reverse complement strand
AGCAACGAAAATGCTGCATGAAACGACTTTCGCAAGAAGCCCATTTTCTTTCTTCCTGAAAAGCAGTTGTGTCTTTCTCTAAAAAAAGAAAAGGCATTCCGCTTTGTATAACCCAAACCGGCTGCCTATCTTTCGCAAAACCCAAATTCGTATGATTGTAGGTGTGTTGAAAGAAGCCCATCCGGAGGCCCGCGTTTCGCTTACGCCGGAAGCCGTAGCAGCCCTTTCCCAAAAAGGCGTAGACGTCTGGATAGAACCGGGTGCGGGCCTTGCTGCCTTTGCCGCCGACGCGGCCTACGAAGCCGCAGGCGCAAAGATTCAGCCGAGAGCCGCCCTGTTGCAAAGCGCCGATGTATTGTTGTCCATCCATCCGCCATCCGCCGCCGAATCTGTTGAAGGAAATTCCGGAAAAACCGGGCAGATTTTCATTGGGCAATACAATGCGCTTTCCAACCCGCAGCAGGCGGCGCGCTGGGCGCAGGAGGGCGCTACCGTTTTCTCGCTCGATCTGTTGCCCCGCACTACCCGCGCACAGGCCATGGACGTGCTTTCGTCGCAGGCCAATATCGCCGGTTACAAAGCCGTGTTGCTGGCCGCCACCACGTATAGTCGGTATATGCCGATGTTTATGACCGCTGCCGGATCGGTGCCGCCCGCCAAAGTGCTGATTCTGGGTGCAGGCGTGGCCGGTCTTCAGGCCATTGCCACGGCGCGGCGACTGGGTGCGGTGGTAGAAGTATTCGACACGCGGCCTGCGGTGAAGGAAGAAGTAGCCAGCCTGGGGGCGAAATTCATTGAGGTAGAAGGCGCGGCAGACGCGAGTGCTGCGGGCGGCTATGCGGTAGAACAATCGGAAGAATTCAAAGCGCGGCAGGCCGCAAAAATCGCCGAGCACGTCCGCAAAAGCGATATTGTGATTACCACGGCGCAGATTCCCGGAAAACCGGCCCCACTGCTCATCCCGCAAGAGGCGCTCGAAGCCATGCGGCCCGGCTCGGTGGTGGTGGATTTGGCGGCGGCTACGGGCGGCAATTGTGCGCTTTCCCGGCCAGATGAGGCTGTGGTTCATAGGGGCATTACCATCCTCGGCCCCACCAACCTGCCGGCCACCGCGTCTGCCGATGCCAGCAAGCTCTACGCCAAAAATATCTCCAACTTCCTGCACCTGCTGCTTACCAAAGAAGGCGGGCTGCAACTGCCGTTCGACGATGAACTGGTGAGCGGCGCGTGCCTGACGCATGGCGGCAAAGTGATGAACGCCCGCGTGGCGGCTTTGACGGCTTCGTGAAAAGGTTGGAACGCGGGGAGGGACATGTTTCATGTTTCATGTTTGATGTTTCATGTTTGATGTTTCATGGAACACGGATGAAGCGGATGAGTACGGATAACCACGGATTTTTCCGGGATTTATCAACAATAATCAACCCTTATCAACCCCATCAACAACAATCAACAATAATCAACCCCCATCAACAACAATCAACTCTCATCAACAACAATCAACCACCATGGAAACCCTTGCCGTTTTTTTTATTCAGCATCAGCAGCTGATCACTATTGTTATCCTTTCTATTTTTCTGGGCATTGAGGTCATTGGCCGCGTGCCGAGCGTCTTGCACACGCCCCTGATGAGCGGTGCCAACGCCATTCACGGCGTGGTGGTCATCGGCGCTATCATCGTGATGGGTACTGCGCCGGCGGATGATTATCTGGCGCTCACGCTGGGCTTTCTGGCCGTAGTACTCGGAACGCTCAATGTGGTCGGCGGTTTTGTGGTTACCGACCGGATGCTGGAAATGTTTAGCAAAAAGAAAAAGTCATAGGTGCATCTATATCCGCTGCCCGTCCTCATCAAACAGAAAATCTAATACCGGAATTTTCAGCCTTTTATGAATCCCTTCGCCCGCTTTCTCAACGAACAAAGCCTGTTGCTGTTTTGCTACCTCCTCGGCTCCATCACCTTCATCCTGGGCCTGAAAATGCTTTCGCGCCCCGATAGTGCGCGGCGGGGCAACCTCGTGGCGGCGGGCGGCATGGCGCTGGCTATCCTGGCAACGATTTTTCTCTATCGCTCGCCCCACACCATCGAACACCTGCACAACAAAGGCTGGATTTTCGCTGGTCTGCTGGTGGGCGGCGTGCTCGGCACGGGCATGGCCAAACGCGTGCAGATGACCGCCATGCCCGAAATGGTGAGCCTGTTCAACGGCACGGGCGGTGCCTGCGCCATGCTGATTTCTATTGTAGAATTTCATGACGACCCGAACGCTTCGGGCGGCAAACTGTTGATCATTCTGCTGGGGATGATCATCGGCACGGTGTCGGCCACCGGCTCGGCCATTGCCTGGGGCAAGCTCGCCGGCAAGGTCAAAGATCGCACCGTTCCGGCGGGGCAGATGCTCAATTTCGTGCTGCTCGGCGGTCTTGCCGCGCTCACGGTGTGGCTGCTGCTGGGCGGGCCGCTGGCGTTGTTCTGGGCCATTCTGGCGCTGTCGGCGTTTTATGGCGTATTGTTCGTTTTGCCCATCGGCGGTGCCGATATGCC
>DDEO01000025.1 GCA_002336725.1 Bacteroidetes bacterium UBA1952 | reverse complement strand
CGTCCAACAGCGTCAGCGTCCAACATTAAAATACTTCCACAGCGGCGCGGCGTGCAGCGCCTGAATAATATTTCCGGAAAGCAGCAGGTCTTTTACTTCTTCCGGCGAAAACAGGTGCACGGTCATTTCCTCGCCGGGTTCGTAGTGCGGTTCCTGGATTTTTTCCACGCCAATGGCCAGATAGGTGTGGGAAAGATTGGTGGTAATCGCCGGATTGGGACTCAGCGCATCCCATTTCTGCCAGTGGCCGCCGCCGTAGCCGGTTTCTTCCAGCAGTTCGCGTTGGGCCGTCAGCAGCGGGTCGGTTTCGCCTTCGTCCACATAGCCGGCGCAGAGTTCGTAGTCGGTGCGACCCAGCCCGTGGCGGTATTGGCGCACGAGTATAAATTGTCCTTCGGTTGTGAGGGCGATGACGTTGATAAAATCCGGCGATTCAAAAACGTAGTAATTCTCGATTTCCGTTCCTTTCTCCAGTTGCACATGGTCGCGGCGGACGACGAGAAACGGTTTTTGAAACAGATATTCGCTATGAAGCACTTTCCAGGGCATGAAGAGAAATGTGGTTTTTGAGAACCGCGAAGTTGCGGCTGAAACCATAGGAATTTTCCGGGAATTAAAGTGGAATGGGTGTTTTCCGGAGTTGGCAGGGCCTGTCTTTCCCAATGGCCCGGATGTGCCCGCCGCCGTCAGACTAGCCTTTCTTCAGCCCAGTGCCTCCATCAACGCTTTTATCAACACCGAGAGCGCCTCCGGATAAGCGGCCTCAAAGCGGCTGTCGAGCTGCGTAAATTCCGGAAACTGCTCGTATAAACGGGCAAATTCATCCACGGTCGTTTCCTTTTCTAAGTGTTCGCGGTTGAGGACATATACCTTCAAAACATCGTCGATTACCTGCGCCATTTCGGGACATTCATGCAGCAGAAACCACTCCGGCATCGGCAGCAAAAGCGAAATATAATGATTGGCGATGAGCTGCAAAAAGCCGCCCTGCAACACCTGCATCCGCACATAATCAAAATACAAAGCGACGCGCAGGATTTCCGGAAGGGTGTCCGTCCAGCCGAAGTCCTGACGGCTGTAAAGCTCGCCATGGAGGGGCGCTACGAGTACTTCAAAGGCATCTTCCGGCCTGCCGGCATCGAGGCGCTCCTGCGCGATTTTCAAGTGATCGGCAAGGTTATGAACCGGGTAATATTCAGGACTGAAAGCCATGTTGAAAGGGCGTTTAAAAATAAAAAAAGTACGAGAAGGTTTTTATTCCGAAAAATTCGGCTTAATTTTTCGCCGCTAAAATACTGCCATGAAAACCATTGACAACCGACCGCCGGTTTATTACAGCGAATATCTGCAACTGGATAAAATCCTGGCTGCGCAAGCGCCGGAGAGCGCCAAAGAAGGAGCCGAAGCGCCCGACGAGATGCTGTTCATCATCATCCATCAGGTGTATGAACTGTGGTTTAAGCAAATCCTGCACGAGCTGAACTATGTGCGGAGCATCTTCCAGAAGGAAAAAATAGAAAATTCTTCGCCCGATATTTACAACGCCCATCACCGCCTCAAGCGCGTGCAGGCCATTATTGCGCTGGCTGTGCAGCAAATGGATATTATCGAGACCATGACACCGCTCGATTTTCTGGATTTCCGGGATTTGCTGCGACCGGCATCGGGTTTTCAGAGCATTCAGTTTAAGATGGTAGAGGCTGCGCTGGGGCTGCAATACGAAGCGCGCCACGGCAAGGGCTATTATCTGAGCCAGCTTTCGGAAAGCGACATTGCACGGGTGAAGGAAGAGGAAGGCAAAATCTCGTTGCTGCGCCTGGTGGAGCAATGGCTGGAGCGGATGCCTTTTGCCGATGAAAAGCAATTCTGGGAAGAAATTTCCGGAAATTCCGGAAATTTCTGGCCGCTGTACCGCGAAGCCTATGTGAATTCCCTCACCGAAGCCGATATGGGCAATCTGGCGTATTTTGATGCTCTTTTCACCGACCCGGAAAAATACCCCGAAGGCCGCACGCTGAGCGCCAAAGCCACGCGCAGTGCACTGTTTATCATGCTCTACCGCGATTATCCGCTGCTGCACCTGCCGTATGAACTGCTCACCACGATTTTAAGCATTGACCACGGCCTGGGTATGTGGCGACAGCGGCACGTCAATATGGTGCGCATGACGATTGGCAACCGCGTGGGAACCGGCGGCAGTACCGGCGCCGATTACCTAAAAAAAGCCGCCGACACGCATTATATCTTTAAAGAACTCTCCGACCTCACTTCGTATCTGCTGCCTCGCCAGATGCTGCCGCCGCTGCCGGAAAACCTGAAGAAAACGCTGGGCTTTTGCAATTGAGACCAAAGACAATAGACAAAAGACAAAAGAGCCAGAATCAACTTCATCAACCGATATCAATCTTTCAACAACTTCATCAACTACTATCAATCTATGAAACATAAAACATGAAACATAAAACATAAGTAAAAGCCGCTGCTGAAATGATTTCAGCAGCGGCTTTTGTTTTCCGGCATCAACAAAGATTTACTTTGTTGCCGGCTGCATATCCTGCATACGGTCGTTTTTGCGGTCGGCACGGTGTTCCTTCATCTTTTCAATACGGTCTTCTTTAATTTTCCGAAACTCCATCATCTGGTCTCTGGTCAGCACCTGGCTGTACATCTCTTCGCGCTTTTTCATCATCTCCATACGCTTTTCGCGCATTTCTTTGTGGTCTTCCGCCATATCTTTCGGCGGCATGGTTTGCAGGTTTACCTCGCGGATTTTAGCCGTTTGGGCATCCGTCAGTTTCAGGCGTTTTTGCATCATTTCTGCCTGACGGTCGGCGCGTTCGTCGGGGGTCATTTTTTGATGCTTTTCCATACGGTCGGTTTTCTGTACCGTGCGGGTTTGTTGGGCCTGAACGCCAAAGGCAAGCGTGGCGAAAGTGGCCAGAAGAAGGATCTTTTTCATTTTTCAGGAATGGTTTTGTGCCTTTAAGATAGTGCAATGCCCCTCTGGTTTAATGCCTTTATTCAAAGTCGGGGTAGAGCAGGTATTTTTTTCTGATTTTCTTGAATTTCGCAATTTCCGGATCCCATTTGGCCCATATTTGCGCCTCCGTCATTCCCTGATTGATTTGGCGGCGCAGGTCTTCGGTGCCGGCCAGTTTTTCAAAGAAAGAATTAAAGAAAGATGCTTTTTCGCCGTAGAGGCCGTAAGCCGTCAGGAGCGGTTGCAGGCGCAGGCGATTGCCGATAAAAGCTCGCGCTTCTTTTACGGTTGTGGCCGGCCGGTAGCCGTAGCAGGTTTGTCCGTTATATGGTGGCGCTGAGGCACCCGTTGTTGGCTTGGGCGTAAAAGAAATCAGTCCGGCAGCCGGTGCATTTTTAAACGTTGGATGTCCCCAAATCTGAAACGGCGTTTCGGTGCCGCGCCCCACGCTTACGGGCGTTCCTTCAAAAAAGCACAAAGACGGATATAGCAGCACGGCCACCGGGTCTTTCAGGTTGGGCGACGGCGGCACGGGCAGGTCGTAGGTCATGGTGTGGTCGTAGTCTTTGCAGGGAACCACCGTCAGGTCGAGCGATTTGCAACCTTTGGCCCAGCCTTCGCCCAAGAGCATTTTGGCGTATTCGCCCGCCGTCATGCCATAGACCACCGGAATGGGTTGCATCCCCACAAACGATTTGTATTGCGGCAGGAGCACGGGGCCGTCCACATAAAAGCCATTGGGGTTGGGCCGGTCGAGCACGAGCAGCTTTTTGCCGTTTTCGGCGCAGGCTTCCATCAGGTATTCGAGGCTGGAGATGTAGGTATAAAAGCGCACACCTACGTCTTGCAGGTCATAAATCACCATATCCACATCTTTGAGGTCGGCGGCTTTGGGTTTTTTATTGTTTCCATAGAGCGAAACAACGGGGAGACCGGTTTGTGCATCTTTGCCGCTCGCCACGTATGCGCCCGCGTCTGCCGTGCCGCGAAAGCCGTGTTCGGGCGTGAAGATGCGCACCACTTCTACCCCATTCCGGCGCAGCGCATCGAGCAGGTTTTCGTTGCCGATGCGCGAGGTTTGGTTGATGAGCAGCGCCACGCGCTGCCCTTTGAGCAGAGGCAGGTAGGCGTTTATTTGTGCGGCGCCGGGCTGAATGGCAAAGGCGGCAGGCAGGAACAGAAACAGGCACAGGAGTCCCAGCAAGCGGGAGAAAAGACGTTTCATAAAAGCGGTTTTACCAAAGATTTTGAACGGCAAAATAGGGGCTTATTCCGTACTTTGCAGCGCGGACAGCCCATTTTCCTGCTCCGCAGACTTTAAAATATGCAACAAGTTAAAGCCGGCGACACCGTTCGCATCCACTACCACGGCACCCTATCCGATGGTACCATTTTCGACAGCAGCCTGGAGCGCGAGCCGCTGGAATTTACCGCCGGTAGCGGACAGGTGATTCCCGGTTTCGACAATGCCGTTGTAGGTATGACCGTTGGCGAGAAAAAAAGCATTCACATCCCAGCCGACGAAGCCTATGGCCAGCCGAGCGAAGAGATGTTTATTGAGTTTCCCAAGTCGCAGTTTCCGGAAGACGCGCAACCCGAAGTAGGCGCGGCCATGCACCTGAGCGACAACGAAGGCAATGTATTTCCGGTAACCATCCACGAAGTGAAAGAAGATTCGGTGCTGCTCAACGGCAACCACCCGCTCGCCGGCAAAGACCTCAACTTCGATTTGGAGCTGGTGTCTATCAACTAGGATTTATTTTTTCCAGAAAAAAACACCCGTCAGGTTTCCAAAAACCTGACGGGTGTTTTTGTTTTCCGGCAACCCGCCGCAGAGACAAGGCATGCCTTGTCTCTACAATAACCGCAACCACGAGGTACTGATACCCCTCAAATCCTTTCCGCCCTTTCCCCAAACACCCGCGCCAGCTTTTTGGCCCAGATGGCGTATTCTTTTCTGGAAGGATGCAAGCCGTCGGGCGCGAGAAATTCGGCGTGGCTACCGTTTTCGCGGGTGCTGCACGTAATATCCAGGAAATCCACGCCGCGCTCTTTGCAGATTTCACGCGCAGCGCGGTTGAAATGGTCAATTTCTTCGGCGATTTTCACACGGTCGCGGCCTTCGGCAAAGGGCGTAACGCCCCAGTCGGGAATCGAAAGCACCACCACGCGGCTGTGTTCGTTATTGGCAAAACGAATGGCCTTTTCCAGCAGGGCTTTAAATTCTTCGCGGTAATTTTCTACGTGCCGCCCGCGGTATTGGTTATTGACACCAATCAGCAGCGTTACAAAATCGTAAGGCCCTTTGGGATGCGCAGCGGCAATGCCGGCCTCCAGCTCGTCAGTCGTCCAGCCGGTAACGGCAATGATTTCGGGGTCGGCAAACGGCTCGCCTTTGTGGCGCATCAGGGCCGCCGTTTGATAGGGAAAAGATTCTTCCACAGGCAATCCTTCGCCAATCGTATAGGAATCGCCCAGGGCGAGATAGCGGACTTTATTGGACATAAATCGTCTTGATATTTACAAACTGGTGAATGCCATTTCCGGAAAGTTCACGGCCATAACCGCTGTCTTTAATACCGCCAAAAGGCAGGCGCGGGTCTGAATGTACGGCATCATTTACAAAACAACTGCCGGCCTGCAACACCACGCGGGCCAGCTTTTCGGCACGGTCGCGGTCGCGGGAAAACACCGCGCCGCCGAGGCCATAAATCGTGTCGTTGGCCAGCCGGAAAGCGTCGGCTTCGTCTTCGGCGCGAATGATAACGGCCACCGGCCCGAAAAGTTCTTCGTCAAAAGCGGGCATCCCGGGTTTTACGTCCGTGAGCAGCGTCGGCGGATACCACGCACCGGCTTTTTCCGGAATTTTTCCACCCAAAGCCAGCTTTGCGCCCGCAGCAATGCTGCGCTCTACCTGCTCGTGCAGCTCATCGCGCAGGTCTTCGCGCGCCATCGGCCCCATCGAGCTGCCTTCTTCCAGCGGATTGCTAAAAGTGAAGCCTTCCAGCACGGCGGCCATTTTTCCGGAAAATTCCTCCAGGATTTCTTTCGCTACGATAAAGCGTTTGGGGCTGATGCAGCTCTGACCGCAGTTGCCCATGCGCGTATTGGCGCAAATAGCCACCGCCGCGTCTATGTCGGCATCCGCCAGTATCACATACGGGTCGGAGCCGCCCAGTTCCAGCACGTGCGGCTTGAGCGCCTGCCCGGCAGCCGAGGCAATTTTGCGGCCCACCGCCGTGCTGCCGGTGAAGGTAACGGCGGCAATTTCGGGACGGGCAATCAGCTTTTCGGCTTCTGCACCGGGCAACAAAACCATTTGCAGCAGGCCGCGCAGGGCTTCTTCTTCCTGAAAAAGAGTGGCCATCATTTCGGCACAGCCGCTCACGTTGGAAGCGTGTTTGAGTACCATTACATTGCCGCCCGAAAGAATGGGTGCCAGCGCGCGAAACACCTGCCAGAACGGATAGTTCCACGGCATCACGGCCAGCACCACGCCCAGCGGCTGGTAGCTAACGTAGGATTTTAAAGCTTCCGTTTGAACCATTTGCGGTTGGAGAAAGCCTTCGGCATTGTCGGCATACCAGCGGAAGGTGCGGACACATTTTTCCACTTCTGCCCTGCCCTGCGCAATGGGTTTGCCCATTTCTAAGGCGGCCTCGCGGGCCAGTTCCGGAATTTTTGCTTCCAGAACATCTGCGATGCGGCGCAAAACGTCGCAGCGTTCGGCAACGCTTTTCTGCGCCCAGGACTTTTGGGTTTCAATGGCGGTTTTCAGCGCCTGCTCCACCGTTTCGGGAGTGCTGTATTCATAGGTGGCGAGTGCTTCGCCGGTAGCGGGGTTGATGGTTTGATAAGAAGGGTTCATTTTTAGAGGGGGAATTTCCGGATTTTTTTTGTTAAAACGTATGTTCGGCGAAAGCTACGCTTTCGTCGGACTATGGTGCAGGCTGCGCCTGCTTTTATTATGCAGGCGCAGCCTGCAGGATAGCGCGACGAAAGCGCAGCTTTCGCCGAACGGGTTATTTATATCATCCTTTCAAAGGAACCGAAAAAGGGGTTCTTTCGATAATGATAATGATAACAATTCCGTACAAATAAGAAAGAAGACATTTCGCAATTCTTTGTTTCTCTGTTCGCCGAACACGTATTTGTATCTTCGCGGCCTCAAAAAGATACCAAATATTCTGCCACTATGCCCCAACCCATAAAAATCAAGTTTGGCACCGACGGCTGGAGAGCCATCATCGCCCAGGAATTTACGACCGACAACGTTGCCCGTGTAACCGCCGGACTGGCGCAGTGGCTGAAACAGAAACGCGAAAAACCCACCGTTGTTGTAGGCCACGATTGCCGTTTTGGCGGCGAACTGTTTACAGAAGTAGTGGCGCGGGTGCTTTGCGAGGCGGGCGTACAGGTAATTTTGGCAAAAGGTTTTATTTCCACGCCGATGATTTCGCTGGCGGTTTTGGAATTACAAGCCGATCAGGGCGTGGTGATTACTGCCTCGCACAACCCGCCGTCCTACAACGGCTACAAACTAAAGGGCGCACACGGCGGACCTTCGAGTCCGGCAGATATTGCTGCGGTGGAAGCCCTGATACCCCAAGACGCGCCCATTCCCCAAAAATCGCTGGCCGATTACGAGGCCGCCGGCCTGCTGCGCTACGAAAATCTGGAAGACCGTTATGTGGCGTATCTGGAAAAGAAATTTGACTTTGAAGCCTTGCGGAATTCGCCGTTCCGGCTGGCCTACGATGCCATGTATGGCGCAGGCCAGAACGTAATCCGCCGCCTGCTGCCCGGCGCGGTCTTGCTCCACTGCGAGCACAACCCGGGTTTTGGCGGAACAGCCCCCGAGCCGCTCCACAAAAACCTGCTGGAACTCTCGGAGACGCTGCGCACCACGCCGGAACTCAAGATGGGCCTGGCGACCGACGGCGATGCCGACCGCATTGGCCTTTATGACGAAAACGGGAATTTTGTAGATGCCCATCATATCATCTTGCTGCTGGTGCATTATCTGCACAAATACAAAGGCATGGGCGGCAAGGTGGCGATTGCCTTCTCCACCACCGACCGAGTGAAGCGCATGGCCGAGCAATATGGGCTGCCGGTAGAAGTAACGCCGATTGGCTTTAAGCACATCTCGGAGATTATGGTGAAGGAAGATGTGCTGGTGGGCGGCGAAGAAAGCGGCGGCATTGCCGTGAAAGGCCACATTCCCGAGCGCGACGGCATCTACGACGGCCTGGTGATTTATGAATTTATGACGCAGACCGGCAAGACGCTCTCGGAACTGGTGCAGGAAGTGTATGAGGTGGTGGGGCCGTTTGTGTATGAGCGTGCCGACCTTACGCTGCCCAATGAGCAGAAAGAAGCCATCATCCAGAAAGCATTGGCGGGTGGCTACGCCGGTTTTGATAAATATGGTTTTAGCCGGACGGAAAATATTGACGGCATGAAATACCACCTTGACAACGGCGGCTGGATGATGTTGCGCGCCTCCGGCACGGAGCCGCTGCTGCGCATCTACGCCGAGGGCGGCTCTGCCGAAGAAACGCAGGATATTCTGGAGAAGGTGAAGCGCACCATTGGCGTGCTGTAAATAGAAACGCTGTTTTGTTGAAAGCCCCGCCTTCCCCGGCCGGGGCTTTTTTGATTCGGTTGCGTTCCATATTCAATTAATAATGTCGATTATTGTTTTACATAATAAATATTATAGCCAATATTTACAGTATTTTAGGATATAGTCTGGCATCATTTTCAAGTGCTTCATTTGAAAAAAAGCATCCCTATATGCCACCAAAGAAAAAATGTCCTCAGGTCAGCCACCGCCGCATTCCGGCAGCAAAACTGGCGAAGATTAAAGACGACCCCGAAGCGACTGCCGCCATAGCCGACCTCATCTACTATTCAGATGCTCAGCCCGGCATCCGCCGCGAGAAAACACCCGATGGCTTTCGATACTTCAAGGGCCAACGAGAAATAAATAGCAAACCTACCCTATCGCGCATCCAAAAACTGGCTATTCCGCCCGCCTGGGAAAACGTTTGGATCTGTCCCGAAGCAAGCGGCCACCTACAGGCTACCGGCATCGACACACGGGGCCGTAAGCAATACCGGTATCATCCGCGCTGGAATGCGCTGCGCAACAGCACCAAGTTTCATCACCTGCTGCTTTTCGGAAAATCCCTGCCCCGGTTGCGCGAACAGATACAAAAAGATTTGCGCCTGCCCGGAATGCCCAGAGCAAAACTGCTGGCCTCGCTGGTCGAAATCATGCAACACACCGGCATCCGCATCGGAAATGAATCCTATGAGAAAACCTATGGCTCTTTTGGCCTCACAACGCTCAAAAACCGGCACGTAACACGCAACGGCACACGCCTCACTTTTTCATTTAAAGGCAAAAAAGGCGTGTATCAAAAGGTACATCTGCAATCGCGTCGCCTCGCAGGTATCATTCAGAAATGCCTCGAAATTCCCGGAAAAGAACTCTTTCAATACCTCGACGATGACGGCATCCGGCACAGTATTGACTCCGGCGCGGTCAATCAGTATATCCGCGAAGCTGCCGCCGGCCACTTCACCGCCAAAGACTTCCGCACCTGGACGGCAACCCTGCAGGCGCTGCACCGTTTCCGGGAATTGGGCCGCTGCGAAGATGAAAAAGAAACCCAAAAGCGCATCACCGATATGCTGGAAACCGTGGCCGGAAAACTGGGCAACACGACTGCCGTTTGCCGGAAATATTATGTCCACCCTTTGCTGATTGAGCTGTACCGCAACGGAAAACTGGCCGCCCACCTGGAAGCCGAAATTTCAGCTGAAACTACCGATGGCAGCGGCCTTTCAACCGAAGAAACGCTTCTACTGGCCATCCTGGAAAGCAAAGCCACGACGGTTGTGCTGGATGCATAGGGCGAAAGCTATTAGTAGAAAGACAAAAATGACGCATTATGAAACATGAAACATGAAACAGAGTTCAACGCGGCACATATACCAGCATCTTATCCGCAAAAGCCGCTTGATCAAAGACTTTTGTAAGAGGCAGCAGGCGGGGTTTTACGCCGCTTTCGGCAAATTCCTGCGCCAGGTCGCCGCCTTTAAGGCAGATAAGCCCATTGCCATACTCGGCACTGCCCCGCCCCACCCGCAGATGCGGCCTGGCCCAGCGCCAGAGCGTCCCTAAAGGTGCTACGGCGCGCGAAACGGCAAAGTCGAAAGGCGCCTGCCGCAGGTCTTCTACCCGACTGTGATAAGCCGATACGTTTTGAAGCCCGATGGCCTCGGCAACTGCCTGAACGACCTTTATCTTCTTTCCGATGCTGTCGGCAAGCACAAACTGCACTTCCGGAAAAAAGATAGCCAGCGGAATGCCCGGAAAGCCGCCGCCGGTGCCGATATCAAGCACCCGCACGCCGGGATTAAAGGTGCAGACAGCGGCAATGGCCAGCGAGTGCAGCACATGGCGCTCGTAGAAATTGTCTATGTCTTTGCGGGAGATGACATTGATTTTTTCATTCCACTCGCGATAGAGCGGGCCGAGGGCGGCAAACTGCTCCTGCTGCCGGGGCGTAAAATCGTCGAAATACTGCTCGATTAATTCCATTGGTCTTTGTTTTTCCAGAAGATATAAGGTGCAAAGAAAAGCGGATAGAGGGCAAATGCCGCATCAAAAAGAAGGGAAAATTTTTCCGGAAATGCCTCGCCCTTTTGCCGCCCCGATTGGGAGATAAGGCGCACAAAAAGCACCGTTCGCAGCAGAAACAGCGCAAGGGCACAGGCCGTGAAAGCATTCCACGCGCCCAAAAGGCAAAAAATCAAAAGCGGCAGCAACAACCAGCAAAGCACCTGTGTTCCATGGAGTGTTGCCAGGAGGATTTTTACGGGCAACCGGTAATATTTTCCGGTGCTGAGGTGGCGTTGTTTCTGTCGGCGATAGGCTTGCCAATCAGGCTGCGAAGGGCTGTAGGTAAAGGCCTGAGGATTGTCTATTACTGCAACGTTTTCGGCCGTGGCACAGATGCGCATCAGCATATCGTCGTCGCCGGAAAGGGTTTTTTGCCAGAGCGGATGCGCGGAGGCACGCAAAAATGTTTTTTTTCGCACACAGAGGTTTCGCCCAACGGCCATATACACCACGCCGAAGTGGTAGAAAGCCTTTACCTGCAAAAAGCTCCACAGGGTTTCGGCGCGGGTGAAGGCATTGAGGAATCCCGGCGCTTTTTCGTAGGGGCCATAGCCAACAACAATTTCTTTTTCGCTGGTCAGGGCTGCCGCCATCTCCTGTATCCAGAAGGGCGAAGCGGGCAGGCAATCGGCATCGGTAAAAAGTAAAATTTCGTGTGCCGCTTCTGCAACGCCTGTTTGCAGTGCGCCTTTTTTTCCGGAAAAAAGCTTTTCGCCGGGTTGTATTTTCCGGAAACGAAGCTGTGAATAGCGCCTGTGCAGCCCTGCCAGCACCGCCGCTGTGTCGTCTGCCGAGCCGTCGTCTATCACCACAACTTCAAAATGCGGATAGTGCTGTTCCAGAATGGCGGGCAATCGCTGTCGAAGATTCTTGGCTTCGTTTCGGGCGCAGATAATGACGGAAACCGGTCGCTTTCTGCCCTCGTGGGGCTGGATAAAAGGTTGGCGCAGCGCCCTTTTACCTAACCACAAAAACGCAATTTGCACTCCGCCGGCGAGAATCGCCAGGGCCGCTGCAAGGGTGCAAAACATGGTCGCAAAGGTACACCCCACGACTTGTCAAGTCGGCGTACGAAACATGATTTGAACTTAGGCCCTTTGCAAATCTGATGCTTATATATTGGATAGTACCGGTTCGCCGCGCAGCGTGGCCTGAGTGGCATCGGTAATTTTAACCGATACATAATCGCCGGGCTTCCAGTCGGGATTTATTTTGGGGAAAACCACGCGTTTGTTGTCGTCGCTGCGGCCCATCCAGTGGACATCGCTGCGTTTGCTGGTCGTTTCAATCAAGACCTGAAGCGTCTTGCCGATTTGCGCGTGATAGCGTTCCCGGCTGCTTTCGTTTTGGATGGCAATAATTTCTTCCAACCGGCGCTTTTTCACCTCCTCGGCAATATCATCGGCAAAGCGGCGGGCAGCCAGTGTGCCGGGGCGCTCGCTGTAGGCAAACATATAGGCCAGGTCGTAGCCCACTTCGCGCATCAGGCTCAGGGTGTCTTGATGTTCGGCTTCTGTCTCGGTACAAAAACCGGAAATCACATCGGTACTTAGGGCGCAGTCGGGCATGATTTCGCGGATGCGGCGCACCTTGCCCAGATACCATTCACGGGTATAAGTGCGGTTCATGAGTTGAAGAATACGCGTGTTACCGCTCTGCGCCGGCAGGTGGATGTATTTGCAGATATTGCGGTGGCGCGCCATCGTATGAAGCACCTCATCGGTGATGTCCTTGGGGTGAGACGTAGAAAAGCGCACCCGCAGCAGGGGCGAAATCTGCGCAACCAGTTCCAGCAAAACCGCAAAATCGGCCTGGAGGTCTCCCTGCGGCGACTGCCAGTGATAGCTATCCACATTCTGCCCCAGGAGCGTTACCTCGCGGTAGCCGTTTTCAAAAAGTTCGCGACATTCGGCGACAATGGAATAGGCATCGCGACTGCGTTCGCGCCCACGGGTGAAAGGCACCACACAGAAGGAACACATATTATNNGGCGAAATATCGGCATAGGTTTCTTCGCGGCTCAGCAATACGCTCACGCCTTTCTGACCGCCTTGGGCTTCCTGAATCAGGTCTGGCAGCGTGCGGTAGGCATCGGGGCCAATAACGATGTCCACCAGCTTTTCTTCTTCCAGGAGCTTCGCCTTCATACGCTCGGCCATGCAGCCCAGCACGCCCACGAGCATTCCGGGGCGGTGTTTTTTATGACCTTTGAAGTGCATCAGCCGGTTGCGCACCGTTTGCTCGGCTTTCTCGCGAATGGAGCAGGTGTTGAGCAGCACGAGGTCGGCTTCTTCCACATTGCGCGTCGCGCCAAAGCCTTCGCCCTGCAATATAGAAGCCACAATTTCGCTGTCGGAGAAGTTCATCTGACAGCCATAGCTCTCGATATAAAACTTTTTCCGATATTGATTGGGGTCGTTGGTAAACGGGGCAAAGGCTTCGCCCTGCCGGGCTTCATCCTGCACCTTCTCATCGGGGCGATACAGCACTTCTTGCATAAGAATGCAAAATTAGGGAAAGAGGAAAGATGAAAGTATCAAGACGAAAGAGGAAAGATGAAAGTATCAAGTATCAAGACGAAAGATGAAAGACGAAAGTATCAAGTATCAAGACGAAAGACAAAAGACGAAAGTATCAAGTATCAAGACGAAAGACAAAAGACGAAAGTATCAAGTATCAAGACGAAAGGCACACGAAACATGAAACATGATTTATCCCGTTTGTCCTATTAATTTTGCCCTCTTTTTTACCATCCTGCCTCTTTTGTGGGAAAACCTCTCAATAAAGCAACCGCTGCTGGTATGCTTATCGCGCTGGGAATCGTTTACGGCGACCTCGGCACTTCTCCGCTCTATACTTTTAACGCCATCTGCAACGGGCAGGTCATCACGCCAGAGCTGATCATTGGCTCGCTGTCGTGCATCATCTGGACGCTCACACTGCAAACCACCGTGAAGTATGTGCTCCTCACCCTGCGCGCCGACAACCGGGGCGAAGGGGGCATTTTTTCGCTCTTTGCACTGGTGCGAAGGCATGGCAAATGGGCCGTTTTTCCGGCCATGATTGGCGGCGCGGCGCTCCTGGCCGACGGCATGATTACGCCGCCCATCTCGGTCATCTCGGCTATCGAAGGGCTTCAGAACATCAAAGGCTTAGGACATATCCAACCCAATGCCATCGTAGGCATCGGCATTGGCATTCTCTCGGCCCTGTTTTTTGCCCAGCAATTCGGGACGGCCACCATCGGCAAGGCTTTTGGCCCCATCATGTTTGTATGGTTTCTGATGCTCGCTTTCTTCGGGCTGTTGCACCTCACCGATGATTTGGCCATTCTGCGGGCTTTTAATCCCTACTACGCCATCCGCCTGCTCACCCACTACCCCAACGGTTTCTGGATTCTGGGCAGCGTTTTCCTGTGTACGACCGGTGCCGAAGCCCTCTATTCCGACCTGGGCCACGTGGGCCGTTCCAATATTCAGGTGTCGTGGATTTTTGTAAAAATCTGTCTCATCCTCAACTACCTCGGGCAGGGTGCCAACCTGCTCTCGCATACCGGGCAGCTCTGGACGGCAGAGGGTCAAAATCCATTCTATCTGCTGATGCCCGGCTGGTTTTTGCCCTTTGGGGTAGGCATTGCCACGCTGGCGGCCATCATTGCCTCGCAGGCGCTTATATCGGGTGCGTTTACGCTCATCTCCGAAGCCATCAAACTCAACCTCTGGCCCCGCATGAAAATCAACTATCCGACCGTCGAGCGCGGGCAGTCTTTCATCCCCGGCATCAACGCGCTGCTCTTTGCGGGATGCGTGGGCGTGTTGCTGTTTTTTAAGAAATCAGAGGCGATGGACGCGGCTTATGGACTGGCTATCACCATCACGATGCTGATGACCTCGGCGCTATTCTCGTATTATATGATGACGCTCCGGGTTCCCATAGCCGCCATTCTGGTGTATATGCTGGTGTTTTTCTCTATTGAGAGTTCGTTTTTTATTGCCAATCTCGTAAAGTTTGAGCATGGTGGCTACGTAACCATCTTCATCGGCACACTGCTCTTTGGCGTGATGTACACCTGGTTCCGAAGCCGGAAAATCAAGAATCGCTACGTGGAGTTTGTGCGGCTGGAAGATTATGTTTCTATCATTCAGGAGGTGAGCAACGACCGCACCATCCCCAAATATGCCACGCACCTCGTGTATCTGACAAGCGCCGACAACCCGCGCGAAATCGAGCACAAGGTCATCTTCTCCATCCTCTATCGCAAGCCCAAACGCGCCGATATCTACTGGTTTGTCCACGTCCACGTTCTTGATGATCCTTATACGATGGAATATTCCGTCAATACCATCATTCCCAATGAAATCATCCGCGTAGAATTCCGCCTCGGTTTCCGCGTCGAACATCGCATCCAGAGTATGTTCCGGAAAGTGGTGGAAGAAATGGTGCAAAACAAAGAGGTGAACGTAACGAGCCGCTACGAATCGCTGCGCAACAACAACGTGGCCGGGGATTTCCGCTTCATCGTAATCGAAAAAACCCTCTCACGCGATAATGCCCTGCCGCTGTGGGAACGGATGATTATGCGGGGTTATTTCCTGCTCAAGAAACACAGCCTCTCGGAAGAGCGCAGTTTCGGACTGGAAGCCTCCGATGTAACGCTGGAAAAATATCCGATTATGGTATCGCCGCCGCGCGAATACAAGCTGCGAAGGCTGTCGTAGGCGCTACTTAAACTGGCTTCTCCGGTTGCTTGCCTGTTATAGGCCGGATAAAAAACGCCGTATCGGTTACGCCGCTGCTCGTCCAAAGCACCTGCCAGCCGGCGACCGCTTCCAGAAATTCCTGCCAGTGCATATGGGCCGGCCCTTGCTCCAATGTGCGGGAATGCGGCGCGCGCGAGGCCGAAGGCAAAAACCAGTTGGCGTTGTCGAGCATGAGGAAACCGCCGTTTTTAATTCTGGAAACCAGCGCGAGGCACAGCACATCGCGGGCATTTTCGGAGTCCACGAGCGCAAAATCAAGGCTGTTTTCCGGAATATCTGCTACCAGTTGCAGGTAGTTTTCCGGCGTGGCATCTACCTTTTTCAGGGCTACGTTTTCAATACCCCGACTGCGCATCTGCCCGGCGACTTTGTCCAGCCAGCCTGCATCTTCTTCCCAGCTTTCGAGGAAATGCACCCGTTTGGCCAGCCACAGGGTGCTCCTGCCCGCGCCGCATTCCAGCCCGCTGTTTTCCGGTTTCAGCAGGTGCTCCAAAGTGCGAACTGCCTGCGGGCCGAGCCAGGGCGCATCGGGATTTCTTTTTTGAAAAATCAATTCGCGCAGCCGATCGAATACATAACGAGGGGTACGGTGTGTTTTCATGGCATCAAAATTGGCTCCCGACGGGCCATCCGGAGCAGTTTTTCGGCCCAGATTTCCGGACTGTAACGATGCGAGAGCGCCTCGGAATGCACGCCCATCTGCCGGAGTTCGGCTTCCGGCATAGCAACAATCTGACGCATTTTATGCTCCAAATCTTCCGCCGAGCGCGGGTCGAATGCCAGTCCGTTTCGCCCCGGCTCCAGGAAATCAGCCGCCGCACCCACCTTCTCAGACAGCAACAGCGGCAGCCCGGCACAGGCGGCTTCATGCACCACCACGCCCCAGGATTCCTTGAGCGAAGCCAGCGCAAAAACAGCGGCTTCGGCAAAAAACTGCGGCAGTGCTTCGGGCTGCACAAAGGGCGTAATCCGGATGTGGGATGTCGGTGAAAGATGCTGCGCTTCCGGAACGGAGCCTACCAGATGTAATTCCCAGCCCTGAAGACCTTCTGCCAGCAGCCGGTTAAAAGCCCGATAGAGGTGTACCATCCCTTTGTTGGGCAGGAAGCTACCCACCGAAAGCAGCGTCTTCAGCGGTTTCTGCAAGGGTT
>DDEO01000155.1 GCA_002336725.1 Bacteroidetes bacterium UBA1952 | reverse complement strand
CGTCATCCAAGCCGAAGGCTCCAACAGCACGGAGTGCGTCCAACGCCCGAAGGGCTTCCAACGCGCAGCGTCCAACGCCCGACGGGCTTTCCGTTTGCCTGATTCCTTTTAGAGTGCGAACTTCGCGCACCTTCTCGTGCCGACGGCATTTTAATAAAATGAAAGATTTCTCCTACATCACTGCTTCGCATCCCACCTATGTGGAGGCGCTCTACAAAGATTACACCGCCAATCCCGACTCGGTGGACCCGGAATTGCGGAAGTTTTTCGAGGGTTTTGACTTTGCTACAAGCAGCGCCGACGGCCTCAAAACCAATGGCAGCGCCACCGCCAAAAGCGCGGCTACTGTTTCCGGAAATCTGCAAAAGGAATTTGCCGTTTTTGAGCTGATTCGCGCCTATCGCCGCCGCGGCCACCTCATCGCCGATACCAACCCCATCCGCAAGCGCCGCGACCGCCACGCGCAACTGGAACTTACGGACTTTGGTCTCGCCGAGGCCGACCTCGACAGCCATTTTGCCGCCGGCGAAGCCGTGGATATGGCAGGCGCAAAGCTGCGCGACATCATCGCCCGCCTCCAACACCTCTACTGCGGCCATACCGGTATTGAATTTACCTACATCAACAACCACGACACCTTTGAATGGGTGAAAAATGCTTTTGAGCAGATGATCGACGCGCCGCTCTCCGTAGAGCAGAAGCGCCGCATCCTCGAAAAGGTGAACGAAGGAGTGATTTTTGAGAAATTCCTCCATACCAAATTCATCGGTCAGAAACGCTTCTCGCTCGAAGGCGGCGAAAGTGCCATTGCAGCCCTCGACACGGTGATTACAGACGCGGCTGCCGACGGCGCGAAGGAAGTCATTATCGGTATGGCCCACCGCGGTCGCCTCAACGTGCTGGCCAACACGCTGTGCAAAACCTACAAACAGATTTTTACCGAGTTTGAAGGCATCGTGCCGACCGACACGATGGGCTCCGGCGATGTGAAATATCACCTCGGCTTCCGCTCCGATATTACTACGCCGAAGGGCGACACGATTAGCGTACAGCTCACGCCCAACCCCTCGCACCTCGAAGTGGTGGACCCGGTGGTGTGTGGCCTCGCCCGCGCCAAAGCCGATACGCTTTACGCGGAAGAATACGACAACGTGCTGCCCATTCTCATTCACGGCGACGCGGCCGTTGCCGGTCAGGGCGTGGTGTATGAGGTGTTGCAGATGAGCCGCCTCGAAGGCTACAGCGTGGGCGGAACGATTCATTTTGTGATTAACAACCAAATCGGCTTCACCACCGATTTTGACGATGCGCGCTCTGCCGATTACAGCACGTCTATCGCTTCTATGGTGCAGGCACCGGTGCTGCACGTAAACGGCGACGACCCGGAAGCAGTGGTGAAAGCCGCCGCCTTTGCGCTGGCCTACCGGCAGAAGTTCAACTCCGATGTCTTTATTGACATGGTGTGCTATCGCCGCCACGGCCACAACGAAGGCGACGACCCGAGCTTCACGCAGCCTGATATGTATGAGGCTATCAAAAAGCACGCAAACGTTCGCGAGGTGTATAACGACGCGCTGGTTGAACGCGGCGATGTGGATGCCGAACTGGCCAAAGAAATGGAGACGCAGTTCTGGGCGAAGTTGCAGGAGCGCCTCGACGAGGTGAAGCAACAACCGCTGCCATACAAGCGGCAGGCACCCGAAGAAGCCTGGGCCAATATGCGAAACTCGGAGCCGAAAGACTTTGAGAAATCACCCGAAACGGCCATTCCCGAAGCCGAAGTGCGCCGCCTCACCGAGGCGCTGATGGCGGTTCCGGAAGATTTTTCGCCGCTGCCGAAGCTCAAAAAAATTCTGGATGAAAAGGTGAAACTGCTCGAAGAAAAAGGCCTGATCGACTGGGCCACGGGCGAACTGCTGGCCTACGCGTCTATCGTGGCTTCGGGCGCGGATGTGCGCCTGAGCGGTCAGGATGTGCAGCGCGGCACCTTCTCGCACCGCCACGCGGTACTCCACGACAGCAATACCAATGCCGAATACAACCGTGTGGACGGGGCGGTGAAAGCCGCCGGCGAAGCGGCAGGCCGTTTCCGGATTTACAACTCGCTGCTGAGCGAATTTGCCGTCCTCGGTTTTGAATATGGCTACAGCATCACCAATCCGGCGGCGCTCACGCTGTGGGAAGCTCAGTTTGGCGACTTCGCCAACGGCGCTCAAACGGTGATAGACCAATATATCACCGCTGCCGAGACCAAGTGGAATATGCAGAGCGGACTGGTGTTGCTGCTGCCGCACGGCTACGAAGGCCAAGGCCCCGAACACTCGAGCGCCCGCATGGAACGCTTCCTGCAGGCCTGCGCCGAAGAAAACCTGATTATCACCGACATCACTACTTCGGCCAACCTCTTTCATGCGCTGCGCCGGCAGGTAGCCTGGCCGTTCCGTAAGCCGATGGTGAATTTCTCGCCGAAGGCCAACCTGCGCCACCCGCGCTCCTACTCGCCGATTGCCGACTTCACCGTCGGCGGTTTCCGGGAAGTTATCGACGATGCAACGATTCAAAAGCCCAAAGGCGTGAAGCGGGTGCTGCTGTGTTCCGGAAAAGTATCTATCGACCTGCTGGAAAAGCAGGCTACCGATAACCGCAGCGACATCGCTATTGTGCGCCTGGAGCAGATTTACCCCACGCCGGTAGCACAATTAGAAGCACTGCGCAAGAAATATGGCAGCGCCGAATGGGTGTGGGTGCAGGAAGAACCGCGCAATATGGGTGCCTGGTCGTTTTTGGCCACAACTTATGATGCGCCACTGCGCTGCATTTCCCGGAAAGCAGCGGCCGCGCCGGCAACGGGCTTCGGCAAGGTACACGCCAAAGAGCAGGCCGCTATTCTGGAAGAAGCGTTCACGCTGTAAGGTTCGGATAACGTAATAGACCACGGATTGTCAGGATTTTCAGGATGGTCACGGATAAAGGAATCCGGGAGCATCCTGAAAATCCACAAAATCCGTGGTCTATTTCTTTTCCGCACAAAAAAGATGCCCGATACAGGCATCTTCTCATAAGAATTCAGGATTTTTTTACGAAATCTTATAAAGTCCCCAGGCAGCCACGCCGAGCCAGATAAGGCCTTTAATCAGGAAAAACAGGAAGGCCCAGATGCCCAGTTTGCGGGCGCGGCCCATAAGATTTTTAGGGAGCGCAAGGCGGCGTGCAGTCATTTTAAAGAGAAAATTTTTCGGGTTAAAAAGATTCGCATTTCCGGAAATAAGGGCGAAGGAGACAAACCATTTCCCGGAAACACCGTCGTTTTAGGAAAGGCAAAAATGACGCGGTTTTTACAAAGGACGTTTATGAAAACGGGAAAAAGACGGGATGCTTCGCCGTTGGACAGCTTCGCCG
>DDEO01000231.1:148-4415 GCA_002336725.1 Bacteroidetes bacterium UBA1952 | reverse complement strand
TTCACCATTTTCGAGAAAGGCTAAGTGAGGAAGTTATTCCGATGCTCTTACTTAGGCGTTAAACTCCCCTCCTTTGGAGGGGTTGGGGGAGGCCCTGGGGAGGCTTATTTTTCCAGAATCCGTATCTCGACGCGCCGGTTGGCAGCGGCTTCTTCGGGCGTGCTTTCGTAGTAGATAAGGGCAAAGCGTTTGCCGAAACCGATGTGCGAAATGCGCTTGTTGTCGATGCCGCCCCGTATCAGATATTGCGCCACAAAACGCGCCCGATTTCCGGAAAGCCGGTATTCATGCGTCTGCTCGTCGAGCGCATCCTTCACCCGGAGCGTATCGATGCAGCACACATGGCCCTCGATACGAATTTTGACACGGGGTTGTTCCTTCAAAGCCGCAATCACGTCTTCCAGTTCTGGCTTGGAGTCTTCATACATCACATGACGGCCTGCGGGAAAAAAGATTTGCGAAAGCTGAAAACTACTGCCCACCGGCGTTTGCCGGATGATTTCCGAAACCGGCAGCGAGGCAGTAGAAAGCGTTTTCTGGTGCGGATTGATGGCGATATTCATTGTTTCCGGCGTGTGCTTTTCAAACAACTCCTGCGCCGTTTTGCCACCTACAACAATGTCCACGCGCCGATGTGCGGCAATCCCGTCGCGGGATAGAGGGCCGCCTGCCGGGATTTCGCCTTTAGCGATGGTGCGCATCATTTTATCATCCGAAAAACCATTTTTAAGCAGATAGTCTTTCACGGCCCCGGCCCGTGTGCCGGAAAGGGTATCATTGAAAGTGCTGCTGCCCACAAAATCGGCATAACCCAGGATTTCCAGCGAGGTATTGCGCTGCAGCAGGCCGAAATAAAGCGCCGAATCGAGGGTTTTGAGGGCAGGGGCCGACAACTGCGCGGCACCGGTCGGGAAATAGACCCGGAGTGTATCCGCAGCCGCCGCACGTCCGGCACTACCCAGAAGACACCATACAAAAAGGAGGTTTCGCAGCGGCATGACCTTTGCAGATTGTTTTTTTGAGAACAGAAATATAGTGAAGACGGATCAGAAAAAGAAAAAAGCCCTCGGCAAGGCCCTCGCTGTTACCACATTTCGGGCGGCAGTGCTTTATCTGGCTTATCATCATTTCATCGTTCCGAGGCAGGGGGGCATTCCGCGCGAGATGCAGCGGGGACTGTGGATGAGCCTGAAAAATGCCTGGAAAATGGGCCGTACCGGTGTGCTTTTGCTGCGCGCCAAACCCGACTTGTCAAGTCCTCGGACAGCGCGTTGATAGACTTGATAAGTCTTTGTGAGAATCTATTCTGCTTTGCAGCAATCACCTGAATATGACAGAAACTGACTCTCAAATGATTACCAATTTTTTATGGAACAAATAAGACATATGACGTTTTTCTTTCTACCTTTTTTGCGGAAAAAAGGTAGCCAAAAACCGGTCGCCCGCTAGTGCCCCGGCGGGCGACGCAGCACCGATGAAACGAGATCTATTCTGCTCTCCAAGCTGCAATTCCCTGACCTCATAGCTTATCGAACAACTCTTTGACCCAAGCAGACTCTTAGCGGTCTGTCATTGGCAGTGCATTCGTTTGGGAGCCTTGTCAAGTTACCTGCAAACGCCCGAGGGCTTGACAAGTCGTTATAGTACCGTTGCCCCGTCGTACATCATCTGGATAATGCGCACCACCTCGCGGCCTTCTTCGGCGGTGGTCATCATCGGCGCGTGGCCGTTGAGCGCGGCCACTACGTTTTCAATCACGCAGTCGTGGTTGCTCATCGAGCCTTCATAGGCACCGTATTGATTCGGCAATTTTCCGGAATCTGCCAGCCGGATCGGCTCGCCTTCCAATTGCTGATATTCAATCGTGTTGAGGTATTGCCCACCGATTTTAACCGTTCCCTTCTCGCCGAAAATGGTTATAGAACCCTCCATGTTTTTCCGGAAAGCGCCGGTTGTAAAGGCAAAGGAAACGATAGCGCCATTGGCCGCCCGGAGCGTAAAACTGCCGGTGTCTTCAAACGCTGTATTGTGCGGATGCAGATAGTTGGATACCACGCCTTGCGCCTCGGCAATCGGGCCGTTGAGATAATAAAGAATGTCCACAAAATGGCTGAACTGCGTAAACAGACACCCACCGTCGAGGTCTTTTGTGCCGCGCCAGTCGCTTTGTGCGTAGTAGGCATCATTGCGGTTCCAAAACCCGTTTACCTGAATGAAAAATACGTTTCCAATCTGCCCGTTGGCGATGAGTTTTTTGACGGCCTGCACCGGTGGGTTGTAGCGGTTTTGCTTCACAGCGAAAAGCTGTCGGCCAGCCGTTTTTGCGGCGCGGATCATGGCATCGCATTCGGCCACCGAGAGCGCCATGGGCTTTTCCACCACTGCGTGCATTCCGGCTTCTGCGGCGGCGATGGTGTGCGCGGCGTGCAGTCCGTTGGGCGTGCAGATGCAGATAACGTCGGCGATATTTCCGGAAAGCAGCAGTGCTTCAAGGCTCTCGAAGACCGGCGTGCCGGGATAATTTCCGGAAATAAGGTCTCGCTTTGCGGCATCGGTATCGCAAATGGCAGAAAGAACCGCGCCGGGTTGCTGCGTGATATGGTGGGCATGGCGCTGCCCGATATTTCCAAAACCGAGGACGGCAAAGCGGATGGGAGACAAAGCAGAAACAGAAAAAAAGAAAGGGCGAAAGTACGAGCGTTGGGCGTTGGGGGAATCGGCAGGGGCGTTCAATTCTCCAATAGCCGATGGCTAAACTATCTTTGGCCGCTTTTTATCGCATGGAAATTTCGAAATCTTTTGAGCACCGGCCTGCCGAGCAGAAATGGTATGCCGCCTGGGAAAACGCCGGCCTTTTTTATTCCACACCCGACGACCGCCCCGCCTATACGATTGTGATGCCGCCGCCCAACGTAACCGGCGTACTCCACATGGGCCATGCGCTCAACAATACGTTGCAGGACATTCTGTGCCGGTTCGAGCGGATGCGCGGCAATGACGTGCTCTGGCAGCCGGGCACGGACCATGCGGGCATCGCCACGCAGATGGTGGTGGAGCGGCAACTGGCCGAGCGCAAGGAGCCGGGCCGCCGCGAGATGGGGCGCGAGGCCTTTCTCAAGCGGGTGTGGGACTGGAAAGCGGAGTCGGGCGGGACCATCGTCGGGCAATTGAAGCGTCTGGGCGCCTCCTGCGACTGGTCGCGCGAGCGGTTCACGATGGACGAAGGCCTGTCGAAGGCCGTGGTCAAGGTGTTCGTGGCTCTGTATCGCGGCGGGCTGATCTACAAGGACCAGCGTCTGGTCAATTGGGACCCCAAGCTGCAGACGGCGATTTCCGATCTCGAAGTGGTTCAGGTCGAGACGAAGGGTCATCTCTGGCATTTCAAATATCCGGTCGTGGATTCGCATGGCCGCGACACGGGCGGGCATATCGTGGTCGCCACCACGCGGCCGGAGACGATGCTGGGCGATACGGGCGTTGCGGTTCATCCCGACGATGGGCGCTACCGGCCGCTGGTCGGCTTGCGCGTGCGGCTGCCGCTGGTCGGGCGGCTCATTCCGATCGTCGCGGACACATATTCCGATCCCGAAAAGGGGACGGGCGCGGTCAAGATCACGCCCGCGCATGATTTCAACGATTTCGAGGTCGGCCGGCGGCATGATCTGGCGCTGGTCAACATTCTCGATTCCGAAGCGCGGATGGCGCTCAAGGACAATGAGGCGTTTGTCGAGGGTGTGGACGAGACGCCCGAACTGATCGATACGATCCATGCGCTGCACGGCCTGCCGCGCGAGAAGGCGCGCGCGCTGGTGGTGGAGATGCTGGAAGCGCGCGGGCTGGTCGACAAGATCGAGCCGCATGTGTTGCAAGCGCCGCATGGCGACCGTTCCAATGTGGTGATCGAGCCGTTCCTGACCGAGCAATGGTATGTCGACGCCAAGACGCTGGCGCAGCCGGCGCTGGCGGCGGTGCGCGACGGCAAGACCATCTTCACGCCGAAGAATTGGGAAAAGACCTATTTCGATTGGCTGGAGAATATCCAGCCGTGGTGCGTGTCGCGCCANNGGGCCACCAGATTCCGGCGTGGTATTCGTCGTGGGGCGGCGTCTATGTGGCGGAGACGGAGGAGGAGGCGCTGACGCAGGCGCTGACCGACGCCGTCACGCGCGAGATTATGGACGATGTGGAGGCTGGCCGGATCGCTGACAATCCGGATTTGCAGGCGGGTTTCCTCACGCGTGATCCGGACGTGCTCGACACGTGGTTT
>DDEO01000231.1:0-122 GCA_002336725.1 Bacteroidetes bacterium UBA1952 | reverse complement strand
TGGTTTTCCTCGGCGCTGTGGCCGTTCTCGACACTCGGCTGGCCCGACAAGACGCCTGAACTCGCCCGCTATTATCCCACCAGCGTGTTGGTGACGGGATTCGACATCATCTTCTTCTGGGT
>DDEO01000076.1:273-2685 GCA_002336725.1 Bacteroidetes bacterium UBA1952 | reverse complement strand
TTCTTTGCCTATATCGGCTTTGATGCCATCTCCACCACGGCAGAAGAATGCCGGAATCCGCAGCGCGATCTGCCCCGCGCCATGCTCTATTCGCTGGTCATCTGCACGGTCATCTACATCCTGATTGCGCTGGTGCTTACTGGCATGGTTTCCTACACCACGCTGGATGTCGGCGACCCGTTGGCGGCGGTTTTCAGTCGGGTAGGGCAGCCCTGGATCGCCGGGGTCATTGCGGCGAGCGCCGTTATTGCCACTGCAAGCGTTTTATTGGTTTTTCAGATAGGGCAGCCGCGTATCTGGATGGCCATGAGCCGCGACGGACTGCTGCCAAAGAAATTTTCAAAGTTGCATCCACGCTTCAAAACGCCTTCCTTCAGCACGATTCTCACCGGCCTTGTGGTGGGTATTCCGGCACTTTTCCTCAACCTGCAAACGGTGGTGGATCTCACGAGTGTAGGAACGCTTTTCGCCTTTGTGTTGGTATGCGCCGGGGTGGTGAAGATGCACGCCGACCGCCGCCAAAACCCCACCGAGCGGGCCGGTCGCTTCCGGGTGCCTTATATAGATGGCAAATGGATGATTCCGCTGCTGACGGTCGCCGTTATCGGTGGGTTTTTCTACGCGCATCGCGCCACGCCGACAGCCGTTTTCACCTTTACGCGGGAAACCGTTCCGTATTTTGGTTTTGCGGTACTGCTGCTCTTTGTTTCCTACAAAACTTTTACCCGCCACTGGAGCCTGATTCCGGTGCTGGGCCTGCTCAGTTGCTCGTATCTGCTCAGCGAGTCGGGCACGTCCAATTGGGAGCGTTTTCTGCTTTGGCTGCTCATCGGGTTGGTGGTGTATTTTCTTTATGGAAAGAAACACAGCAAACTGGCGGCGGCAGCGCGTTAGGTGTTGTTAATGAGGGTTGATTGTTGTTGATAGTTGTTGATAAGGGTTGATGAAGGTTGATAAAAGTTGATTGTTGTTGATGAAGGTTGGTTGTTGTTGATGAAGTCAGGCATTGGGAAACATGAAACATGAAACATGACACATGAAACATGAAACATGACACATGAAACATGAAACATATTACTTCACCAGAATCGTCGAGTAGCGTTCGTCGCCGTTTTCCATTGTCAGATAATAGCTGCCCTTATCCAGACTCAGGTTCTGAATTGTCGTCAGGATAGCGCCTTCTTCTGCCGCAGCGGCATAGATTTCCTGCCCTGCTACGTCGGTAATTTTCAACAGGGCACCGGGTTTGGCTACCGGATGATTGATAGTTAGTTCTGATCCGGTCATCGGGTTGGGCGTTGCCGTCAACGGGCCTTCAAGCGTAGTAATCGGCGAGCCGCTCACCAGCACCGCCCGACTCAGGTTGCGCGTGCCGGCCATATCCACCACAGCGAGGCGGTAGAAATTGCGGGTGCGGTAGGGCTTTAAGTCTTCGTATTGATAGGCATTTTCCCGCTCGTTGCGGATAGGAACCGTGCCGATGACCTGGTAGATTTTCCCATCTTCGCTCCGCTCCACTTCATAGCGCGAGAGGCCGCTCTCATAAGCTGTTTTCCAGCGAAGCACCGCGCCGTTTTCGTCGCCGCTCGCCCGAAAGTCATACAGCTCTGCCGAAACCGGTAGCTCGGCACCGCCATAACCCAAATCGCTCAGCGTCAGGGTGCCAAAATCGGCGCGGGCATTGTAGGCATGAAGCCGGAAGGTAATCGGACTATCGGCGCTCAGCAGGCTGTCTGGAATAGCGATGGGAATCGAAACGCGTGCGGCATTTCCGGAAATGATACCTTGACTGATGTCGGAGGCGAAGCTGTCGAGGCTGGAGCGCAGACTAAACGAACGCGGGCCGGCCTCGTTCCGGAAGATAGAAAAATGCAGATTGCCCCCCGGAATCACCGTGCCGCGTGCAGGCTGCACCGTCCAGTAGAAATAGGCATCGTTATTCACCACACCGCCGCTCGTCCAGCCACTCGCCCGCCAGAGGTCGTTCCGGCCGGAATTATATAGATTGGTGGCCGGTCCCACGCCGGTGCTGCCAATGGTGGCGGTGTGCTGCTGTTGGACAGCGAAGGGATTGCTGGTATTCGGATTGGTGTCGGAAACAGAGCGCACCGGCGAAGGCGAGTTTACCACCTGTGCAGCGCCCTTTTGGCTCCAGAGAGCTGCCAGCAGAAAGGCATAGGGTAGTATCTTCTTCATAAAAGAAAAGGGGCTGTTTTCCGGAATTTACTTCTATCCAAAAACGCGCCAGCACTTGCGGATGTGGGCCGTAATTTCCGGAAAATTTTAAAAAATGCCCTTTTCTACGGGCAGGCTCCGCCACCATGATGGATCATGTACGCGGAATGACGTACGCCTCGCATTTCCCAGCACCCATTCAGCACACGTCCTTGCGGGCTTGACCCGCAATCTCGA
>DDEO01000076.1:0-224 GCA_002336725.1 Bacteroidetes bacterium UBA1952 | reverse complement strand
CTTGTGCTGAACTTGATTCAGTGCCGCCATGACGGATAACGTACGCGGGATAACGTACGCGGGATGACATACGCGGGATTACGTACGCCTCGCATTTCCCAGCGTCCTCTCAGCACACGTCATTGCGGGCCTGACCCGCAATCTCGATTATCTGTGTTGTGGAGATTCCGGGTTACCGCTTTTCAGCGGCACAGGCGGAGCTTGTGCTGAACTTGATTCAGTGC
>DDEO01000026.1 GCA_002336725.1 Bacteroidetes bacterium UBA1952 | reverse complement strand
GGGCGCTGGCCGCGAGCGTCCAGGGTACCCATGGGCGCATTCAGTTCACCCCCGACCTGCTGCCGCTTGACCTCATCGGTGCGCACATTTTCGACGACCGCACCCGTGATTTTACGTTCCGAAAAGGACCGATTTTCTGCAATATCCTCCTCGCCGACGAGATAAACCGTGCCTCGCCCAAGGTGCAAAGCGCCCTGCTCGAAGCGATGGCCGAAGGGCAAATCACGACCGGCGACCAGACGTATTTGCTGGAAAATGTGTTTTTCACCATGGCCACCCAAAACCCGGTGGAGATGGAAGGCACCTATCCCTTGCCCGCTGCCCAGCTCGACCGCTTTTTTATAAAGCTGTATTTCGGGTATGTGGACGAAGAAACCGAGCTGGACATCCTGCGCTCCTACGCCGGCATTCGCCAAAACCTCGCCGACCTGCAACCGGTACTGACACTCGACGACGTAATGGCCATTCAGCGGGAGACAGAAACGGTTTTTGTGCATGAAGAAATCCTGCGGGCCGTGGCTCATATTGTGCGCCAAACACGCGAACACGCCGACATTACGCTCGGCGCTTCTACGCGTGCCGGCATTGCCTTTATCCGCTGTCTGCGTGCCTGGGCGCTGGTGCAGGGCCGCGATTTTGTGAGCGAAGCCGACGTAATGACGCTCTCCCGACCCGTGCTGGACCACCGTCTGGGCTACCGCAACCGCGAAGGCCGGGCCAATGCACTGGAAGGCATTATCACCCGCGAAGGTGAGCGGCTCTCGCGGCTGAAACTGTTTTAAGTTTTTCCGGAAAAGGCCTTTTCTCTCGCAGAAGTTTTCTCTCGCAGAGGCGCAGAGACGCAGAGAATTTATAAAAAAACACCCCTATTTGATATTTGTGTCCATTCGTGCATTCGTGGCAAAAAGAAAGGGTTTTAAGTTTTTCCGGAAAAGGCTCTTTCTCTCGCAGAGGCGCAGAGACGCAGAGGATTTATAAAAAACACCCCTATTTGATATTCGTGTCCATTCGTGCATTCGTGGCAAAAAGAAAGGGTTTTAAGTTTTTCCGGAAAAGGCTCTTTCTCTCGCAGAGGCGCAGAGACGCAGAGGATTCATAAAGACCTACCCTATTTGATATTCGTGTCCATTCGTGCATTCGTGGCAAAAAGAAAGCCCATGATTTCCCTCCAAAAAGCATCTCCGCAGCGACTCGCAGTCCTCTTTTCGGGCTGCCTTCTGCTGCTGCTTTGTCTTTGGGGAAATGCACACGCACAGGGAGTCTCCAAATCGCCCGCCCGCCGCGAGATAGATGCCAAACGCACGGTATTGGACCTATATTCAGAAGAAGCCGGGCCACGCAGCCGCGAGTTTCTGCGCATCGACAGCACCTATTATGTGGGCTGGTTGATAGAAGGCGTTTTTAAATTTGAACGCGCCGCCGATGTTACCGGGTTTAAAGCAGCGGCCCGTTCACTGGAGACCTGCCTGCGACACCTGGAGCGCGATTATGCCCGGCAATTGCGCACCCGCACCACCGACCTTGCGGCTTATCTGGCTATTTATCCGCTTCAAACCGACTATGCGCTGGCGACTTCTACACTCGTGCAGTGCTACAACAATCTGGAACAGGCACAGCAATCTTACAACACCATTCGCCGCTACCTGCAATGGGATTTTCAGCGCGATTTTTTTGACCCTTACAATATGCTGATGTGGGTAGTGCATCGCAACCGCATCTACACCGCTGCCAAATACCCATTTCTCCAAAACAGCATTGATGCCAACGAAGCACTCGCCGCCCGCTATCTGGACACCGCTATCCTGCGCATTCGGCGCTCCGAACGGGCGAATGCAGCTTTCTTCACGCCCGAAAGCTATCAATCAGAATATATAGGCGTTTATCACTACAAGGCCATTCTCTATAGCTATATCTTTGCGATGGACAGCGCCCAGCATTACTACGAACTGCTGCGGGAAAGCGGACGGCCCACGCACAACAACTATGCAAATTTCCGCTCGATAGCCGCCGATTTCCCGACGGCACAGCGCGAATATGCACTGGCAGGCATGATAGAAAGTGGCGACAACAACCGGCTTCAGGAATGGGCCTATTTCTCCTCTATCCTAAACATCTACGAGGGACAGCCCAAAGCCGGCATCCAACTCATGAAAGAGATGGTAGAGAGCCACCTATCGCAGCCCGGCTATGGATGGTATCAGATAGCCAAAGCGCGCTGCGAAGCCTACGACGGACAGGTGGCGCAGGCCGAAAAAACCCTGAAAAAAGCATCCGAATTCCGGGAATTACACATCGGCACTTCGCTCGGACAAACACAATATGATTTTGCCATCGGGCTGCAAAAACTGTATCTGGCGCAGCGCCGAACGGAGATGATTAAGTTTGAAAACCGTGGCTGGTGGTATCGCCCCACGGCACTCTGGGAGATGGCAAAGCGTAAAAGCCTGCTTACCCTGCAACGCTTCCTGATCATCAACCAACTGGCCCGCAACCCCGAACGCGACCGCGTACTCTATAAAGTTTTTTCGACCGAAAGCGTGGTGGGCTGGGATGAAATCCGGACGCTGATTTCCGGCTTTTCGACGAAGTATTTCCTCAAAAAATTTCAGCCGCAGATAACGACCGACAACCGGCCCGCAGTGCGCAAATATTTCCGGTATCTGACGGCGATGCTGCTGATGCAGAAAGGAGATGCCAAAGGCGCACAGCAACTCTTAACCACCGTGAGGCCCGATAACGGCGAAACAGACCCGGAAACCGAAACGCTGCTCTGGGCGCGTAAGTCGCTGGCGCTGGCGCAACTGGCTGCTGATGCCGACGAGGATAAAAAGCGGGATGAATACCTGATGGATGTGGCCGCGTTGTATCCACAGCTGCTGCCTTTTTCGGAGATGCGCATACCCATGCGGCTGAAAGTGGAAGGCACGGAAGATAAGGCGGTGATGAAGCGCCTTAAAAAATGCAATCTGGAACTGAATCCGGCCAATGGCATCGCTCTGATTGTCAGTCTGCGCTTCGAGGAGGTGGATTCCGGCGCACGGCGGGTTTATTATTCCGCCGCCACTTCCGATGGCCGGCAGGTGGTTGCGCCGCAGGTCTGGGCATACGAAAAGAAGAACCCCGACGCTGCCGGTATCGAGCTGGCTTATCGGATTTTTGGGGTAAATGGCAAGTTACCCGAAAGCGAAGAAGCGCAGGTAGCAGGTTATTAGATTTGCTCCTCGTGCTTTTCCCACAAATCCGGGCGACGGGCTTTTGTCCGCTCCACGCTTTGCTCCATACGCCAGGCATCTACTTTTTTAGGGTCGCCGCACAGCAATATTTCCGGAACTTCCATTTCGCGCCAGTTGGCCGGGCGGGTATAAACCGGCGGTGCCAGCATATCATCCTGAAAAGAATCGGTGAGCGCCGAGGTCTCGTCGTTGAGCACACCCGGAATCAGGCGGCCTACGGCATCCACAACCACGGCAGCGGCCAGTTCGCCCCCACTCAGTACATAGTCGCCAATAGAGATTTCGCTCGTTACATACGTTTGACGGATGCGCTCGTCGATGCCTTTATAGTGGCCGCAAATGAGCAGTAAATTTTGTTTGAGCGAAAGGCGGTTGGCATCAGCCTGTTCAAAGCACTTGCCGTCGGGTGTGAGGAAGATAATCTCATCGTAGGTGCGGTCTTGCTGCAATTGGTCAATCGCATTGGCCAGCGGCTCAGGCATAATCACCATTCCGGCGCCGCCGCCAAACTGATAGTCGTCAATTTGGCCATGCTTATTGACGGCCCATTGGCGCAGATTGTGGGTATGCACTTCCAGCAGACCGCGCTGTTGCGCCCGCTTCATGATGGAATGCGAGAAAGGGCTTTCCAATAAATCCGGAACGGCGGAGAGAATATCAATGCGCATGGGGTGCGAAAGTATTAAGTATCAAGACGAAAGTAGCAAGATGAAAGTACCAAGACGAAAGTATCAAGACGAAAGTATCAAGGCGAAAGTATCAAGATGAAAGTATCAAGACGAAAGTATCAAGGCGAAAGTATCAAGATGAAAGACAAAAGAGATGCGCGTTCTACGGAAAGGCAAAAATCTTCAGAATGCAGGATTTCCGGAAAACGCCATTTGCCGGCCCTATAAATCCACCAATCCGTCGGGCAAGGCCACGCGCAGAAAGCGGTTTCGGTCGTTGGTGTCGCGGATGAAGGCTTCGATGAGCGGAAAAAGCACCTTCTTTTTGCCGGTGTCTATCTGCGCGAGCCATTGCGGCCCGGCCTTATACACATCGTCGATAACACCCAGTACGCCGAGGTTTACATCCACTACTTTATAGCCAATAAAACGCAGCGGCGAAGTGGTAGCGGTGCTGGAAAGTTTTTCATTTTCCACATATACAGGTCGGCCAATCAGCGCCCTTGCCGCATTAATATCGGGGATTTCATCCAGCGAAACGATCAACTCGCTATCGGATTTTTTCCGGAAATTCTCCACGAAAAACGGAATCCGCGAATCTTTTCTCAGCTCAATATGCAGCGGGTCGCCTGCTTTCAGCCATTTGCTGTCGGGCATTTCATGGGTAAGAATCACCTCGCCATTCAGGCCGTGCGTTGCCGCTATTTTTCCGATACGAATCATGGAAGCAAAAGTAGAGCGGCGAAAGTATCAAGACTCAAGACGAAAGTATCAAGACGAAAGTAGAAAGACGAAAGTATCAAGACGAAAGACGAAAGACACCTGTTACATCAAACATGATACATCAAACATGGAACATGAAACATCAAACATGGAACATGAAACATCAATACTCTATCTGCAATCCCAGCGTGTTTCGCAGCGTTTGGAGTACCGGGTTTTCTTTCACCAGCTCTTCATAAATCTCTTGTTTGGAAAGTTGTTTCTGCGGTTTGGGCAAGGATTCATCTACTTCCACGCGCGTCAGGATGCGAATCAGACGGCCATATTTCTGCTGAAAGAAATCAATCAGTCGATCGCGGGTGTTTTTCACATAGACCTCAGCCATTTCCGTCGGGCAGATAAATTCGGCTTCCGAATCGCCTGCTTTCCGGATGGCTACCTGCGAGAATTGCGCCAAAAGCGTATGTTCATTACCCGCGCGCAGTTGCTGACAAAACGCTTCCATGTGGTCCTGAAGATCGGCTTCCGTTACCGGCACTATGGGGCGGTCTTCAACCACTTTTGCAGCCGTCTCGCTGGCTTTTTGCAGCAGGTCCATCGAAATCCGACGGCGGGCAGCAGCCGGTTTTGCCGGAGCGGCAACGGTGGCATTGGCAGGCTGCGACGCTGATACAGGCATCGGCGCGGCCACTGGTATTGGAGCAGCCGCAACGCTGCCGTATGGCGCGGGTGCAGGGTCGGAAATTTCCGGAATGGGAGCGGCAGCAGCTACCGAAACGGACGCATCAACCGATGGAATGGGCGCTGGCTTTACGGGCGGGGCACTAAGATTTTTTTTTTGAAAATCGCCCACCGGCGCGGTCGCTTCTGTTGCCGGATAGTGCAGATAAGCGAGGCGGATGAGCGCCACTTCCACGTGCAGCCGCTTGTTGGCAGCGTTGCGGTATTCCAGGCTCGCGGTGTGCAGCAGCGTGAGTGCATTCATCAGGAAAGAAGGCGCTATCTGCCGGGATTTATCAAAAAATAAAGCCCGGTAATTGGCCGGCACATCGAGCAGCTTTGCCATCCGCTCGTCTCGGCACAGCATCAGGCTCCGGAAATGCTCCGACAGGCCGAGCAGCACCGCGTCGCCTTCAAAACCGCGTGATACGGCTTCTTCAAACTGCAACAGTGCCGCCGGCAGGTCGGCAGATAATATTGCGTCGGTCAGCCGGAAATAAAATGCGGCATCCAGCATGGCCAGATGTTCCATCGTGGCGGCATAGGTGAGGCTGCCATCGGTAAACGCCGAAATGCGGTCGAGCATCGAGAGCGCGTCGCGCATACAGCCTTCGCTTTTCTGGGCGATGACGTGCAGGGCATCTTCCTCTGCCGGAATGCCTTCTTTGGTGGTAATCTTTTGCAGATGCGCCACCGTGTCGATTGTGCGGATGCGCTTGAAATCAAAAATCTGGCAACGACTCAGGATCGTCGGCAGGATTTTATGCTTTTCGGTTGTCGCCAGGATGAAGACCGCATACGGCGGCGGCTCTTCGAGGGTTTTGAGGAATGCATTAAAGGCGGCGGCACTAAGCATATGCACCTCATCGATAATGTATATTTTATATCGCCCCTGCTGCGGCGCAAAGCGCACCTGCGCCACCAGCTCGCGGATGTCGTCCACCGAGTTGTTGGAAGCGGCGTCGAGTTCAAAAACGTTGAAGGAAGCGTTGGCATCAAAGGCGCGGCAGTTGGCGCAGGTGCCGCAGGCTTCGGTGTCGGCGGTGAGGTGCTCGCAGTTGAGCGTCTTGGCCAGGATGCGGGCGCAGGTCGTCTTCCCCACCCCGCGCGGCCCGCAAAAAAGGTAGGCATGGGCGAGTTGATTATGCCGGATGGCGTTTTTCAGCGTCGTGGTGATATGCTCCTGCCCCACCACCGTGTCAAAGGTTTGCGGACGGTATTTGCGCGCAGAAACGAGGTATTGCTCAGCCATGCCTTAGTAACAAAATAATGGGCGTAAAGTTATAGGGTTGGAGCTTCGCTTGGACTCCGCCGGAGGCGGATGTTGGACGCTGCGCTGTTGGATAATGTTGGACGCTTCGCCGTTGGAGGAGGTTGGACAGCCCTTCGGGCGTTGGAGCCTTCGGCTT
>DDEO01000049.1 GCA_002336725.1 Bacteroidetes bacterium UBA1952 | reverse complement strand
CCGGCAGCAGGGCATTCAAAAAATCCATCAGCAGGGGCTTGCTCGCCTCTTCGCCAAAGATTTTCTTGAAACCAAAATCGGTATAAGGGTTCAGATAACGCGCCTGCATAGCAATCTTTTCTTTTTTCTCAAATATACAGCCCATATTGTCGCCCGCCGATAAATGGCATCGCAAAGCAAACAGACAATGCGTCGTAACCCCACTCCTAAGCCGCAGTCAAGCAGGGAATTTTTCCGTTCTTTGCAGGCGTTCGGCGTAACCTTAACACAAACCTATACGGTTTTGGAAACCTTATAGGTTTTGCCAGAATCGGTTTTTCCGGAAATTATTAAGATTATATCCTTTCTTTCAACCCCAAAACAAACCCTTTCTAACCCCGTGGCTTCCCAAAAAGAATTTCTCGACCAGAACAAAGACCATTTCCTCAACGAACTGCTCGACCTGCTGCGCATCCCCAGCGTCAGCGCCGACAGCAAATACAACGCAGACGTGGCCCGCTGCGCCGAAGCCGTGAAAGAATCGCTGCTGAAAGCCGGCTGCGATAAGGCCGAAGTGTTCCCGACCGCAGGACACCCGATTGTATATGGAGAGAAGATGATAGGCGAAAACGCACCAACGGTGTTGGTCTATGGTCACTATGATGTGCAGCCTGCCGACCCGCTCGAACTCTGGCACAGCGGCCCGTTTGAACCGGTGGTGAAAGACGGAAAGATTTATGCGCGTGGTGCCGCCGACGACAAGGGGCAGATGTTTATGCACGTCAAGGCGCTGGAAGTGATGAACGCGACCGGCACGCTGGCCTGCAATGTGAAGTTTATGATTGAAGGCGAAGAAGAGGTAGGCTCTTCCAACCTGGGTACTTTTCTGGAGACCCACAAAGACCTGCTAAAGGCCGACATCGTGCTGGTGTCCGACACTTCCATGATTTCGATGGAGCACCCAAGCCTGGAGACCGGCCTGCGCGGACTGGCGTATATGGAAGTGGAAGTAACCGGCCCCGACCGCGACCTGCATTCCGGCGTGTATGGCGGCGCGGTAAACAACCCCTGCAATGAGCTGTGCCGCATGATTGCCTCGCTGCACGATGAAAACGGCCACATCACCGTAAAGGGTTTTTATGACAAGGTGGAAGAACTGAGCGCCGAAGAGCGCAAAGCCCTCAACGATGCACCTTTTAATCAGGACGAATACAATAAAGACCTCGGCATTAAGGAAGGCTGGGGCGAAAAAGGCTATACCACGCTGGAGCGCACCGGCATTCGCCCAACGCTTGACGTGAACGGCATCTGGGGCGGCTACACCGGCGAAGGGGCCAAAACGGTTTTGCCCTCGAAGGCCTACGCTAAAATCTCCATGCGCCTCGTGCCGGGCCAGAACAGCAACGAGATTTCGGAACTTTTCCGGAAACACTTTGAAAGCCTCGCGCCGGCTTCGGTGCAGGTAAAGGTTACGGCACACCACGGCGGCGAACCAGTGGTAACGCCTACCGATAGCGCGGCCTACCAAGCAGCGGCCAAAGCCATTGAAGCTACTTTTGGCAAAGCGCCCATTCCTACTCGCGGCGGCGGCTCCATCCCGATTATTGCGCTGTTTGAAAAAATCCTCGGCCTCAAAACCGTGCTGATGGGCTTTGGGTTGGACAACGACAATATTCACTCGCCCAATGAGAAATATGACCTGGTGAATTACTACAAAGGCATTGAGACCATTCCGTATTTCCACAAGTATTTTGCGGAGATGAGCGGAAAATAATTTTTCCGGAAATTTTGCAACTCAAAAGCGGCTGCTCTTAAAGGTTTTCGGGCAGCCGCTTTTTGGGTTTTTGGGGCAGGGCGGGTTTTGAGTTTCAAAACGGCGTTCATTCGGCGTTCGGCGAAAGCTGCATTCTTTGGCGTTCGGCCAATGCTGCGCTTTCGTCGGATTATGGTGCAGGCTGTGCCTGCATTTATTTACGCAGGCACAGCCTGCAGGATAGCACGACATCCCGCAAGGCGGGATGCCGAACGAGGCTGTACCTGCATTCTGAAGCAGGCATGAGGACAGACAAGGCATGCCTTATCTCTACAGAATGGCTACAGAATGGCATCCAATCTTTGGCATCCAAACCATTTCTCAAACCCTGAAAAAGCCCCTTGCAATCCTGCTTTGCGCCACGTCGCTCGCCGCATCCGCCCAAAAAATAGGTGCCTCAAAAGTGTCCGCCGAGGTGCAGGCCGGTTTCCGGAAAAATTTCCCCGCCGTCAAAGACGTGAAGTGGGAAGCCGAAAAAGGCGATTACGAAGCGAGCTTCCGCGACGGCGGCGTTAAAATGTCGGCGCTGTTCTCCCCCACGGGTCAGTGGAAAGAAACCGAAAAAGCCATTCCGGAAACGGCCCTGCCGGCGCACGCCTACATCATAAAGAAGTCACGAAGAGACCTGCACAAATCATCCAAAAACGCGCGCATACGCATTCTGTGTAGAATTTCACATAAGGGTTTGCTCCATCAACCCCGCAGAAGATGTGGCTACGATAAACACATAGAACGCTGCCACATCAAACCCATATCAAGTTTCCCACCGACAGCTACGCTTACAGAAGTCAATGCTTTAAGCAATATCGTCCAACTGTGTCCCAACTGCCACTGGGAGCTTGATAATGGATTCCTCGATTTGTGTACCATACAGGGCTCCAACCTGTAACCTGCGCTTTAGAAGAGCGCTGCTCTATGCAGTTGAGCTAATGGTACTTCTTAAAAGGCTCAATCCGGTCAGAAAAAGCCTGATTTGTGTGCGCGAAATTACCCGTTAAAAATCAATTTCCCAGCCCCGAATTTAATCCCGTCCGCCAACCGGGTTCTGACCGTCTTGAAGGATGGTAACCGGGATAAGGTCCTGCACAAAAACCCATTCGCCGTTTTGCCAGCGGAAACCATCGTACTGGCCCGTAGGCACGTAGGTATATTTACGGCCCGGGTCGTTGGCATCGCTTTCCAGCCGGTCGAAATAAATGGCGTTCATTTCCGGATTGTAGTTAAGTGCGGCCACCACGTTTTTCTTGTATTCCATTACAAAGCGCACGGCCTGTTCGCGGGTGTCGGGCGAGCGAACGCCAAAAACCTTGCCGCCGAAAACCGGTCCATTTCCGGAAAACCACAGCAAATCGAGCACTTTGCGGTTGGACATTGGGTTGCCGGCATTGAGCCCAAAAAGCGTGTAGGCCGTTTTGCCCGCTACCGTTACCGGCATAATGCGGTAGTAGAGTGCGCCAAACCAGCGCCCGCCTTCCAGCACGCTGTCCATCGCGCCTTTCTGAATGGCAGCACTCTGATCGCTGAGGCCATAGAGTTTCAGGTCGGCATCGGCCATCTGAATAGCGCCGTAATAACGCAGTGTGTTGGCATCGGCGCTCACCGACCAGTTGAAAATCCGGAAAGTATTATCCTCCGGGCCAATGATGTTGATGTATTTCCCAAGACTGTCAAAAGGATAGACAAAAGAATTGCGCACCGTAAGCGCCGCCTTGAGTTGCCGCACAAATCGGTAGGTGTTTTCCAGCCGGTCTTCCGGTATCGGGCTGAATATCATGCTATCGGCAGTCGCCACGAGGGAATCTTCGTAGCGCCGCAATTTTTGAAGGTCTTCCGTGGACAGGGCGGCAGCCTGTGCAAAAACCTGATTTTCGCTCCCGAAGGCGACCGCCGTGAGCAAAAACAAGCCCAAAAATAAGCGCTTCATCATGCGACAAATTTAACCGGTTAAACAAACCTGCAAAGACCCTGTGTTGTTAAAGCCACAGGAAGTAATTTCAGCCCTTCAAAAAAGCGTGTTTCTCTCTGTATGGCTCTTGTTTCACAAATCCTTTTTATCGTCCTGGCGCTTGTCGCTTTCTACCTGTTTTTCCGGAAAGTAACTGCCATTCGCCGCAACATTCTGCTGGGCCGCAAGGAAGACCGCACCGACCGCAGCGGCGAACGCTGGAAAAACGTAGCCCTGCTGGCCCTGGGGCAGCAAAAAATGTTTAAGAAGCCCATTCCGGCGGTGCTTCACTTTCTGGTGTATGCCGGTTTTGTGCTCATCAATATCGAGGTGCTGGAAATCCTGCTTGATGGCATTCTGGGGCAACACCGCATTTTTGAAAGCCCACTCGGCGGCTTCTATAATGTGGTCATTGGCTTTTTTGAAGTCCTGGCCGTACTCACGCTGGTGGCGGTTATCGTCTTCCTGATACGCCGCAATGTTTTGAAGGTGCGCCGCCTCAACCAGCCGGAACTGAACGGCTTCCCCAAGCAGGATGCCAATACCATTCTCTATATCGAGATTGTATTGATGACTATGTTGCTGCTTATGAACAGCGCCGAGGGCGCACTGCGCATCCAGGCAGGAACCGGCAACGGCTTTTGGGTGAGCCAGCTTTTTGCACCGGCGCTCACGGGCTTATCTACGGAAAGTCTGCATCTCATCGAGCGCATCTGCTGGTGGGGCCATATCCTGGGCATCTTCGCCTTCCTCAACTATCTCCCCTACTCCAAGCATTTTCATATCCTGCTGGCCTTCCCGGCGGCCTACTACACCCGCCTGAAGCCGATGGCAGAAATGCCCAATATGCCGGAAATCCAGAATGAAGTGCTGTATGCGATGGAGCCGGATAAAGCGCCAAGCCTCCCCCCAGCCCCCTCCGAAGGAGGGGGAGAAACCCCGGAGGAGGCCGTTCCCTTGCGCTTTGGCGCACGCGATGTGCAGGACCTTTCCTGGAAAAACCTGCTCGACGCTTATACCTGCACCGAGTGTGGGCGCTGCACGGCTTCTTGCCCGGCTAACATTACCGGAAAGAAACTCTCTCCGCGCAAGATTATGATGGACACCCGCGACCGCACCGAGGAAGTGGGCCGCCTGCTCGACGCGGGCAAAAATCCGGCAGAAGACGGCAAGAGCCTGCTTCACGATTATATTACCGTTGAGGAACTTCGCGCGTGTACTACCTGTCAGGCCTGCGTAGAGGCCTGCCCGATTGGGCTGGAGCCACTCAGCATCATTCATCAGCTGCGCCGCAACCTGATTATGGAAGAAAGCAACGCACCCGCCGAGTGGAACGCCATGAACGCCAACATTGAAAACAATATGGCACCCTGGAAATTCTCGCCGGATGAGCGGGATGCGTGGGTGAATGGGTAATTTGAAAATGGCTCAATGACTCAATGGAAAAAATTTGCTGATGTGCTGATATGCTTTAGGCTGTAAGCCATGAGCTTTTAGCACTGCACCGGAACCATGACCATGACCTATGACTCATGAAACATGGAACATAAAACACGAAACATCTCAATCAATGGACATTCAGGTAAAAACAATGGCCGAATACATGGCCCTGGGCGAAACGCCCGATATTCTTTTCTGGGTTGGCTGCGCCGGCTCCTTCGACCAGCGGGCTCAGAAAATTACACGCGCCTTCGCCTATATCCTCGACAAAGTGGGCTACAAATTTGCCATTCTGGGCAAGGAAGAAGCCTGCACCGGCGACCCGGCGCGGCGCTCTGGCAACGAGTTTTTGTTTCAGATGATGGCCTATCAAAATATTCAAGTGCTGAACGGCTATGGCGTGAAAAAAATCGTTACCATCTGCCCTCACTGCTTCAATATTTTCCGGAACGAATACCCCGTTCTGGGCGGCAATTATGAGGTGATGCACCACACCCAACTGCTCCAGCAACTCATCAACGAAGGCAAGCTTGTGATGCAGGGCGGCGGCGCGTTTAAGGGCAAGAAAATCACCTACCACGACTCGTGCTATCTGGGGCGCGGCAACGGCATTTTTGAAGCGCCCCGCGCGGTGCTTGAAGCCCTTGATGTGGAGCTGGTGGAGATGAAACGCTGCAAGACCAACGGCCTGTGCTGCGGGGCGGGCGGTGCGCAGATGTGGAAAGAAGAAGAGCCAGGAACCACCCGCGTAAACTGGGAACGCAGCGCCGAAGCCATTGACACCGGCGCCAGCATCATTGCCAACAACTGCCCATATTGCACTACGATGCTCGTTGACGGCGTGAAAAAAGCCGAGCAGGAAGACAATGTAGTGGTGATGGATATTGCGGAAATGGTGGCGGCGAGCCTGAAGTGATGGTTGGAGCCTTCGGCTTGGACATCCGCCTTTGGCGGAGTTGGACGTTTCACGTTGGAGCCTGCGGCTTTGACAGCCCTTCGGGCGTTGGAGCCTTCGGCTTCAAAATGGGTTTATTATTTCTGTCTCACCTTGCAAGGTTTTAAAAAAACGCAACAGCTTTAGCGTCCAACAGCTTTAGCGTCCCCATGAAACAAATCTCTTCTTCCCCCGAACAGGGTCTTTGGAATGAAAGCCTGATAAGCCAACTGGCCTTTATCAGGCGGCGGCTGCGCTTCCCTATGAACCGACGGACACTGGCGCCGTTTGCAGCCATAGCAGCGTCAGGTTTGCTTATTCCTTTCTTTTTGGTTCCGCACCTGCTGCAGGGCAAGGCCGATTCCTGGCTCCTGATTGTCCTTTGCACACTGGTGAATCTGCCGTTGGTCGTGGGCTTTTTCCGTTATCTGCGCAGCCTGCGATTTGTGGTGGTTCCGGCCTACCCGCTCCTGGCCGATAATATGCAGTTGCTGGAACGTTTCTTCCGGGAAAATCATTTTGCTTATGGTCGCCACCCCGATGCGCCGGAAGTATTTCAGATGCTGAGCAAAAACCTGGGTCGCCAACAAGAACTGCGCGAAGTCCTGCTCTTCATTGCCGATGATGGCCGTGTTCTGCTCAACAGCCATTTTTCCGGAAATCGCCTCGGTATGCCGGTCAGTTTGGGACATAGCCGGGAGATGGCCCGGATGTTGCAGTACTGTTTGCAGGAAGAACAAAGCCCGGAAGTCTCCACCAGTCTGCGCCGCACCGCCTGAACCCGGGAATTTTCCGGAACTCCAGCGACCTGACAGGTCCGCAGCGAAGCGNNAGCGAAGCGTAGGATGCCTGTCAGGTCTGTTTCGGTAAAATTGGGGTCTTAGCAGGTCCGCAGCGAAACGTAGGATGCCTGTCAGGTCTGTTTCGGTAAAATTGGGGTCTTAGCAGGTCCACAGCGAAGCGTAGGATGCCTGTCAGGTCAGGTGCATGACAGATTACATCTCCGGCAAAATCTCGCAGAGGCGCAGAGNNAAAAGCCGCTGCTATCTCAGCCCGGTAAGCGGCTGATGCTCCGTCTGTGCAATGGGTCATACACCCGTCAGGTCTGTTTTGATAAAATTCGGCCAGCGAAGCATGAGATGCTTATCATGTCTGTTTCAGTAGTTATTCGGACCTGACAGGCATCTGCGTCCGCCAAAGGCGGACTTGACCTGTCAGGTCTGGAAAATTTCCGGAAATTTGCCCCAATATCCGTGAAGATTTCCTTCGGGAATAGTAAAAAAGAAGCCGAAGGCTCCAACAGCGTAGCGTCCATCCGCCAGAGGCGGACCAACATTATCCAACGCGCAAAGCGCTTCCAACCATCATTCATGTCCCTTTCCTCCCTCCTTCCCCACGACTTTCCGCTCACGTCCCGCGTCTGGATTTTCCAGGCGGGCCGCCCTTTTTCAGCCGAAGAAGCAAAGATGATTGACGAGCAGCTGTTGCAGTTTTACCTGCAATGGACGGCCCACGAAGTGCCGGTAAAAGGCTGGGCAAAGTTGCTGTTTGGCCAGTTTGTAGTTGTTATTGCCGACGAAGCCCATACGCACGTTTCCGGTTGCAGCACCGATAGCATGGTGCGCGTGATTAAAAGCCTCGAGCGGCAGTTTAACACCACTTTCTTCGACCGCATGACGCTGACTTTCCTCAAGAATGACAAGGCCGAGATGCTGCCGATGAATCAGGTGGCTTATGCGCTGGAGAAAGGATTTTTAACGCCCGAAACGCCTTTCTTCAACAACACCGTAACCACGCTCGGTGCGCTGCAAACAGAGTGGATTGTTCCGCTCAAAGACTCGTGGCTGGGGCAGAAGCTGGGGCTTACTCCTGCTTAAAAAAACTTTTTATTATGCGCCGCCCGATTTTCCGGAAAATAATCCTTTAAAGCCTGTCCATGATGGCTTTCCTCTCGGCCTGCTGCACAAAAGTGGGCTGCCCTGCCTCCGACCGGATGGAAGTCGTGATAGAAGGTTTAAACGCAACAGACACCCCTGGCGTAAAGGTATTCAGCTATGTGCGGAATAGCGGCTTTTCGCAGCCAGCAGACAGCTTTTCGACCCGCGTCTATAATTCGTCTTACCGCGAGTCGAACCGTTTCTTTCTACCTGCAACGATGACATATGCCAACGACCTACGCATTCTGATAGACAGCACGGCAAAGGTTTATGAGATAACAGATTTTGTGCTGGAAAAATCGGTTTGCAATCACTGCATCGGTGTCCGGGACGAATACCGCACCGACCCCAAGAGCCATCTGCTCAACGGCATTCGGGTGGAATCCGGCACTATTTATATTAACCGGTAGGAACCGAAATGCTCCGGTTTGCGCCAAGAGATGGGTAAAAACCTCTGGCCTGAAATTTGGGGCCATGCCCGCATGTTCCAGTTCCCGCCACCTTTCACCGACGGCACCGAGAAAAACATCCACGTCATTGTAGAAACGCCCAAAGGCAGCCGCTATAAATATGCATGGCAACCGCAGTACGGCCTTTATTTGCTGAAGCGCACTATGCCCGTCGGCGTTACGTTTCCGCACGATTTTGGCTTTGTGCCGCACACACTGGCCGAAGACGGCGACCCGCTCGATGCGCTCGTACTTTCCGGCGCTCCGGTAGCAGTGGGCGCTTTGATAACCTGCCGCGTACTGGGCATCCTCGAAGCCGAACAGGTGGACGAGCCGGACGCAAAACCCATCCGCAACGACCGCCTGATTTGCACACCGCTCTACAATCCGGAGTTTGATGCCATTGAAACCATAGCCGACCTCGGTAAAGAATGGCTCAACGATCTGGTGCGCTTTTTCAATTTCTACCGCTCGCGCACCGGCGGCAGCTTTAAACTCGTGGCCAACCGGGGGCCGGAAGCGGCGCTGAGAGCTATTCACAAGGCCATTCAGGCAGGCGCAAAGTTGAAGGAAAATGTCGGTTAAAATCGCACATCGATTCTACCCTTCCCAGCCACCGCCCAGTGCACGGTAAAACTGAATAAAAGCGCCCTGTAATTGCCGTTTGGTTTGGATAGCATTAAGCTCGGCTTCCAGGGCGGCGCGTTGCGCGGTGATGACTTCCAGGTAATTGGCGTAACCGACTTTATACAGTTCGTCGGCCATCTCCACGGCGCTCTCCAGCACGGCGGCCTCGTCGCGGGTTATCTGATAAATTTCGTGCAGCTTTTGCAGGTCGCTTTGGGCGGTCTCCAGCTCGCGAAACGCGCCGATAAACGCTTTGTTGTATTGCTGCAACGCAATCTGCCCTTCGGCCTCCGAGCGGCTTACGCCAGCCTTGAGCGCGGTGCGGTTGAAGACCGGCGCAGCCAGCCCACCGGCGATGCCCAGGGTGAGCGAAGCGGGGTCAAAAAGCAGTCCGGCGCGGAAGGCCTGCAAGCCCACAAACGGACTGAGGTTGAGCGAGGGCAACAGCGCGGCGCGGGCAGCGGCAATATCGTAGGAAGCGGCCTGTAGTTCCAGTTCGGCCTCGACAATATCGGGGCGGCGGCTGATGACGGCGATGGGCAGACCCTGCAAAGCGGCGGTCGGCGGCGACAGGTTGAGGAAGTCGCGGCTGCGGGCAATGGGCTGCGGAAAACGGCCCAGCAGGTAGGCTAGTTCGTTTTCGGCGCGGCGCACTTCCTGCGTCGTGCGGATGCGGGCGGCGCGGGTGCGCAGCAGTTGCGCCCGAAACTGCTCCACGCCCAGTTGGGTGATGCGACCCGCTTCTTTCTGCACAACCGAGATGGCCAGTGCGCTGTCCTGTAGGGCGATATTTTGGTCTAGCACCCCGATTTCGGCATCCAGCGCCAGCAGTTCGTAGTAGCGGGCAGCCACTTCCGAAACCAGCGCGGTTACAATGGCGCGGCGGCCCGCTTCGGTAGCCAGCAGCCGGAGCTGCGCTGCCTTTTGGGCGTTTTTGAGCCGGCCCCAGAGGTCTAGTTCCCAGCGGCTGCGCAGGCCCAGAAAATAGTCGGGTACGTAGGGATAAGGGGGTTTTTGTTTCTCTGCAATATTTCCGGAAAGATTGGTGTCAAAATTACCAACGCCTTCCAGCGTGTATTGGCCGTAGCGGGTTACGGCGGCGCTACCGAGGGCATCCACGGCGGGCAGGCGCTCGCTGCGACGGGTGAGGTATTGGCTGCGGGCCACTTCGATGCGCTGCGTGGCCATGAGCAGGTCGGGGTTTTGGCGGATGGCTTCGTCCAGCAGCGCTGCCAGGTGCGGGTCGGGGAAAAAGGCTTTGGGATTCAGGACGGGTGTCGTAGTGTCGGCAGTGGCGCTGAATTGGGTTGGGATTTGTAATTGCGAGCGCAGGGCAACGGGCGCGGGGACTTTGCAGGCGGCGAGGAGCAGGAGCGCGAGGAGCGCGGCCTCACCCCCGGCCCCTCTCCCCCGACCTGCGGTTGGGGCACGGCGAAGGAGAGGGGTGACAGGATTCGTAAGCTTTTTAAGATTGAAAAACTTCATGGTTTGGTTGAAAATGAGGTTATGGAAGGTGGCGCTTCAAACCTTATAGGTTTTCCGGAAAATGCGTGAGGGATTGCAGCGGAAAGCCCGCAACGAAGCGGAGCGGAGTGAGGACTTGTAGCGGAAAGCCCGCCCCCGAAAGGCGAAGCCGCATCGGGGGCACGCCCTGATTAATTTTCTCGCAGAGACGCAGGGTCGCAGAGAACTTCTGTAGAATCCGTCGGGTGTCCCAGCTATTAATTTTCTCGCAGAGACGCAGGGTCGCAGAGAACTTCTGTAGAATCCGTCGGGTGTCCCAGCTATTAATTTTCTCGCAGAAACGCAAGGTCGCAGAGATTTTCAAGCGGATTTAAACCCCTTCTGAATGAACAGGTTGGGGTTGCGGTGCAGTCGGCGCTTGGTGCGGCGCGGTCTTTCCTTTTTTCTTCCCCAGCGACGCAAAAACCACATACAATCCCGGAACCAGGAATGCGCCGAAGAGCGTGCCGGTAAGCATCCCGCCGGCGGCGGCAGTGCCGATGGAACGGTTGCCCATAGCGCCTGCGCCGGAAGCCATCACGAGCGGCATCAGACCGGCAATGAAGGCAAAAGAGGTCATCAGGATAGGACGCAGACGGGCCACAGCGCCCTCACGGGCGGCCACGACGGCGGTTGCGCCCTCGCGCTGCCGCTGAATGGCAAATTCTACAATCAGAATGGCGTTTTTTCCCAGCAGCCCGATGAGCATGATGAGGGCCACCTGTGCATAAATATTGCTTTCCAGCCCGGTAATCCACAGGAACATAAACGAGCCAAACAGGCCCGCCGGCAATGAAAGCAGAACAGCCAGCGGCAGCAGAAAACTCTCGTATTGCGCGGCCAGGATGAGATATACAAACAGCAGGCAGATGCCGAAGATAAACAGCGCCTGATTTCCGGAAAGTATCTGCTCGCGCGTCATGCCCGTCCACTCAATGCCATAGCCTTTGGGCAGGGTTTCTTTGGCCGTTTGTTCTACCACGGCAATGGCGTCGCCGCTGCTATAGCCCGCCGAGGCCTCGCCGTTTATCATCGCCGAGGTGTACATATTGTAGCGGTTGATTTGCTCCGGCCCATACACCCGCTCCATGCGGATAAACGTGGAGTATGGCACCATCTCACCCTTGTTGTTTTTGACGTAGAGGTTCAGCACGTCTTCGGGGCGACTGCGGTATTCGGGGGCGGCTTGCAGCATTACCTTGTACATCTGCCCGAAGCGAATGAAATTGGTCGTGTAAAAACTGCCGAGCAGGGTTTGCAGCGTGGTAAGCGCGTTGTCAATGGTGATGCCTTTCTTGGCCGCCATCTCTTCGTCCACGTGGATAAGATATTGCGGAAAATTGGGGTCAAAAGCCGTAAACAGATTGGTTACCTGCGGTGTCTTGTTGAGCGCGGCGATAAAATTGTTGGTAACATCGGCTGTTTTTTGCAGGTCTTCGCCACCCGTTTTGTCCAGCAGGCGCAGTTCCAGTCCGCTTGCATTGCCAAAGCCCGGCACCGTAGGCGGCGGAAAAAACTGAATGCTCGCATCCGAGATGCCGGCGGTGCGCTCCTGCAACTCGGCAATGGTTTCTTCTAAGGATTGCTTGCGGTCGTCCCAGCTTTTGAGGTTTATCATGCCCATGCCGTAAGACGCGCCGGCCACTTCGCTCAGCAGGCTGTAGCCCGCCAGCGTGGACACCGATTCGATGGCCGGCATTCCGCGCGTGGCTTTCTCAATGCGATTCATGACCTCCTCGGTGCGCTCCAGCGTAGCGCCCGAAGGCGTGGTTACGTTTACATAAATAACGCCTTGGTCTTCGGTAGGGATAAAGCCCGACGGCAGCAATGTGCCAAAACCCCACGTGGCGCCGGCAAAGAGCAGGAGCAATCCAAACGTAATAGCGCGGCGCGGCGCAATGCGGCGGATGATAACGGCATAGCGGCCCGTGAGGCGGTCGAATCCGTTATTGAAGCGGTTGAAGAAACGGCCCAGCAAGTTGGTCTTCCGGGTGTTGGCATCGGTGTGTTTGAGGAAGAGCGCACAGAGCGCCGGGGTGAGCGTGAGGGCATTAATTCCGGAAATGGCGATGGCAAAAGCCAGCGTGAGCGAAAACTGCCGGTAGAAAACGCCCACCGGCCCGGTCATAAACGCCACAGGCACAAACACCGCCGACATCACCAGTGTGATGGCAATGATGGCCCCGCCGATTTCCTTCATGGCGGCCACCGTGGCCTGCAAGGGCGGCAGATGTTCTTCGGTCATCTTGGCGTGAACGGCCTCTACCACCACAATGGCATCGTCCACCACAATGCCGATGGCCAGCACCAGGGCAAAAAGCGTAAGCAGGTTGATGGAGAAGCCCAGCATCTGCATACAGGCCAGTGTGCCGATGAGCGCCACCGGAACGGCCAATGCCGGAATGAGCGTGGAGCGGAAATCCTGCAAAAACAAAAACACCACCACGAACACCAGCAGGAAAGCCTCTATCAGCGTCTTTATCACCTCGTGCATAGACGCATCCAGGAAGCGCGACACGTCGTAAGACACATTGTAGGTCATGCCCGGCGGAAAAGAAGTTTCTTTCAGCTCTTCCATGCGCGCCTTGATGTTTTCAATCACTTCCTGCGCATTGGAGCCGGGCCGTTGTTTTATCATGATAGATGCCGAAGGCCGCCCGTCGGTCATGGAGGTCATGTCGTAGTCCAGCGAGCCAAATTCAATATCGGCGATGTCTTTGAGGCGCAGGATGGAGCCGTTGGCCTCGGCGCGCAGGATGATGTCGCCGTATTGTTCCGGCTCGGTGTATTTACCCTTGTAGCGCAGCACATATTGCAGCGGGTTAGCCGCCTGCCCAGAGCTTTCGCCGGTTTTTCCGGGGGCCGCTTCCACGTTTTGGGCGCGCATGGCGGCAATGATTTCCTCGGTAGAGATGTTGTAGGCGTGCAGGCGTTCGGGCTTCAGCCAGATGCGCATGGCATAGTCGCGGGCACCCATGATTTCCACCAGCCCCACCCCGTCGATGCGCTTCAACTCTTTAATCACATTGATGTCGGCGAAGTTGTAG
>DDEO01000053.1 GCA_002336725.1 Bacteroidetes bacterium UBA1952 | reverse complement strand
TACCAATTTCGCCACCTGGGCAGTGCGTTTGGGGAATGCAAAAGTAGGAAACCAGCGCAATTCTCCAAACTTTTTTTGAAAAAATTTTTCAGACCGTCAAAAGGCTGCATCCGCGCAGCGCCGAATGGTCGAGCCGACCCATAATTTCAAAGCGCCCGTCGGGATAAACGGTGCCTATGTCTTCGGTAGATAGAAAAGCGCAGGAACCCTTGTTGGACAGGTCTATGATATTGATAACGCCGCTCCCCGACGCGCGCACCGCAAGCGGGTCGGAAACTTCTCGAACGAGCGCCCGCATCGTAGCCGAAGGCGTAAAAATGCCCGCGCCGCTGCTATAGGCCTGCGACAGCATCTCGGTCATGCCGTATTCAGAGTGGATTTCCGGAATCGAAAAGGCATTTTTCAGGAGGGCGTGTACTTCCGTGCGCGTCATCTCTTTTTTGCGCCCCTTCATGCCGCCGGTTTCCATAACGATGGTGTGCTGCAAGGGCATGGGAAAGGCTTCGGCAAAATCGAGCAGGGCAAAGGTTACGCCGAGCAAAAGTGTTTTTTGGCCGCGCGCCTCGAGTGCCCGGAGTTGCGCGGCCAGTGCTGCGTGTTCGTAGAGAAAAAAACCGCTCTCCGGGTGTTTGCTTTGCTGCACCAAATCTTCGGCCATATAGACCAGAGAACTGCCGCTGCGCTCCAGATACGACGGCAGCAGCGCCAGAACAACCCAGTCGGTTATGGAGCCGTAGGCGGCTTCAAAACCCGCCCGAAAGGACCGTTCATACTCCGAAAGATCTTTTACAAAATGGCGGCTCGTATCGGAGCCCGTAGTGCCGCTCGAGGTGAATACGGCCTCAAAAGGACCGGCGGAATTTCCGGAAATAACCTCGTGCGTTTTGAAAAAAGAAACCGGCAGAAAAGGGATTTCTTCCAGTACACCAACGGTCTCCGGACTTTTGCGCAGCGCCTCGCAATAGCTCCGGTAAACGGCGTTGGTGTTGTATTGAGCGCGATGCAGTGCCAGCGCCTGGGCTGTAAATTCCGGATTTGTCATTTCTCTTAGAAAAACCTTTTCGCCGCCGCCTTATCTTTATAAAGATGAAACTGCATAAAGTTTGGATACCGGCCTTGCTGCTTCTGGGCCTGACTGCCTGCCGGAAGACGGACGGCAACCTGAGCAAAATTCCGGAAATCAGCAGCCTGCAACAATCGGCGCGGCACATCCGTATTGCGCCCGACAGCGAAGATACTCTGCTCTTTCAGTTCCGTTTTAAAGACGGCGATGCCGATATCAACGGCGGAAAGGCAAAGGTAGTTTTCAAAGATATTCTGGATACGGCAGCCGTGGAAGTAGATTATCCGTTTCCGGAAATCAACGCCCTTCTCGACCCCGGCAAAGGCATTACCGGCACGGCCCTGATTTCCCTCGATGCCAACGCCATTCTCTTTCAGATAGCCGATACTTCCAAGACCAGCGAAATGAAGCTATATGATATCTACATGACCGACGATGCCGGCAACAAAAGCAATGTGCTGCGCTCAGACTCGGTGCGGGTGGAAAATTAAACTTACTATGCCACCGCTTCGCCGACGCGTTCCGCCAGCATCCGGTCGAGGATGGCTTCTATTCCGGCGGCCTCGTTTACGGTTACCAGTTGCATCCGCCACTCCTTCATGTGCGGAATGCCGCGCAGATAATTGGCGTAGTGGCGGCGCATCTCCAGCACGCCGAGCTTCTCGCCTTTCCAGTTTACAGAGCCTTCGAGGTGTTGGCGGCAGGCGGCGATGCGCTCTTCGAGCGTAGGCGGCGGCAGCAGTTCGCCGGTTTCGCGATAGTGTTTAATTTCCCGGAAAATCCAGGGATAGCCGATGGCGGCACGGCCAATCATCACGCCGTCCACGCCGTAGCGGTTTTTATATTCTACGGCTTTTTGCGGTGAGTCAATATCGCCGTTGCCGAAAATCGGGATGTGGATGCGCGGGTTGTTTTTCACTTTCGCAATCAGCGTCCAGTCGGCCTCGCCCTTGTAAAGCTGTGCGCGTGTGCGACCATGAATAGCCAATGCTTGGATGCCCACATCCTGTAGCCGTTCGGCTACTTCCTCCACGTTTTTACTGTCTTCATCCCAGCCGAGGCGCGTCTTTACGGTTACGGGCAGCGTTGTGCGACTTACAACTGCTTTGGTGAGGCGCACCATCGCATCCAAATCCTTTAAAACGGCAGCGCCCGCGCCCTTGCAGACCACTTTTTTGACCGGGCAACCAAAATTAATATCCAGCAAATCGGGCGCAGTAGTTTCGATGATTGCTGCCGAAAGGCCCATTGCTTCTTCGTCGCCGCCGAAAATCTGAATGCCGACGGGCCGTTCCTGCGGAAAAATATCCAGCTTTTTCCGGCTTTTGATGGCATCGCGAATCAACCCCTCGGTGGAGATAAACTCGGTATAAACGAGGTCGGCCCCATTCTCTTTGCACACCGCACGAAACGGCGGATCACTCACGTCTTCCATCGGGGCGAGGAGCAACGGGAAATCGGGCAACTGCACAGGACCTATCTGAACCATGAGGCAAAGGTAAAGACACTTCGTGTGGTTGGAGCTTCGCTTGGATGCCCTTTGGGCGTTGGATTGCTTCGCCGTTGGAGCCTGCCCTTCGGGCGTTGGAGCCTTCGGCTTGGAATAATGTTGGACGCTTCGCCGTTGG
>DDEO01000099.1 GCA_002336725.1 Bacteroidetes bacterium UBA1952 | reverse complement strand
GTGGTCGTCGTCGTCGTGGGGCTTCACCCCACGGTAATGGATGGCGCGCCTTCGGGGCTTGTGCTGCTATGGGCCTGTGGTGGTCATCGTCGTGGGGCTTCACCCCACGGTAATGGATGGCGCCCCTTCGGGGCTTGTACAACCTGGTTTACACAATAGCGATCTTCTTTTTGTATAAAGCCCTGAAAGGGTGCCATCGGTCTGCGGTGGGCGCAGCCCATCGACCCAAGCCATTCCCCATGCAATTCCTGTCCTATAGGCCCAAGCCCCATGAAATTCCTCCATCTATAGACCCAGACCCTATGAATTTTCCCCTTCTATAATTACCTTGACCCGAAAAACCAGTATCCATATGGGCCAGTCGCTTGTGAAAAATTACGTCCACATTGTCTTCAGCACGAAATACCGGCAGCCCTTCATCCACCCGCCGGTAGAAGCGGCGCTGCATAGCTACCTCGGCGGCATCTGCAAGCGGCTGGAATGCCAGCCCATAGAAGTCGGCGGCTACATCGACCATGTCCATATCCTGTGTAAACTCTCCCAGAAAATAGCCTTGATGAAGCTTGTAGAGGAAGTAAAGTCCCATTCCTCCAAATGGATGAAGACGCATGGCGACGGCTACCAGAACTTTTACTGGCAAAACGGATATGGCGCTTTCTCTGTTAACCCTGCCGAAACCGACCGCGTGCAGCGCTACATTGCCCGTCAGCACGAGCATCACCGGAAAAGCACCTTCCAAGACGAATTCCGGGCAATTCTCCGAAAATACGACGTGGAATACGATGAGCGTTACGTCTGGGACTGATTCGCCCTGGTAAGCGACCCCGGAAACCGGCACATTTTTTACGGCTTTTATTCGCCTTTAAAACCCCTTTCCTACCATGCGCGTCCTCATCGCTTTCCTGTTCTTCGCCTTTGTGGCCGCCAGTTGCGGCAGCAGCACCTATGTTACCAACTCCTGGAAAAAGCCCGACGCTACCGCCCGGAATTTTAAACACATCGCCGTGATGGTGCTCAACGGCAACGAGCCGGTGGGGCGCGGCACCCGCCAGCAAATGGAAACCGACATGGCCGCCGCGCTGCAAAAGCAGGGCTACAACGCCTTTTCTACCTACGCTCAATACGGCCCGCAGCGCCTTGAACGCACCAGCGAAGACGCTGCCATCAAACAGCTGCAAAGCAGCAATGCCGATGCCATCCTGACGGTCGTTTTGCTCGACAAGTCCAAGGAGAAGAGCTATGTGCCTGCCAGCGTGAGCTATGCGCCGGTGGGGGGCTACTACAATCGCTTCTGGGGCTACTACACCACCGTGTATGACCGGATGTATTCGCCGGGATATTACACAACCAACACTCGCTATTTCTGGGAAGCCAATCTCTATGACCTCACTCAAAACGGCGATGCACTCGTTTATACCGCCCAATCGGAGTCCTTTGACCCGTCGAGCGCCGAGAGCCTGGGCCGCGCCTATGCCCGCACCATCGTGGCGGATATGGACAAGGCAGGAATCATCCGGAAGGAACGAAAATAGGAATGCGGTTTAAAAGACCGCGTTATCGGTCGCGCGCCTGCCGGAATGCCTGCGAGATAATTTCCTTAGGGTCGGCGCTTTCAAAATGGAAAGTCTTCTTTTTGAGCCGGTATTCTCTTACTTCCGTGGGCATATCATCCTTCATGGTGTTGGTTTCGGCCTCGGTGAGTGTGCCTTTAAAGACATCGTATTCGGCCCGCAGGTGACTGCCGGCACCCATGTTGTACGTCTCGATGTAGGTTAATAAAAGGTCCCGCCCAAAGTATTTGAAGATGCTGGTGCTGTTGCCGGATGGCCCGATGGAGTAGAGGTCAATGCGCAGTTCGCCGTTGTCGATTGTGAGGTCTTCGGTGTCATGGAGTTGAAAGCCCACTTCGTTGTAGGCTACCGGAAAGGCATAGCCGGAAACTTTATCGAGGCGGTACGACTTGTCGAGTTGTCCTAGCAAAGCCAATACCGGCCGGATGCCCGCGCTGTCTGCCTTGTTTTGCAACACCACGGCGCGGTCGGCAAAGCCGTCGTTGTTGAGGTCGCCTTCTGTTTCGTATTGCACTTCATAAGTTGCCGGGCCGGGGCAGGAAGTCGGCGGACATTTTTCCGGTGCGTGGATAAATGAAGCCGCGCACATTCAGGGTATCCGGTGGGGCTGAATTTCCGGAAATTTCGGTGGCTGGATTTCCGGAAATAGGCGTTGGATTTCCGGAAATTGCTTTAGGCGGCGGGGTTTCAGGCTGACTTTTTGGGGTGCACGCCTGCCCTGCCAGGGCCACTGCGAGGAGAGCGAAGTGCAGGTGCAGGCGGCGGGATTCTTTCATAAACAAGGGAATGCTTTCCGGAAAGATTTTAAAATCTGCACCAGCCGTTTGGTGCTGGAGCGTTCTGTCCTGCGTTCTGTTCGGCATGGGCTTCGCCTATGTCGTTCTCTCCTGCGGACCGCGCCTGTATTTTAAAGCAGGCGCAGCCTGCGCCATAACCCGACGAAAGCGCAGCTTTCGCCGAACGAACACCATAACCCGACGAACCCGCGCGTTTTGCGGGGCGCTGAACGAACACAGCCTGCGCCATAAATCCGCCGAAGGCTTCTTTTATCAGGTTACTCAAAGGGCCTGTTTATCCGCCGCCGGCCCTGCCACGCCTTCCCGCTGCTGCTGCTTTTCCAGAATATTCTGCAGATGCGGCTGCACGAGCGCCTCAATTTCTGAAACCGGGATATCGTTGGCGTGCGGGTTGTCGAGCAGATTGCGCCAGGGGCGGCGACCGCCCCACGGATATTGTCCAAACACCAGCGTGGGCGTGCCCTGTGCGGCCAGTTGGTCTTTCTGAAGCACCCACATATCGGCCCAGTCGTAGAGCCATTGCGCGTCGGTTTCCAGCAGGCGCAGGCAAGAGTGCGAGGCCGGGTAGCCGGGCAACGCATACTGGTGCCAGCCAATGCCTTCTTTGTTCTGGATATTAAAATTCCATTTCAGCTTCCAGGCATCGTCCACCGTGCTGGTGGTTTCTTTGGCCTTCCAGTTGGCGAAGTACAATCCTTCTGGCGTTTGCTTGGTTTTGCGACCCATGCTCGACGGCCCCCATTTGGTGAGCACGCCGTTTTCGTAGGCCGCAAAAGCCTGAATAGGGTAGGAGAAGAGGACCATTTTCTTTACCTCGCGCAGCGCCGGAATCTCTTGCGGAAAAGGACTTATCTCGCGCACGTCAGCAGGAAATTTATTGGGAAAAATCACCGTGTCCACGCTGGCGAGGTGGCCGCCGTCGGCGCGGTTGAGGGTATAGATAATCTTTTTCTGCTCCGGCGTATAATCGCGCATCCGGGCCTTGCCGCTGTCTTTAAACCGGAAATAAGAATAAGTAATGTCCGTGGCCGGGGCGATACCCGATTGCGGAGCGTTCGGTTCTTTGGCAGCCGGCGTTTGGACGGCCCGCGTGGTGTCGGGTGCGGTGGTTCCCGTAAGGGTCGTGTGCGTAGAATCGGTGGTCGCGGTGCGGTCGGCAGTGCCGTTGCAGGCAAAAACGCCCAGGAGCGCGATGGAAGGGAGAAACCCAGAGTATTTCATGAGCGAAAAAGAATAAAACGAAAACATCCGACCTTTGCCAAAACAATGCCAGCCCAAAGGTGTGGGCATTGTTTTTATAAAAAAGCCGCCTTTTGCCTGCTTTTAAAAGCAGTTTTTCGGGCCGTGTGCTGTATATCCTTCATTCTTAAAAAGGTAATCCCTTGCATATTATTCGTAAGATACTTAAAGTTTTAGCCTGGATTGCCGGAAGTCTGGTGGCCCTGCTGCTGCTGGTATTTCTGCTGTTGCAGATTCCGGCGGTGCAGAATTATCTGAAAGACAAGGCCGTTGCTTATCTGGAAAAGAAAATCGGAACACCCGTCCGGGTGGCACGCCTTTCCATTAGTTTTCCGAAGAAGATAAATCTCGAAGGTATCTATTTTGAAGATCAGAAAAAGGATACGCTGCTCTATGGCGAGCGCATTGCCGCAGACGTAAACCTGCTGAAACTGCTCCAAAGCACCGTCGTTGTCAAGTCGCTGGAGTTTGAAGGCATCCGCGCCCATATCTACCGCAACGCACCCGATACGGTATTTAACTATCAATACATCGTGGATGCTTTTTCCAGCCCCTCCAAAACCAAAACCGACACGAGCGGTGCCATGCGTTTTGACGTGGACAAACTCTCGCTGCGGCGCGTGGTGGTTTCGTTTGTAGATGATGAGGCGGGGATGAACCTCTATGCCTCGGTAGGGAAATTCAACACTCGTTTCCGGGAATTTGACCCCGACCGCCTGCGCTTTGCCGCCCCGCAAATCGGACTGGAAAACACCCGCATCGCTATAAAGCAATACAAACCGCTTATTGATGCGCCCAAGAGCATGGCGACACACGAGGCCGAAAGCAATCAGCCGATTCAACTTGCCCTCCGGCTCAAAGACCTGAACCTGAAGGCGATAGATTTCGACTATGAAAACACGCTTCAGGACCTGAAAGCCCGTGTGCAACTCGGCGCTTTTGGCGCACGCGTGGACTCGCTCGACCTCGGCAGCCTCTACGTGGCGCTTGATAAGCTGAACCTGAGCAACACGCAGGCCGTCATTCGCTTCGGCCCCACGCCGCAGGCCCAAATGGTGGCCCAGGAAACCGGAAAAGCCGTAGCGGCACAGGCGGATAATCCCTGGAAATTCCTGATTGGCAACCTCGGCCTGACGAACGTAAACCTGAAGTTTGACAACGATGCCCAGCGCCGCGCACCCTACGGCATGGATTATGCCCACCTCGACGTAAAAAACCTGCTGCTCGACGGCGAAAATCTGGCCTTCACGCCTTCGCGCTTTGAGGGCAATGTGGACCGCATGGAGATGGCTGAGCAAAACAGCCGCTTCCGCCTCCGCGACCTGCGCACCAATTTTGTTTATAACGACTCGGGCGTGGTGCTCAACGACCTGTATTTAGAGACCGACAAAACCCTGCTGCGCGACCGCATCCTCGTGGGCTGGCCTTCGCTGGACGCACTTTCCCGCAATCCCGGCGTGATGCTGCTGGTAGCCCATTTGCGCAACTCCACACTCGCTACCGACGATGTGCTGACCTTTGCGCCGCAACTGCGCACCGTGCCGCCGTTTCAGAAAGCGCCGCATGGCATCTATGCCATCAACGACCTCGACCTGGCGGGCCGCCTGAGCGATTTGCGCATCAACGCGCTCGACCTCGCCGGTTTGCAGGATACGCGGGTGCGCCTTTCCGGAACCATCAAAGGGCTGCCCGATGCCGACCGTGCCGTCTTTAACCTGAATATTGCGCAACTGCGCACCACCAACACCGATTTCAATGCCTTTCTGCCGCCCAACACGCTGCCGCCCGATGTCCGGATTCCGGAAAAAATGACGCTGACCGGCAATTTTACCGGGCCGCTCACCAACTTCCGCTCCAATTTTGCGCTCGCTACCAACCGGGGCGATGTGCGCGGCACGCTGGCAATGCGCAACTACGGCGACGGCGGCTATCTGGTGGATGCCACAACCAAAGGATTCGACGCAGGCTATATCATCAAACAGGAAAAAACCCTGGGCCGGGTGAGCGCCCGTGTGCAGGCCACGGGGCGCGGCTTCGACCCCAAAACGGGCGTGGCCAACTTTAAGGCGCAGGTGTATAGCGCTTTTTACAATGGCTATAACTATCAGGGGATAGATGTTTCCGGAAATATGCAGGGCGGTATCGTTCACGCACAGGGCGTTTCCCGCGACCCGAACGTGGCCACCACCTTTGACGTAGCCGCTGACCTGCGCGAGAAATCGCCGACGCTGACCGGAAAAATCAACCTGACGACGCTGGATTTGCAGGCCCTGCACTTCACCACCACGCCCTTCCGCATTGAAGGGCAGGTGCTGGCCGATTTTCCTAAAATCGATGCCGATAACCCGATTGGAACGGTAGCGGTGCGGAATACCTCTTTCAACATCAACGGCCAGAAGTTTGATACAGATACCATTGGCGTAACCGCGCTGCAAACGCCGGATTCGGGCTATATGGTGCGCATCGAATCGGAAGCACTGGTGGCAAAGGCTTACGGAAATTTTGCGCTCACGCAGGTTGCCCCGGCGTTGATGAACCTGGTGAATCGATATTACCAACTGCCGGGTTACAAGCCTACCGTCGTTGCCCGGCAGCAGGATTTTGTGCTGACGGCCAGCGTATTGCCATCGCCGTTGCTCTTCGGATTTGTGCCGCAGATGAAGGGTTCCCAACCGATTGATATTTATACGGCATTCAACTCCGCGCAGTCGTTGCTCGATGCACGGGTGCAGTCGCCGCGCATTTATTACGATCAAAACCGCGTGGATTCACTTTCGCTCACGGCTAATACCAAAGACACGGCGGCGCTGCGCTATGCCTTGCATCTAAACGGGGTTCATACATCGGCCATGCACATCTATCAGACCTCGCTGGCCGGCGCTGTCGCGAATAATATTGTGGATTTTAAACTCAACAACCGCGACGCTGCCGATGTGCCGCGCTATGTGCTGGGCGGTAACGTACAGCCTACGCCGCAGGATGGATTCCGGCTTTCGCTGGTGCAGGACAGCGTGTTGCTGAACTATCAGGCCTGGAATGTGCCGGATTCCAACTATATAGAATATTCTAAAGCGGGGTTGATAGCCAAAGATTTTTCTTTTACCCACAACGGGCAAAGCTTTGGCGCGTATAGCACCCAACTGCAACCCGATGCGCCGATAGAGCTGCGTTTCCGGGATTTTCGCATCAGTACACTCACCGATTTTGTAGGCCAGGACTCGCTCAACCTCGAAGGACGCGTGAATGGCTATGCCGAAGTGCGGGGCATCATGGGCGAAAAAACACCTTATTTCAGCTCCGACCTGCGCATTGACAGCCTTTCGTATAACAGCGACACGGTTGGAACCGTGCTGGTGCAGGCCGATAACTCGGGCGAAGAGGCCATTTCGGCCAACGTCGCGCTCAATGGTTATGGCAACGATATGACCCTGAACGGCGTGTATTTCCTGGCCGGGCAGAAGGTGGACATGAACCTGAACATCGGCAACCTGAACCTGCAAAAGCTACCGGCCTTCACCGCCGGGCAGGTGTCGGAGGGCGGTGGCTCGCTGAAAGGCAATATTGACGTGGTAGGCACTTTTGATAACCCGAACGTAAACGGATCGCTGCACTTCGACAGCGCCTACTTTACACCGGCCATGCTGGGAACCCGGTTTTCTATCCCGTCCGATAATATTTTCGTAACGCCGAAGGGTGTGCGCTTCGACCATTTCACACTGCTCGATTCGGCGGGTAAAGAAGCCGTTATCGACGGGCAGATTCTGACTTCCGATTTCCGGAAATACCGGTTTGGCCTGCGCGTAACGGCGGATAGTTTCCTGGCCGTCAATGCCGGTCGCCGCCCCGGCAGCGACCAGCTTTTTTATGGCCGGCTGAATATGTCGGCAGATACCCGCATCAGCGGATCGCTGACGGCCCCCGATATTTCCGGAAATATCCGCATCAATAAAGGCACCGATTTTAAAATCCTGCTGCCGAGCAGCAACCCCGAAGTTGATGCCGGTGTGGGCGTGGTAAAGTTTGTGGGCAAACACGACCACGAACATTCCCACATCATCAATCAGGAATTGGACACCCTGACGGCCCGAAGCAAGGTGAACGGCGTGTATGCCGACCTCGCGCTCCAGACGGACAGCATGGCGCAGTTTACCGTCGTGATTGACGAGCGCAACGGCGATGCGCTCACCGTGCGCGGCGTTTCCAACCTGGGCGTGGGCATGGATCGGAGCGGAAAAATAAGCCTCACCGGTGCCTATCAGTTGCAACAAGGCTCATATCTGCTGACACTCAACTTCCTGCGTCGGCAATTTGGCATTCAGCCGGGCAGCACCATCACCTGGACGGGCGACCCGACCGATGCCAATATTGACATCACGGCCACTTATACGGCCAATACATCTCCTATTGACCTCGTGGTGGACCAACTGGCCGGCGCGGCCCAAACAGAGCTGAACCGCTACAAGCAGAAACTGCCTTTTGAAGTACTCCTGAAAATGACCGGCGAACTGATGAAACCGGTTATAAGTTTTGATATTCAACTACCCGCCCGCAGCGGCACACAATGGGACGTGGTGAAGGCCCGCCTCGACCAACTGCGCAGCAATGAAAGCGAACTCAACAAGCAGGTATTTGCCTTGTTGCTGCTCAACCGCTTCGTGAGCGAAACGCCGCTCAAAGACTATGGCGACGACGGTAATTTTGCCGAGCAATACGTGCGGCAGAGCGCCAGCCGCCTGCTCACCGACCAGATCAACCGGCTGGCCGGCAGCCTGATTAAGGGCGTGGACGTAAACGTGGGCATTAATTCCCGGCAGGATTATTCTACCGGAACAGCGGCCCAGCGCACCGACGTAACCGTGGGCCTTTCCAAGCGGCTGCTCAACGACCGGCTGCGGGTGAATGTGGGGTCCAACTTTGAGGTAGAAGGACCTAAACAATCGAACCAGTCGGCCAACCAGATTGCTTCCGATATTTCGATAGAATATCTGCTCACCAAAGATGGCCGTTATCAACTGCGTACCTATCGGCGCAACCAATATACCGATGTAGTTGCCGGGCAGGTAATAGAGACTGGTGCGGGCGTGGGCGCGAGCATTAGCTACGACCGTTTCCGGGAAATCTTTCAGAGCGCCGATAAGGCCCGCCGCATCCGGCAGCAAAGAAGGGCAGCGGCGCGAGATAGCATTCAATAAAAGAAACTCATGATGAACCTATACCGATTGCTCCTGGGGAGCGTCGTGCTGTTGAGCCTTGCGGCCTGTAATCCTGCCAAAAAGCTGGCACCCGGCGACCGTCTTTACACGGGCGCAAAGGTGAACGTGGAAGGCGTTTCCAAGAAAGAGAAGAAGGCGATGTCTTCAGAGCTGAAGGCCCTGGCGCGGCCCAAGCCCAACAGCAATTTTCTGGGCTTCCGCTATGGTCTTTTCTTTTGGAGCATCGGCGATACGGCCAAGAAGAAAGGCGTGGCCGCGTGGCTGCGCCGCAAGTATGGCGAAGCGCCGGTGCTGGCCTCGCAGGTGAATCTGGAGAAGAACAGCGAGGTGATGAAAAGCCGCCTGTATAACCGGGGATATTTCCGGGCGCAGGTGAGCGGCACCGCCGATACACCGGCCAAAAACCGCTACATGACGGCTATTTACACCGCCACGCCGGGCGAGCGATCCTACATCCGTGAGGTGCATTACCCCGAAGGAACGGATTCGTTGTCGGCCAATATCCAGCGGGCTACCAGCCGCTTTCAGTTGCTGCGTCCGGGCAATCCTTATGACCTGGACGTGATTAAAGCCGAGCGCGACCGGCTGGATCAGCGCCTGAAACAAAACGGGTTTTATTATTTCAGTCCGGATGCGCTGCTCGTAGAAGTAGATACCACCGTTGGCAATCATCAGGTGGACCTCAATATGATTGTGAAGGACGATGCCACACCGCGATCGCTGGATCAATTCCGGCTGCGCTATATCAATGTCTATCCCAATTTTGACCTCGAAGAAAGCCTGCGCGGCGACACGGTGGGCGACTATATGGCGGCGCAACCCACTAAAGACGGCTATTTCATTGCCGATCCGCAGCACCGTTTCCGGGATGTGGTTTTCAATAAAACGCTCGTGTTTCACTCCGGCGACCTCTACAACCGCCGCGATCATAACAGCTCGCTGAACCGGCTGGTGAACCTCGGCGTTTTTAAGTTTGTAAAAGCAGAATTTACCGATGTGGACACGCCGTCCAACTACTTAGACGTGAATTATTACGCCACGCCTTTCCCACGCAAAACACTCCAGGCCGAAGTGTTGGGCCTGACGCGTTCGGATAATTCCAAAGGCTCGCAGCTATCCGTTTCCTGGCAGAACCGTAACCTTTTCCGGGGGGGCGAGCGGCTGAAGACGACCGCTTTTCTGGGCCTGGAAAATCAGATTTACGGACAGCAGACCTCGTCCACGATTCGCTACGGCGGGCAGGTGGATCTTTCCGTGCCGCGAATCCTCTCGCCGTTCCGGCTCAACACCCTGGGCGACTATGTTCCGGAAACCCGCTTTTCGGTAGGCTTTGAGCGTTTTAACCGCACCGATCAGTATGCGCTCAACACTTTTACGCTCCAGTATGGCTATAGCTGGAAACCGGAAATCCGCAAAGAACACCGGCTGACAGTGGTGAACGTGAACGTGGTGGACTCCTCCCACATCACCGATTCTTTCCGGAAACTGATGGCCGTCAACCCGGTTTTGCAGCGCAGCATCACCCGTCAGCTCATCATCGGCTCTATCTACAACTACAATTTCAACACCAACGCCAGCCCCAACCGGAAGCGCCACAATTTTTATTTTAACGCCAATGCCGACGCTGCCGGCAATCTGCTGGGCCTGCTGGCGGGCACCTCTTCCGGAAATAAAGAGGTAAAGATTTACAACATTCCGTTCTCGCAGTATGTGCGCGGCGAGCTGGAAGGGCGGCATTACTGGCGGATAAACAACAGCAAGCCCGACGGCGATATTACGCTGGTGAGCCGCCTGCTGGCCGGCGCGGGCTATGCCTATGGCAACCGCCCGGATTTGCCTTTTATCAAACAATTTTTCAGCGGCGGGGTCAATAGCGTGCGGGCGTTCCGGGCGCGTTCGGTGGGGCCAGGCACTTATGGCGGTGCCACTTACACGGTGAAAGGCATCACATACAGCGCCGATCAGCCGGGCGATATTCGGCTGGAGGCCAACACCGAACTGCGCTTCCCGATTTATTCGATTGTCAAAGGTGCCGTGTTTGTGGATGCGGGCAATGTGTGGGCCATGCGCCCGGACAGTACGCGGCCCGGCGCCGAGTTTACGTCTAAATTCCTCTCGCAGTTGGCCGTGGGCGCGGGCATCGGGCTGCGGTTCGACATCTCATTCCTGGTCATTCGGGCCGACGTGGCTACGCCGATTCACCGGCCTCAGGATGCGGCCAATGTTATGCCGGGTTTCAACTTTTCGAACCCCGATTACCGGCGTGATAATCTGGTGCTGAACCTTGCAATTGGCTATCCTTTCTAAAAGGATAAAAAAAGCATTTGCAAAAGCCCCCAAAACTCTCTTATTTTTACAGCGCCCTTCAAAGGACAGGAGAGGCGCTCCAAAACGTTGGGTGAGGAGGTGTTTTTAAGATTTTTTGAAGGAATTTTTCCGAGAAGTTTGTTTTTTCCAGAAATCTTGCAAATATTGTGTGCCGTTTCGACAAGGAAAGGCACCTCATTCATCCCTTCTTCTGTTTCCGGAACCTGCAAAAACCACATTGACCGTAGTATGAAAAATGTTTCCCTGAAGCTCTCAGCCCTTGCATTTGCAGCAATAGCAGCAACCGGCTGTGGATCATCGGGCACCGGCGGCCAGCTCGTAGGTGCGCCCAACACGCTGGCCTATAAGCCACCCACCCCGCTCGGTATGTCCTATATCCCCTCGGGCGTGCTGCGTATGGGCGCTTCAGACGAAGACATTCGTGGACGCAACGACGCCCAGATCCGCACCGCGCAGATGACCGGTTTCTATATGGACAACACGGAGATCTCGAACGCGCAATACCGGCAGTTTACGAACTACGTACTCGACTCGATGGCGCACACACAGCTGGGCGATTTTATCGACAACCCGGACGGTACGCAGCGGGTGGATATGCGCAAGCGTATCAACTTCCGCAACGATGAAGTGCGGGAGCAGTTGGCAGGTCTCTTCCTGACACCGGAACAATCCGGCTGGGGACGCTCTGAGCTGGACGCTTCCAAACTCGTCTATCGCTACACCGAATTTCAATACGATGAGGCGGTGCGTAATCCCAACCAGCCACGCACCAATTTCCTCCGTACGCAGGAAGTGCCGGCCTATCCCGATACGCTGGTGTGGGCGCGGCAGTTTAACTACTCCTCCAACGAGCCAATCGGGCAGCAATACAACTGGTTTCCGGCTTTTAACAACTATCCGGTCGTAGGTGTCAATTGGCATCAGGCCAATGCCTTCTGCCACTGGCGCACCGAGACCTGGAAAGGAGAGCGCGAGCGCACCAAGCAGTTTTTTGAAGGCAAGTTTGTCTTGCCGACTGAAACGCAATGGGAATGGGCGGCACGCGGCGGACGCAATCAGGCGACCTATCCCTGGGGTGGTCCGTATATCGTAAACAAGAAGGGTTGTTATCTGGCTAACTTCAAGCCGATGCGCGGCAACTACGCGGCAGACGGCGGCCTCTACACCGTGGAAGTGGATAAATACTTCCCCAACGACTATGGCCTCTACAATATGGCGGGCAACGTAAGCGAGTGGACACAAAGCACTTACTTTGGCAATGCTTATCAGACCGTAGCCGATATTAACCCCGATATCAACTACAAAATCCGCGAGAGCGACCCGCAGTGGATGCGCCGCAAAGTGGTTCGGGGCGGCTCCTGGAGAGATGTAGCCTACTACCTGCAAAACGGCACCCGCGACTGGGAATATGCCGATACGGCAAAGGCTTATATCGGCTTCCGCTGTGTGTATCAGCAAATTGCCCCGGCCCTGACCAATCGCCGCTAAGAACAAGATATTCCTGTTATCCACCCCCAACTATTCCTTTTTTAGAGACCATGAAGTCCATCTCCCTGTTTTTTGAAACAAAGTCCGGCAAATACATCAAGAACCTGATCATTGGTCTGGGCGCTTCGGTGGTATTGATTGGCGCCCTGGCCAAAATCCAACACTGGTCGTGGGCAGGCCCCGCCCTGACTATCGGTATGCTTACCGAAGCTTTTATCTTTGCCCTGCTCGGCATCCTGCCGCCCCACAAAGACTACTACTGGGAGCGTTATTATCCGAATCTGGATCAAAACCCTAAGGTAGAAGCGTATCGGAAAGGCGTGAAAACCGTGAACGTGGATATCACCGCCGGCCAGCTGACGGGCGGTATGCAGCAGCCGTCTAGTGCTACGGCAGCCCTCGACCGGATGCTGGAAGATGCACACATTACCCCGGCTAACCTGCAACGCCTGAACGAAAACTTCTCGCGCTTCGGACAGACGGTGGAAAATATGCGCGACATCACCGATGTAACCGTGGCCACCGGCGCTTATACCACTGCCGCACAGGAAACCGCCGCAACGCTCCACGAGCTGAAGACCACCTTCGCCGGCGCAACGAAGACCATGTCTTCCTTCAACAACGCTGCCGAAGACACGGCGCAATTCCATCAGCAGGTAACCATCCTGAGCCGCAACCTCGGTTCGCTGAATCAGATTTATGAAGTAGAACTTCAGGATGCCAACAACCACCTGAAGGCTATGAATAAATTCTATGGCAACCTGGTGAACGCCTCCGAAGCCATGGCAGATTCTGCCGCCGACGCGCAGGCCGCCAAAGAGCAAATGGGCCGCCTGGCACACAACCTGAGCAGCCTCAACACCATCTACGGCAATATGCTCGGCGCGATGCAGGGACGTTAATTTTCCGGAAATTTCCGGAACTAACTTCCTACCCACCCTTCTATTATTTATTACCCCTTCGTTTAAAAGAAAAATCCTCTCAGGATGGCACTACCTAAAGAGCCGCGGCAGTTGATGATCAACCTGATGTACCTGGTACTGACGGCTATGCTCGCCCTGAACGTGTCCTCTGAAATTCTTCATGCATTTAAGACTATTAACGATAGCATAACGCATTCCAACGAGTCTATTGAGGGCAAAAACAGCGAGCTGTATATGAACCTCGATGCCGGCGCTCAAAAAGCCGAGACCCGTACCCGCGTGGCACCTTTCAACGAGAAAGCCATGCAGGTGAAGGCGGAAGCAGAGAAAATGGTGAAGTATTTGGAAGACTGGAAGAAAAAAGTAATCACGGCTTCGGGCGGCTATACGGCCGCAGGCGAAATCAAAGCAGAATCTGACATCGATGCCTCCACCCGCCTGCTCGTGGAGCAAAAGGGCGGCAATGAAGTCAAGCAACGCATTCTGTCTCTGCGCGACTTCATGCTCGACCGTGTGAACCCGAATGTCCGCACTGAATTTGCCAAAGACCTGCCCCTGCGTATTGACACGGCTTCCAAAACCGACAATAACCCTCAAGGCGACTGGGCTACGGCCAACTTCTACAATATGCCGGTGATGGGCGCTGTTACGCTGTTTAGCAAAATGCAAAACGACGTGCGCAACTCCGAGGCAGCGGTTCTGAACCAACTGGCCCGCGAGGCAGACGCACCTACGCTGAAATTCGACGACATCATCGGTCTCGGTATCTCCAAAACTTCTTATGCCCTGCAAGGCCAGAAGGTAGAAGGTAATATCATGATTGCTGCCTACAACCGCAGTGTAACGCCCCAAATCAGCGTTTCCTCCGGTCGTGTAACACAGGTGAAAGATGGTATCGGCTATTGGGAAACCACGGCCTCCGGTCTGGGGCTGCAAACCGTTCGCGGAACGGTAGCCCTGGAAATGAACGGCGAACGCAAAGTTCGACCCTTTGAGTTTCAGTATATGGTGGGTACTTCCGGTACTTCCCTGCAGCTCGATTCTATGAACGTGGTGTATGCCGGCCTGCCCAACCCGATTACAGTTACTGCCGCCGGTTACAACCTCGAAGATGTATCCCTGAGCATTCCAGGTGCCGAACTCACCAACACCGGAAAAGGAAAGTATGTGATGAACGTTACGCCTAATTCACGTACCGTAACCGCGTCTATCAATGTACGGACACCCGGCGGCGTAAAAACAGTTGGCACAAACGTGATTCGCGTGAAGCGCATCCCCAACCCGGAAGCCCAGGTAGGCGGCCAAACGCAGGGCGCGATGTCTTCGTCTGTCTTCCGTGCGCAGATGGGGGTCGTTGCCGAACTCAAAGATTTCTTGTTCAACGTACGTGCAAAAGTCGTAAGTTATCAGTTCTCGATGGCCAAGAAACGCAGCACGGATGTTTCGGCACCAGTAACCGTAAACAGCGCCTTGTTCTCCGCCAACAATCAGGTAGAGCAGATGATTAAAGATGCCAAGCCGGGCGATCGTATCTTCATTGATGAGATACGCGCTGAACTGCCTGATAAAACAGTCCGCAAGATTAACCCGATTGTGCTGACGCTGAACTAACTTTAACCTCCCACAAGCTTCTCTTCCGGACAATGAACGTCAAAATAATGTTTAAATCGCTTGGCTTTGTATGTGCCTTTCTGACGAGTGGCCTCGCATATGCACAGCAGCCGATCATCAACGACAACGCCCAGATTCAGAACCCTACTGCCGGCGAAGCCGTTACGACTGGCTGGAGGCCGTCTCTGGTACGCGATGGTGTTATCGATCGTGTGCCGCATATTACCCGTGTACTTCCATGGACACCTATCCGGGAAAATGATGTACACTGGAAAAAGCGGGTCTGGCGCGAAATCGACATCCGTGAAAAACAGAACATGGCGTTCCGCTATCCGGGCGATGAATTTACCGGTGGCGGTTACTTCATCGAAATTCTGATGGACGCAGTAAAGAAAGGCAAAATAAAAGCTTATTCTGCTTTTAATGACGACCGCTTTACCAACGCCCTCTCCAAAGAACAAATTATGGATATGGTTGTGGGTACGGCCGATACTACGCCTGTTACCGACCCTATTACCGGAGAGGTAACGCTGCGTATCACCAACCGAGACTTTAATCCGGACGTGGTAACCCGCTATCGCATTAAAGAAGACTGGATCGCAGACCGCAATTCCGGCCGTATGATTGTCCGTATCATCGGGATTGCTCCGGTTATGGATGTGATTGACCAAAACACGGGGCTGAGCCGTGGAACACGACCGATGTTCTGGCTTTATTTTCCGGAAATCCGCGAGACGCTGGCGCAATACGAAGTATTCAATCCCGAAAACGACGTAGCCCGCATGAACTGGAATGAATTCTTCGAAAACCGCTGGTTCTCTTCCCGTGTTACCAAAGTAAGTAACGTATTTGGCGAAGAAATTAGCCAGCAAACCGGCGGTGGTATGGAAGCACTCTACCGTGCACAACGCCTCTCCGAAGAATTGCAGAATCGCGAGCAGGATATGTGGGTGTATTAATGAATTGTCTTTTAAAACCAATAAAACCGGGTTGTCTACCTCGACAATCCGGTTTTTATTTTCCGGAAATTTCCGGAAATTCCCGCTCCGCACACGGTTATCTTTGACCTCCCGACCCCTCTTATTATATGCCTCAAGTTGAAGTCTGCCTTTCGCCCGCCCTGCTCCACCTCTACGATCCACGGGATAAAAACGTGGTTATCATCGACGTTTTTCGGGCCACTTCCACCATTGCCGCCGCCCTCCACAACGGCGCACGCGAAGTTGTCCCCGTGGCCACTATCAGCGAAGCGGTGCGCCTCGGACAGGCCATTTCCAACAGCATTACCGCCGGCGAGCGCGACGGGCAAATTGCGCCTGGCCTTCAACACGGCAATTCCCCATCAGAGTATCCCAGCGACTTTGTTTCCGGAAAAACGCTGGTGCTGACAACCACAAACGGCACCCGGCTGCTGCATATGGTGAACGGCGCACACCGCATCCTGACGGGCAGCTTCCTCAACCTGACCGCCACTACCGAATATCTGCTCCAGGGCGATAAGGACGTTTTGCTGGGCTGCGCGGCCTGGAAAGACAAGTTTAATCTGGAAGACACCCTGCTGGCCGGAGAAATCGCCCGTCGCCTGCTGGCCGAAAGATTTGTAACCAACGACGACAGCACGCGCTGCGCCGTGCAGATGGCACAAGGCGTAAACGGCAATTATCTGGGTTTTTTGAAGGGCTCTTCGCACTATCACCGCCTTTCGGCATTGGGGCTTCAGGCAGATATGGATTATTGCGCCACGCCTGATTTGCACCCCGTCGTGCCGGTTTTGAGCGGACAGGCGCTGGTGTCGGCAGTCTGAATAAAAGAAGGATGTATTCCGGATTCAAAAGACTGCAATAGGCTTCTTGCGAAAGTGGTTTTATGCAGCATTTTAGTTGTTGCGTAGTATAGGCTTCTTGCGAAAGTATTTTCATGCAGCATTTTCGTTGTTGGGTAATACGCCCCCAATCTCGATTATTCTGTGTTGTGGAGATGGCGAGC
>DDEO01000055.1 GCA_002336725.1 Bacteroidetes bacterium UBA1952 | reverse complement strand
AACACAGAATAATGGAGATTGGGGGAGTAATACACAGCAACGAAAATGCTGCATGAAAATACTTTCGCAAGAAGTCTAATAAACACGTCAGCCAAGCCGAAGGCTCCAACATTTTCCAAGCCGAAGGCTCCAACGCCCGAAGGGCTGTCCAACTGCGAAGCGTGTCCAACTCCGCCAAAGGCGGATGTCCAACTGCGAAGCGTGTCCAACTCCGCCAAAGGCGGATGTCCAACTGCGAAGCCTGTCCAACTGCGAAGTGTGCCGAAGGGATATTTAACGCATCCAACGCATACAAATATCGTAACTTCGCACCTCATTTGAAATTTTCCCAAACACTTTAATGCAGTTATTTCAAGACCTCCCCCTCCGGGAGGAACTGTTGCGTGCTATCACCGATCTGGGTTTTGAGACACCTACCGCCATTCAGCAACAGACGATCCCGCTCCTGCTCGGGGAGCCGCAAGACCTCGTAGGCCTTGCCCAGACCGGCACCGGCAAAACAGCCGCTTTCGGCTTTCCGCTGCTTCAACATATCGATACAGAATATCCCAACGTACAGGCGCTGGTGCTTTCGCCGACCCGCGAGCTGTGTATGCAGATTGAAGCAGAGTTTCAGAAATACGCCAAATATCTGAAAGGTCTGCGCACCGTAGCCGTTTACGGCGGTGTGCCCATCGGCGGACAGATTCGCGAACTCAAAAGAGGCGCACAGGTGGTGGTGGCAACACCGGGCCGACTCATCGACCTGCTGGAACGCAAAGCCATCAACCTCGGCAATGTAGAATATGTGGTACTCGATGAGGCCGACGAGATGCTCAACATGGGCTTCCGCGACGATATCGAACTGATTCTCCAAAGCACGCCCTCGCGCCAATATACCTGGCTGTTCTCGGCCACGATGAACAACGATGTGCGCAATATCGCCAAACGCTTTATGAGCGACTGGAAAGAGGTGCGCGTAGCTCCGGCCAACACCACCAACGAGAACATCGACCACCAGTATTACATCACCAACCACCACAACCGCTTTGCCACGCTGCAACGCCTGCTCGACCACACGCCGGGCATCTATGGCATCATCTTCGTGCGCACACGGCAGGATTGCCAGGACATCGCCGACAACCTGATGAAGGCCGGCTACCACGTCAGCCCGCTCCATGGCGATATGGACCAAAAGGCGCGTAGCAAGGTGATGGAACGCTTTAAAAGCAAGCAACTCCAGGCGCTGATTGCTACCGATGTGGCGGCGCGCGGTATCGACGTAAACGACATCACGCACGTCATCAACTACGAACTGCCCGACGATCCGGAGATTTATACCCACCGCAGCGGCCGTACGGCCCGCGCCGGCAAGAGCGGTATTTGCATGAGCATCGTTTCGCCCCGCGAAATTGGCCAGATCCGCAATATCGAGCGCATCGCCAAAAGCCGGTTTATGCGCAGCGATATTCCCGACGGCGCTGAGGTGATTCGCAAACGCCTGTTTCATTTCCTCGACGAAATCGAAACCACCGAGCCACAGGAAGGCTTTGGCGAAGCGTATCAGGACCTCATCCACGAGCGTTTTGAAGAGATGGATAAAGACGAACTGATTCGTCGCCTCGTATGGGTGCGTCTTAAAGACACCGTCAAGGAATATGAAGATGCCGACGACCTGAACGCCGGTTATGAAGGCACCGGCGGACAACGCACAAGCGGCGGCGGCAAGTCGCAGCGCTTGTTTATGAACCTGGGCACCAAAGACGGCCTCAACGCTTCCAAGCTCGTGCAGTTTGTGGCCGAAAGCACCGACGTGGATCCGGAAGTTATCGACCGCGTAACGGTGCGCGAACTGAGTTCCTACTTCAACGCCCGCACCGATGCCGCCGAGTTCATCATGGATGCCATGAATAGCAAGAAGTTCAAGGGCCGGAAAGTGCGCGTGGATCTGGCGCAGCCAATGGATGCAAGCCGCCCCCGCAATTTTGCTCCCAAAGGCGGCGGCGGTACTGATCGCTACGAAAAGAAAGGCTGGTCGAACGACCGGAAGTCTTTTTCAGGCCCCAAACCTGGCTTTTCACATAGAAAGAACAGTCATAACCAGTGATATTTTAACAGTATTTCGTTGGTTACACCGGCAGAAGTCATTAGGTTTGCATTGTACCAAACATATTGAGTATGCGAAAAAAGATGATTGCCGCGTCCCTTCTGGTTGTAATGGCTACTGGCGCAAACGCGCAAAACGTAGTAACCAAGGCTATTGAGAAGGTAACAGACGGCATTGCATCCTTTTATCACAACAAGTTTGTTGGACGCAAAACCGCCACCGGCGAAGTCTTTGACCAGGAAAAATATACCGCAGCTTCCAATATCCATAAACTGGGTACTTATGTGAAAGTTACCAATGCCCGAAACGGCGAGGTGGTATATGTAAAGGTGAACGACCGCATGGCGGCAAGCAATAAGCGCCTCTTAGACCTGACCGCTAAGGCAGCCGCTGACCTGAAATTCCGGAAATCCGGCACTACCAATGTAACGGTAGAACCCGTATCCGAATCGGAAGGTCGTCAGGCTATCGCCAATCAGCTCTCTACTCAGAGTGTTTCTGCCAACCAACTGTAAAGTACACCTCGTGTGCTGCTACTTATGAAAGATAGCCCCGACGCAAGTCGGGGCTTTTTTATTTTCACATCCTAAAAAACGCCCTTTTCTCCTATATAGGAAAAAAGGGCGTTAATGTATCCACAGGAGGGGAATTGCTTATTTCTTCGTAGGAGAAGTAGCCGTGCTGCCTGTCTTAGAAGACGAGGAAGAATCTGTGTCCGAATCCTTGCTCCTGTCTTTGCTGTCGCTGCTGCCGGAGCCGGTAGAAGCGGATGCGTTTTGCTGCGTTCCTGCATGACTGGACGAAGCGTTGGTGCTGCGCGAGGAAGAATAATCTTCATCTACACTGCTGTGCGAAGAACGATCACTCTTTACCCGAAGGCGGTTTTCTACATTCTGTACACCTGAAACCTGCTCGGCCAGATCTTCGGCGTGGCGCTTGCAGTGGCGTGTAGGCACGGTTCCGGAGAGCGTTACCTCGCGGTTGCTCACTGCTACCTCGATTTCAGAAGCATCGAGATTGTGATCATCGGAGAAGCGGTCGGAAACGTCTTCCCGGATGCGGTCGTCGGAACGCTGATAGTTTTTGGGACCTTTGCCGCGATGCGACTCGCTGCTGTTCATGGAAGAACGGCCCGAGTAGGAAGCCTGACCATAGGAAGAAGCACCAGAAGCGCCGGAACGGTTATTGCCGGAATCGGCATTCCGATAGGATTGAGAACCGGAATGGCCATAATCAGACTGCCGGCCACTGCCATAAGATTCTATGTCCGATGGAGCACCATAAGCAGAGGTGTTGCGCTGTCCGCTATACGCTGCATTGGCTTGGCGGCTATTGGTTTCGGCGGGATTCCAGTCATTTTCTTCCTGATTCAGCGTGTCCCAGTGGCCCTGACGGCGCGACTGGCTGCCGCCGGACATACGGTCATAAGCATTTTCACTTTGGCGCTGGTCTGCATAATCGTTGCGACCATAAGAAACATTGGAGCGGTTTTCATCCTGCGGATAATTGCCGGACTGATTGCGCTGCGAACCATACTGCCCGTAGGAGCGGTTTTGCTGTTCGCCATACTGCGAAGACTGGCGACCATAGCGGTTGTCGTACTGCTCACCGCTGTAAGGGCGATAAGAATCTTCGTCGTTCTGGTAGCCTACGTTGCTGTGGTTGCCATAGCCCGAATTGTAGGAGTCAGACTGATTGGAAGAATAACGGTCTTGTTGATTCCAATCCTGCTGATTCCAGTCCTGCTGATTGCGGTTCTGGCTGCGCTGCTGGTTCCGGTCCTGCTGGTAATCATCCTGCTGTTGCTGCTGGCGACCATAACCGGCATCCTGGCGGCCATAGCTGCTGTCCTGACGATTGCGTCGGTCATCGTTTTGATTGTTGCGGGACCAATCGGAGCGGTTGCCGGCATTCTGCTGGGAACGGTCCTGGCGATTTTGCTGATCTTTCATAGTAATGGGGGGTTAAAAAGGGGTTTGGGGAATATAGGGTGTTGGAAAATCCAACGGCCAGAATACCAAAAAGTCCATACCAGCAAACGTTAAAGAAGGTATAGCACCCTCCTTTTGTGGAACGTTGCGGTGCCGAAACATACCCAAAACGAAAAGCAATTCCGGAAATTCCGGAAAATAACACGGCTTTCGGCGCAATTACGGGGTAAAGCAAAGGCATCGTGGACTTTCTTTGCAGCCGTGAGCATCCATCCGGCGCTTTTTATTGCGCAGATTTCCGGAAAAGGGAGAGGCGTTTTTACCAACGAAGCTCTGTCCGCCGATGTGGAAATTGAACTTTCACCCGTGGTGGTGTTGCCTGGGAAAGATCGTCCGTATCTTGACCAGACGCTGCTACACGATTATATTTTTGAGTGGGACCCGGAAGACCTCAAAGGCTGCTGCATGGCGCTTGGCTGGGTGCCTATCTACAACCATTCTTATGCTTCCAACTGCGAGTATGAAATGGATTATGAGGCGGAAACCATTACCATCAAAACCGTTCGCGCCATTGCTGCCGGCGAAGAACTGACCATTAACTACAACGGCGACTGGAATGACCAGTCGCCGGTGTGGTTTGAAGTGCGGTGATTGCGGCCCCTGTTTTGACGGAACGCGGATGACGCCGATTCTGACGGATTTTCACGGATTTTTCCACCCAACTTTCTCAATTGAGCCATTGAGAAATTGAGCTA
>DDEO01000223.1 GCA_002336725.1 Bacteroidetes bacterium UBA1952 | reverse complement strand
CTTGATACTTTCGTCTTGATACTTTTGTCTCTAACCCCCTATGAACTCTTTTGGCCGCGTCTTCCGCATTCAGATTTTTGGCGAAAGCCACGGCCCGGCGGTGGGCATTACCCTCGACGGTGTGCCTGCCGGCCTGCCGATAGCCGTTGCTGATTTTGAACCCGACATGGCGCGTCGGAGGCCGGGCGCTGCTGGCACCACGCCGCGCGTAGAAGCCGATATTCCGCAGTTTATTTCCGGAATTTACAGAGGCTTTTCCACTGGTGCGCCGCTCACGATGCTGTTTCCCAACCAAAACACGCGCAGCGAAGACTATGAACATCTGCGCGACACGCCGCGTCCCGGCCATGCCGATTTTGTGCTTCACCACAAACACCAGGGCTTCAACGACCCGCGCGGCGGTGGCCATGCTTCGGGCCGGCTCACAACGGCGCTCGTGGCGGCAGGCGTGGTGGCAAAAAAATGCCTTCCGGAAGTTCGGATTCAGGCGGCGCTCACCGAGGCCGGCGGCGATACCGACGTAGAACGGGCTTTGCAGAAAGCCATCGCGCAGCAAGACAGCATCGGCGGCATGGTGCGGTGCCGGATTTCGGGTGTGCCGGTAGGTTGGGGCGAGCCGTTTTTTGATTCGCTGGAGTCTGCCATTGCCCATATTGTCTTTGCCATTCCGGCCATCAAAGGCATTTCTTTCGGCGCTGGTTTTGAGGCAGCGCGGATGACCGGCAGCCGGCACAACGACGCGATTGCAGACGCGGCAGGAACAACGCATACCAACCACGCGGGCGGCATCAACGGCGGCATTTCAAACGGCAACGAAATCGTTTTCCAAGTGGCCGTGAAGCCCACTTCCAGTACGCCTGCGCCGCAGGAAAGCTACAGCCGGAGCGCAGGAAAAGTGGTGCCGCTGGCCGTGCGGGGCCGACACGATTTGTGTATTGCGCTGCGTGTGCCGGTGGTGGTAGAAGCGGTGGCGGCTCTGGCGCTGGCCGATGCCAAAGCCCTTTTTAAGGGTTGATTCCGGCGGCGACCGAATGGTTTTCTTCTGAAATTTCGGCCTTGTTTTCAGCCGCTAATTGCGCCTCGCGGGCTTCGTTCCAAAAAACCAGAAATTCATTGCGACTGTTTTCGGGCGTTTGCAATGTCAGATAGCGTTGCTGCGCCAGCTCCAGAAGGGCCAGAAAGGTGAAGATGGCATGAATCCGGTCCTGGCACTGCGAAAAAAGCGATTCAAAAGACGCTTCCTTTCCGGTTTCTAAGTGCGAAAGCAGCCAGGCGCGCTGCCCTTCCTGACTCCAGTTGTATTTCAGCACCACGTGCTGCGGCTTGTTGGTCCGCTCGTTGAAGCGTTTGAGGACGCGTTCCAGCGTTTGCACCAGCCGGTACATCGTAACGGTCTGGATTTCGGTTCCTTCGCTGAATGTTTCGCCGATTTGCTCCAGTTCGGCGCGGGCGGCGGCGCGGTGAAAGCACGCGGCGCGGGCGGCTTCCAGCTGCGCTATTTCCGCACTGGCTTCTTTATAACGCTTGTATTCCAGCAGCTTGTCTATCAACTCCTGACGCGGATCTATCTCGTTGCCCTGCGGATCTACTTCGCGGCGGGGCAAAAGCGTACGCGCCTTGATGCGCATCAGGGTGGAGACAAAGAGGATAAACTCCGAAGCAAGGTCTATATTCAGCGCCTCTAACTTCCGGATATAGGCCAGAAATTCCTCGGTGATTTGCGAGATGGGGATGTTGTAAATGTCCAGCTCGTCGCGCTCAATGAAGAACAACAGCAGGTCGAACGGGCCTTCAAACTGGGGCAGCTTTATCTGATAAGACATAGGAAGCGGTAACGAAGGTAGCGCGGGTGGTTTTGGTGGAATTTCCCGGAAAGGGAAAAGGTTTTTCCGGAATCCTGTGTGCAGGCACAGCCTGCAGGATAGCCCGACGAAAGCACAGCTTTCGCCGAACGGGTTTTTTGGAGTCTTAAATATGCAGGCACAGCCTGCAGGATAGCCCGACGAAAGCACAGCGTTCCCCGAACGGGCAGGATAGCCCGACGAAAGCACAGCTTTCGCCGAACGGGTGCTGGGCGTTGGATGTGGTTGAAGAAGATTTTAGCGCCTCTCGCTACCTTCGGGTCTTATGCAGCTTGCCTTCGAAACCGCGCTCGCCCTGCGGGCCATCCGTAGCAACGGCCTGCGCTCGGTGCTGACGGTGCTCATCATTGCCGTAGGCATCATGGCGCTCGTGGGCATCCTGACGGCCTTTGAAATCCTCAAGACCAATGTTACCGAGAGCTTTAGCAGCCTGGGCGCCAATTCGTTTCAGATTGCCCCAACGGCGGTGAAGAAGAAAAGAAGCGCCGGGAGCCGCCGGGGCGGACAGCGCATAGCAGAAGCCCGCCCTATCCGATACGACGAAGCACGCGCCTTTAAAGAACGGTTTTCCGGGGCGGGGCTTGTCGGGATTTCCTTTACGGCAAGCCGCTCGGCGGTGGCGCAGTTTAATGGCGTTAAATCCAACCCAAACATAACCAAAACCGGTGTTGAGGAGGCTTACTTCGCCATTACGGATACGCGCCTGCTGGCCGGCAGAACCTTTTCGGCTGCCGAGCTTGCCAACGGAAGCTATGTATGTATCCTGGGCTTTGCCGTTGCCCGGAAACTTTCGCCCCAAAAACCAATGGAAGTGTTAGACAGGGCGGTCTTGATCAACAATGTGAATTATCGGGTCGTGGGCATCGCCGACGAGCAGGGCGGCAGTATGCGCATGAGCGCCGACAACCTGATACTGGTTCCGCTCGAAAACGCCCGGATGCTCCACGGCACGGCGCAGAGCAACTACCTGATAAGCGTAGCCGCCCAAACCCCGCAGGCGCGCGATTTCCTGGCCGAAGAAGCCGAAGGGCAGATGCGTGTCATCCGGAAACTGCACATCGACGAAGCACCCAATTTCGGCATTCAAAGCAACGAATCCATGATGAAGACGCTGATGCAGGTATTGGGCTATCTGCTGGCGGCGGCGGTAGTCGTTGCGTCTATCACGCTGCTCGGCTCGGTGATTGGGCTGATGAATATCATGCTGGTATCGGTGGCGGAACGCACCCGCGAAATCGGCGTGAGCAAGGCGCTGGGCGCAAAGGCTTCTACCATTCGCCGGCAGTTTTTGCTCGAATCGGTGTTGATAGGCGCGATGGGCGGCGTGCTGGGTGCATTGCTGGGCGTGGGCGTAGGCAATCTTTTGGGCCTCAGCTTTGGCTCCGGATTTGTAGCGCCATGGCTCTGGATGGGATTGGGTATCTTGCTGTGTATTATTGCGGGCATTATTTCCGGAATTTATCCGGCCATAAAAGCCTCCAGACTAAACCCTATTACCGCGCTGCGCTATGAGTAAAGGATTGGTATATAAATCAACGGGCAGTTGGTATGACCTTAAAGACGAAGACGGAAATTTCCGGAAAGGACGCATCAAGGGGCGACTGAAAATAGACACCGAAATCTCCTCGACCAACCCGGTGGCGGTGGGCGATGTGGTGAATTTCCACCCCGAAGAAAAAGAAGGCGAAACCTACGCGATGATTGACGGCGTGGACGACCGGCGCAATTATATCGTGCGCGTCTCGCCGCACAACAAGCATCAAAAACACATCGTGGCCGCCAACCTCGATTTGGCCGTGCTGGTGGCCACACTGGCCGCGCCGCGCACCTCGCCCGGCTTTATCGACCGCTTTTTACTGACGGCAGAGATGTATCACATTCCGGCGGCGGTGGTTTTTAATAAGGCCGACGAGATGGAGAACCGCGAAGCTGCCGAAGCCTTTGCCGACAATTACCGGCGGGCGGGCTACCCGGTATTTTTCACCAATGCCTTCGCCCCGGAAAGCCTCGCGGAACTGAAAGATTTGCTGCGCGATAAAACCGCCTTGCTAAGCGGCCACAGCGGCGTGGGCAAAAGCACACTCATCAATGCCCTGCTGCCGGATTTGAAGCTGCGCACCGGCGCGGTATCAGATTATAGCGGAAAGGGACAGCACACGACGACTTTTGCGGAGATGTTTGACACGCCCTGGAAGGGCCGCATCATCGACACGCCGGGCGTGAAGGAATTTGGACTGATGGACGTGGACAAATGGGAACTGGCGCATTATTTTCCGGAACTCCGCGCCGCGATGCACGATTGCCGCTACAACAACTGCCTGCATATTGCCGAGCCGGGCTGCGCCGTTTTGGAGCAGGTAGCCGAAGGCAAAATTTCCGAAGACCGCTATATTTCTTACCGCACGATTCTGGACGATTTGGGAAATCACCAGCGGCGATAATTTCTCCATGAAATTGGAACGCGGATGAAGCGGATTGAAACGGATTTTCACGGATTTTCCCTGAATTTTCCATCAACAACTATCAACAAACATCAACCCGCATCAACAACTATCAACAATCATCAACCCGCATCAACAATCATCCACCCGCATCAACAATCATCCACCCGCATCAACAAACATCAACCCTGACCCCAATGATTCTTTACAACGTAACCGTGCAGACCGAGCACGAGATTGAACAGGAATGGATCCGCTGGATGCAGCAGGAGCATATTCCGGAAATCCTGGCCACCGGCCTTGTGGAAGAAGCCCGCCTCTGCCGCCTCGCCGATACGCCCGAAGACAGTGCCCCAACTTACGCGGCACAATATTTTTTCCCCTCCCGCGAACAGTATGACCGGTACCTTTCCGAATACGCACCGGGTTTGCGCCAAAAAGGGCTGGATCGCTTCGGCAGCCGTTTTATGGCCTTCCGCACCACGCTCGAGGTGCTTTCCCGCCATTAAAAACCCACAAAAAACACCCAAAACAGCCGCAAAGCCTTATGGGACGCGGTTTTTCAGCATTTTTTTCCCGAAAAAACCTTTGCCACTTTGGCTTAAACCCTATATTTGTCCTCATTCCAACGCTTTCTTTCTAACCCCCCAATCAACACACGTTCTTTATGAACAAAACAGAACTGATCGACCATATGGCCAAAGAGGCCGACATCTCCAAAGACCAGGCTTCCAAGGCCCTCTCTGCCTTTACTTCCGGCATCACTTCTGCCCTGCAAAACGGCGATAGCGTTACCCTCATCGGCTTTGGTACGTTCTCGGTATCCGAACGCGCGGCACGCACCGGACGCAACCCGCGCACCGGCGAAGCACTGGAGATCGCAGCCCGCAAAACTGCCCGCTTCAAGCCCGGCAAATCTTTCTCTACCGGCGTTTCCGGCGAGCAGAAAGCAGCGCCCAAGAAAGGAGCCGCTAAAAAAGCCGCCCCCGCCGCAAAAGCAGCCGCCGCCAAAAAACCGGCTCCCAAAAAGAAAGGTTAATACCGGAATTTCCGGTAAAATTTCCCCCCGGAATAAACCGCCCGAAAAAAGCAGCGAACAGTTATCGCTGCTTTTTTACTTTTGCACGTTCTTTTAAACACCTTTTTTCTAAAACATCCTCAATTATGGGTCGTGGCGACAAGCGCACCAAGCGCGGTAAAATCACAATGGGTTCTTTTGGTAAAGTGCGTCCTGCACGCACGCCTAAGACCAAAGCAACGGACAACGCTGCCAAGAAAGCCTCTTAAGAAGTACTTTCTCATCAGGTATTTTTCCGAAAGCCGACTGAAATTTCCGGAAATGCCGCTTGCCCGGAACCTTCAACAGGGATTATTTAGATAGCCCCGCCTGAAATCCGCAGTAAAACAAGGGCAATAACCGGAAAAACAGCCGTCTTTCCCCTAAAAAGAGAACAGCTTCCCCGCTGTTCTCTTTTTGTTTTTCAGCCACCCGGCAAGAAATAATCCAAAAAAATCTAAGAAGATTTATTCTTCGGATTAATTTCGCGCCCAATTCACCTAGCTCCATATGCTCTCCACGCTCCAGAACAAAGAACAGAAAATCGCCGTTATCGGCCTCGGATATGTAGGCCTGCCGATTGCCCTGGCTTTTGCCCGCAAACTCAAAGTCATTGGTTTTGACATTAATGAACAGCGTGTAGAAATGATGCGCAACGGCATTGACCCAAGCAGCGAGCTGGAGAAAGAAGCGTTTGAAAATTGCGATATTGAATTTACAACCTCGCTCGACAAACTGCGCGAAGCCCGCTTCTTTATCGTGGCCGTGCCTACGCCAGTGGATGAACATAACGTACCCGACCTGACTCCCGTGCTAAAGGCTTCTGAAACGATTGGAAAGGCGATAAAACCCGGCGACTGCGTGGTGTTTGAAAGCACCGTGTATCCCGGATGCACCGAAGAAGATTGCCTGCCGGTGATTGAACGCATTAGTGGACTGACGGCGGGAAAAGATTTCTCCTACGGCTATTCGCCCGAACGCATTAATCCGGGCGATAAGGTGCACACGCTGGAGAACGTGGTGAAGGTGGTGAGCGGCAGCAATCCGGAAATCCTGGAACTCGTGGCCAATGTTTATGAGATGGTTATCGAAGCGGGTGTGCATCGCGCTTCGAGTGTGAAGGTGGCCGAGGCCGCAAAGATTATTGAAAATACGCAGCGCGACCTCAACATCGCGCTGATGAATGAACTGTCGATTATCTTCGACCGCATGGGCATCAACACCTATGAAGTGTTGGAAGCAGCAGGCACCAAGTGGAATTTCCTGAAGTTTTTCCCCGGCCTCGTGGGCGGCCACTGCATTGGCGTGGATCCGTATTATCTGACCTACAAATCGGCCAAACTGGGCTATAGCAGCCGTGTAATCCTGGCAGGACGCGTCATCAACGACGAAATGGCCGCCTGGGTAGCCAAGAAAACCGTGCAGGCCATTATCAAAAATGGTGGCAATATGGCGCAATCCAAAGTATTGGTGATGGGCGCTACGTTTAAGGAAAATGTTACCGATATCCGCAACTCAAAAGTGGCCGATGTGGTGCGCGAGTTGCAAGGCTATAGCGTGAAAGTGGACGTGGTGGATCCGTTTGCAAGCAGCAAAGAACTGCAACATGAGTACGGTTTTGGCCTTGCCGAAGAGGCCGGCAGCGACTACGACGCGGTAATTGTGGCCGTAAATCACGAACAGTATCTGAACCTCGACGATGCTTATTTCGCATCCATCACCAAGCCCGGCGCTATCATTGCCGACCTGAAAGGCATCTATCGCAACAAAATCAACAGCCGCGAATACTGGAGCCTGTAATTCATATTTCAGGCTTTAGGCTTCATGACTAACAGGCGTTGATAGTTGTTGATGGGAGTTGATTTTCGTTGATAGGGATTAAGGAAAATTTCAGGAAAAATCCGTGAAAATCCGTATCCATCCGCTTCATCCGCGTTCCAATTTCATGGAGCTATTGAGCCATTATTAAACTATGCACACCTTCCACACCGGCAGTCTTTCCGGAAAAAACTTTCTCGTAACCGGCGGCGCAGGCTTCATCGGCTCCCATATTGTGGCGTATCTGCTGCATCACGGAGCCCGCAAGGTGCGCGTGCTCGACAACCTTTCCACCGGCCTGCAAAGCAATGTGGATTTGTTTAAAGACCATCCGGCCTATGAGTTTATGCCCGGCGATATCCGAAGCGAAGCAGATTGTGAAAAGGCATTAGAAAATATCCATCACGTGAGCCATCAGGCGGCGCTTGGCTCGGTGCCGCGTTCGGTGAAAGACCCCGTAACAAGCAACGACGTAAACGTAAGCGGCACGCTCATGGTGTTTGAAAAAGCACGGCAAGCGGGTGTAAAATCGCTGGTTTACGCGTCTTCGAGCAGTGTTTATGGCGACGAGCCTAACCTGCCGAAGAAAGAGGAGCGCACCGGAAACCCGCTCTCGCCCTACGCCGTAACCAAGAAAACCAACGAACTCTATGCCGATGTTTTTCATAAACTACACGGCATGAAGATTCTCGGTTTCCGGTATTTTAATGTCTTTGGCCCCCGGCAGGATCCGAATGGCCCCTATGCGGCGGTGATTCCGCTGTTTGTGAGCGGCATCCTGCAAAAGACACCGGTTTACATCAATGGCGATGGCGAGCAAAACCGGGACTTTACTTATGTAGACAATGCCGTTCAGGCCAACATTCGCGGGATGCTCACCGATAACGACGCAGCTTATGGCCGGGTTTATAACGTGGCGGTGGGCGAAAATTTCACGGTCAATTTCCTGTTTGAATCCATCCGGGAGTTGCTGGGCGAAGACCACGCGCCTACTTATCGCGAGCCGCGAGCCGGCGATATTCGGGCATCTCTTGCCGATATTTCGCAGGCCCAACATTTTCTGGATTATCAACCCACCGACCGCTTTCTGGATGGATTGGCGAAGACGGTGGATTTCTTTAAGGAAAAGGCATAAATTTTGGGGCTACAACCGTTTCTTTTCCGGAATTTTAGCCCGCGTCCTACCAGACAATCGCCGTTTGGGGGGCGGGGCAACCAGAATTTCCGGAACGCTAAACCCGTTTTTTGTTTCCTGAATTTTCCATAATTTATATCCTGCAAATTCCTTGCTTCGCCTTGGCAAGACGGCCTTCAAAGGTTGTTGGGCAGCGGCACAGCAAGGAATTTTGTTTAAAAAAAAACTGCCTGTCGTTTCTAAAAAACGACAGGCAGTTTTTGAATTTCGCTATTTCTTGAGGGCCGCCTTCAGGGCCGGTCGAGGCTGGAATGCTTGTGCGCATCGAGCAGCGAGAAGTTAAAGAAACTGTTGCATTTTTCCGTATCCGCCGGGAAGGCGGCGCCAACGGTATGCAGGAGTTTCACCAGTAGTTTTTCCACTTCCCGGCGCGTTGCACTGCGCTCGGTGCGGTCGGTGTCCATGGCACCTTCGTGCTGCCGTTGATGGTCGCGTTTGCCTTCCCAATCTTGTGCAAAAATTTTGAGGCGATTGATAACTTCAGTACCCAGTTCGGCAGCATATTTCGCCACCATTTGTTTTACCCGCTCCGTTAGCGTGGACATATTGGCCTTTGTAGCGCGGTTATATTCCGTTTTGCCACCGGGATAAAGCTCCAGATAGGCAATGGATTTGGGGCCTTTAAGACGATAAGAAATTTCGGGTTCCAGCTCGCGCATGGCCTTTCTAAAATCTTCTACCACAGCATCCGTCAGCAAGGTGTGGCCCTTTTGCGTTCCTTTTCCGCCGCTTAGCTCCACGAGTTCGGCCCGCAGCGCGAGGTTGGCTTCTCTTACTTGCGATACGATTTCGCCAAACTGATTCAGAGGGTCGTTTGCCGTGATGCGCTCGATGGCATCATCCGCAAAATCGGCGATGCGGGTAGGCGTAATGCGTGGTACGTCAAAAAAATCGGAAAAGAATTTCTGGAAAAAGTTCATGATATTTACAAGGGGTTAAAAGGAGGATTTATTGATTTCAAGTTGCTAAATAAATATTTCTGTTTCAATTATCCAAAAATTAAAAAATTTTTTTTGAACAAAATAAAATTTGCAGGAAATACCAAAAATTTCTGCGGGTCTGCAATACAGATGTAGGATAGACAAAAAATTTTTGCAGGTGCATAATACACGTGTAGGATGGAGCAAAATTTTCTGCGGGCGCATGATACAGGTGTAGGATGGAGCAAAAATTTTTGCGGGCGCATGATACAGGTGTAGGATGAAACAAAAATTTCTGCGGGCGCATGGTGCATTTTTTTTCTTCAAAAAAAGCCTGGAGGATGCAGGCATCCGGGCGCAAAAAGGCAAAATTGTTCAAAACAAAATTCTTTTCGTATTCCGGCAGGCTCTAAACAATCGTTTCGTTCCTGTGCGCTTCTTTTCCCCTTGCGATAGACGCGATGGCCGCATTTTTTTTGCAGCGATAGCCTGAAGAAATTCCGGAAAATAGCTCTTTATTTCTTCAGCAACCTTCTATAATATCCATCCATATCCCCCACGAGGCGCTGATACGAAAAACGATTGAGCACTGCCCTGCGGCCTGCTTCGCCCATGCGCCGACGCAAATCCGCGTCCTGCACCAGTTTTAAGACGGCATCCGAAAAAGCCCCGGCATCGCCCGTGGGAACCACAAAGCCCGATGTTCCGTTCTCGATAATATCGGCCACACCGCCCACATTGGTACACACGACCGGCTTGCTTGCTGCCTGTGCTTCAATCATCGAAACGGGCGTGCCTTCGTTGAAGGAAGTAAGCACTACAATATCCGAAGCGGCAAAAACGCGATCTACTTCCCGCGACCACGAGATGCAAACGGCCTGCGCGGGCGTTTTGTTTTCCGGAAAATAGGCGTAGGAAACCGCTGTTTTCCGGAAAGCGTCTTCCATAGCCGGGCGTGCATCGCCGTCGCCCACAATCAGGAAGCGCAGTTTTTTATCCGGCTCCTGCGCCGCCACCCGGGCGGCCATTTCTACAAACAGCGGATGATTTTTGACTGGCACAATGCGCCCAACGATGGTGATAAGCAATTCGTCTTCGGCAAAGCCATATTGCTGCCGGAGAGCCTGTCGCTTGGTGGTTTGGTCGTTGCCAAAAGCATCGAGGTCAAAACCGAGGGGGATGACTGCCAGTTTTTCGGCGGGGCAAATCCTGTAAGTATCCGCCAGTTCGTTTTTCTGAATATCCGAGATGGCAATGATGCCCGACGAGCGACGGGCGAGATAGCGTTCTGTTTCGAGGAAAATACGGGTTTTCGCCGGGCTGAAATAGCTATGAAAAACGTGTCCGTGGAAGGTATGCACGATTACAGGCACGCCGCAGGCGTGGGCCGCAAGTCGCCCCAGCGCGCCACTTTTTGCGGCGTGGGTATGCACTACATCGGGCCGGAAGTCGCGGATGAGAGATTTAAGTTTCGCATAAGCCTTTCGGTCTTCGGCAAAACGGATAGCGCGTTTCATTTCCGGAATCACAACCGGTTCAATGCCAAGTTTTTGGGTCAGGTGGTCGGCATCCTGCTCATGGTCGTCTTTGCCGCCGATGACCAGTTTTGTTTCCCACTCCGGCTCCATATATTTGGTGAGGTAGGCGGCGTTTAGGGCCGGGCCGCCGATTATCAGGCGATTCAGAATACGAAGGATGCGGGGCATGGAGAGAGTGGCAAGTGATGAAGCACGCAGCCGGGGCTGCAAGCTAAGAATTTTTGGATATAAGGCCGGATAAACTCAAGACAGCTTTTTAGGGAGCGGGTTTTTTTCTGCGTTTTGCCCTAGTTGAGAAGACGGCTTCTTTTTTGCGGAACGGATGAAAAAAGCCCCGGAAAAGGTGTTTTTTCGGGGCGGGGCGAGGGGGCTGGGGGGAGGAAAGCGGCTTTCCGTTTGCAACAGACATCCGGCAGGCGAGGAAGGCGTTCGCAACAGGATGTGTAGTTCAAAAAGTTTCATATCGGTGTCATCATTTTTCGTTTCCTCTTCTATCTTTGCAAGAGCTAATCCCAAAAAAAGCTTTCAATTTTTATTATGCAGATTACCATTGTCGGAACCGGATACGTGGGCCTTGTGAGTGGCGTTTGCTTTGCAGAGATGGGGAATGACGTGGTTTGTGTGGATGTGAATACAGAAAAGGTAGAAAGCCTGCGTTCGGGAAAATCGCCTATCTATGAGCCGGGCCTCGACCTGTTGCTGGAGCGCAATATTAAAGAAGGGCGCATCACCTTCACTACTTCGCTGGCGGAAGGCATCCGTAATACGAAGGTCATCTTTTTGGCCTTGCCCACGCCTCCGGGCAAAGGTGGCGAGGCCGATTTGCAATACGTGCTTCAGGCTGCGGGCGATTTGAGCCGGATGCTTACTGATTATACGGTGGTGGTTAATAAAAGCACCGTTCCCGTGGGCACGGCGGAGAAAGTAGCTGCTGTGCTGGCCGAGAACCTTCGTTTGGAGCTTTTCGACGTGGTTTCCAACCCGGAATTTCTGCGCGAAGGCGTGGCGATTGAAGACTTTTTGAAACCCGACCGTGTGGTTTTGGGAACACGATCCGAGAAGGCCCGCAAGATTATGGAGGAGCTTTATGCGCCTTTTGTGCGTCAGGGCAACCCGATTCATTTCATGGACGAGCGTTCTTCGGAGATGACCAAGTATGCGGCGAATGCGTATTTGGCGATGCGTATTTCTTTTATGAACGAGATGGCCAATCTTTGCGAGCGTGCCGGTGCCGATGTCGATTCTGTGCGCATGGGTATTGGTTCGGATAGCCGGATTGGGAAACGCTTCCTGTTTCCGGGCGTGGGCTATGGCGGCTCGTGTTTTCCGAAGGATGTGCAGGCGCTGGCGCAAACGGCGGATGAATATGGTTATGATTTCCGGATTGTGCGTTCGGTGATGGAAGTAAATGCCCGTCAGAAAACGATTTTGGGCCAGAAGGTAAAGAAATATTATGGTGAGAATCTTTCCGGAAAAACCTTTGCCGTGTGGGGTCTTGCTTTTAAACCAGAGACCGACGACATTCGGGAAGCACCTGCGCTGGAATTGATTCAGGAGCTTTTGGAAGCCGGGGCCACCGTGCGCACTTTCGACCCCGAAGCGATGGATAATGTGCGCCGCCAACTGGGCACGGAAGGCATTTATTACGCCACCGATGCCTACGACGCGCTCGACGGCGCGGATGCTTTGATAATCGTTACCGAGTGGGCCGAATTCCGGAATCCGCGCTTTGAACAGATGGCCGGATTATTGCGGGAGCGGGTTATTTTTGATGGCCGCAATGTGTATATGCTTTCCAAGATGGAAGAACTGGGTTTCCATTACGAAAGTATGGGTCGGCCTGTGGTAGCGGTTGCTGCGCAGGCCAGCGCCTGATGAGTGATTCGTTTTTATTTCAAGAGAGAACAAACAAAATACTTTCCCGTCTTTGTCGCCTCAGGGAAAATTTCCGGAAATTGCAGCCTCCAAAGCAGCGCTTCTTATTTGGAATTTGCCTTTTAATTTCTGAATCTTCGTCTTTCTATGTCTAAAAGAATATTGATTACCGGCGCTGCCGGCTTCCTGGGTTCCCATCTTTGCGATCGTTTTATCGGCGAAGGCTTTGAGGTTGTGGGCATGGATAACCTGCTTACGGGCAACATTCGGAACATAGAGCATCTTTTTCCGCACAAGGCGTTTACTTTTTACCATCACGATGTATCCAAATACGTTCATGTGCCGGGCGATATTGATTACATCCTGCATTTTGCCTCGCCTGCCTCGCCGATAGACTATCTAAGGATGCCGATTCAGACGCTGAAGGTGAGTTCGCTGGGGACGCACAACCTGCTGGGGCTGGCGCGTGTGAAGGGTGCGCGAATGCTGGTGGCAAGCACCTCGGAGGTGTATGGCGACCCGCTCGTGCATCCACAGACGGAGGAGTATTGGGGCAATGTGAATCCCATTGGGCCGCGCGGCGTATATGACGAAGCGAAGCGGTTTATGGAAAGCATGACGATGGCCTATCACAATTTTCACGGGCTGGAGACGCGTATCATACGCATTTTCAACACTTATGGCCCGCGGATGCGCCTGGATGATGGTCGTGCGCTGCCGACGTTTGTCAATCAGGCGCTTCATGGCGAAGACATCACGGTTTTTGGCGACGGTTCGCAGACGCGCTCGTTTTGCTATGTAGATGATTTGGTGGACGGCATTTATCGGCTGCTGTTTTCGGATTATCATTTGCCGGTAAATATTGGCAATCCGGTAGAGATCACCTTGCAGGAGTTTGCCGAAGAAGTGCTGGCGCTGACGGGCGCGAACGTCAAAATCGTTCACCGCCCCTTGCCGCAGGATGATCCCAAGCAGCGTAAACCCGATATTACGAAAGCCAAAGAGATTCTGGGCTGGGAACCGAAGGTGGACCGGGCAGAGGGGTTGAGGAGGACGCTGGCGTATTTTGAGGGCGTGCTGCGATAGGAGGCCATGTATTTTATATATTGGTATGATTACGCGCTGCTACCGATTTATCTGGCGGCGTGTGTCTTGTTGTTAAGACGTTATTTTAATTCCCGGCATTACGAGGATGCGGAAGAATTATGGCCTTATTTCCGGCGCGGTATGTGGCTGAAGTTTCTGGGTTGTGTGGCCATCGGGATGATTTATGAGTATTATTATCAGGGATCTTTTGACGGTCGCTTTTTCTTTGAAGGCGGCAAGATGCTGAGTAAGTATTTTCTAAATCACCCGGCGGAGATATTCAAGGTATTAAACAGCAATATCCACCAGTTTAATAACGAGAACTTAGACGGGCTGAGCATCTATGATGCAAAAATATTTGCCGATTCATCTTTTAATGTTGCCAAGGTTGCAGGGCTGCTTAACGTGGTAAGCTTCAATGCCTACCTACCCTGTTCCTTATTATTTGCCGCTCTATCCTACCTAGCCCTTTGGCGGCTGTTCGTTTTTTTCGTAGAGAATTATAATCTGACGTATCGGGTTGCCGCTTTCTGCACGATTTATATTCCTTCGCTGCTTATCTGGAGTTCCAGTATTTTTAAAGATACGGTTACCTTCACGGCCCTGTGCTGGCTTTTTATCTGCGGTTATCATGTGTTTATAAGGCCCCGGCGGCTTCCAATTAATATCGCCGTTTTTATTTTTAGTGCCTATCTGATTGCTTCTGTAAAGGTTTATATCCTGGCGGCCTTCCTGCCTTTCTATATTTTTTACGTTTTTGGCGCACTTAAAGACCGTATCTCCAATCCGGGTCTGCGCAAAATCATCACCCCGATTGTTATCGTCGTCTCTGTTGCCGCCATCGTCTTTGTCATGGGCAATCTGGGCGACCTTTTGGGACGTTATGCACTGGACAGTGTGGTTGAAACGGCCAGCCTTACCTACGGCTATATTGCCGAGCTTTCTGCTGGTTCTGCCTATAATCTGGATGTGGATTACAGTTCGCTCCCCAGCCTACTCAAATCCATTCCTGCGGGTATCAACGTTACGCTTTTCCGGCCCTATCCGTGGGAGTATTTAAAGCCCTTTACGCTCTTTGCCTCGGCAGAAAGCATGGTTTTGCTATACCTGACCATCAAAGTGCTGCGAAAAGTTGGGCTGAATGGGTTTTTCAGCGCCCTCGCCAGTGACTCCACCATCCAGTTTTGCCTTTTCTTCAGCCTGCTTTTCGCCTTTATGGTGGGCATCTCTGCATCCAACTTCGGCACGCTGGTACGCTACAAAATACCGGTATTACCTTTCTACACCCTGTTTCTTGCCCTACTCTATCAGCGTTATTTTCCGGACGATCCGGTAGTGTCGCGCATTGTTGAAACAGAAGAAGAGGAGGAGGAGGAAGAAGAAATGGAGTTGAGTATGCCCACATAAACCGGGGCCGTGCTTTTGATGGAGTAGTGTTGTTCTACACGCGCCTGTGCCGCTTGTCCCATTCGTTTCCGCAAATCGGCATCCTGCATCAGCAGGTGCAGTTTTTCCTTCCATTCCTGCGGCGTTTTGACCAGAAAGCCGGAAACGCCGTCTTCTATCACGCGGTAGTTCGCGCCAATTGCAGTAGCTACCGTCGGAATGCCGAGGCTCATGTATTGCAGTGCTTTGAGGCCGCTTTTTCCCAGCACCCATTGCTCATCGGGCAGCGGGTACAGTCCAATATCTATCTGTTGCAGCGTCGGGATTTCGCCTTCGGCGCTCCACGCGTGGGCTTCTACTTCTACGCCTTCCATCCGGAAATCCTTATCGCCCATCACCAGCAGGCGGAAAGGTTTTTCTTTATAAAGCGCCTGCAAAACCTCGGTCAGCAAGTGCAGATAGGCCGCCGTGCTGTGACTGCCGCTCCATCCGAGTGTAAGCTTCCGGTCGTTGTTGTAAGGATTCACCGGCTGATAGCTATCGGTGTCAATCGTGGAAGAAATGTCAGTGGTATGCGGGTTGTATTGGCGGACAAATTCGTCGAGGAAGGGTGTGCAGGTTACCACGTGCTGCGCTTTCTTCATCAGCACGATAGGCTTTTTGCGGCCTTTTATCAACTGCTTCCACCAGGCTATGTGCGAGGCGTTTTTCAGGAAAATCAGGTCGTCAATATCATAAACCAGTTTTTTTCCGGAAAGCGCGGCAAGCAAATGCTCAAAAACAGGCGGGCCAATAGGCGTTACCCACAGGTGGGCATAGATAATATCGTATTTCCCGATGCGAAACAAATCGCGCAGCCGCCGGAAATAACCCCGCGCCATGGCCGCCATTTTTCCAGAAATATTGCCGGGCTTATAAATCAGGCTCCAGGCCTTGTCGTCATAGAAGGAAGACCACTCCACCTCGTAGCCGGCATCGCGGAATTGCTGGTAATACTGTTCAAATTTCAGCCGCTGACTGGGTGCTTTATCATGGGGATAAGGCACGATAAAGAGAATCTTTTTAGCTTTTTCCATCAAGCAGCAATCGGTAAACGTTATAGTATTTTTCGGCACCGTAGTCAAGCGAGTAATGGCTCAGATCGTAGCGGGTGTCTTTGGGCGGATGCATGGCGGCCCATTCTGCCGCTGCGCGGTAATTTTCCTCGTTGAAATCTTCAATCAGGAAGCCGCATTGCAGTTCTTCGAACACTTTTGCAGCATCGCCCACACCTTTGTTGGTGATGATGGGTTTGCCCATCGCCAGCATTTCGTATTGCTTGGTAGGCGAACAGGCCTGCTTGGCAAAGCTCGGCATGATGAAAAAGAAGCCGTAATCTATGATGGAGATATGCAGCGGCATTTGTTCGCGCGGGGAGCGCGTTACCACAATTTTTTCGCGGGAAATACCCTGTGCATCGGCGATGCGGAAAATTTCTTCGGGGTCATTGTTGGCGATAAAGAGGAGTTTCGCATTGGGTATTTTCGCAGCTAATGCCTTAAAGCAGTCGAAGTATTCGGGTAGTTTATAGGTATTTCCGATGCTGCCTACATAGCCGAAAACGGTGGCGTTCGTCAAGCCATATTTTTCGCGGAGCGCTGTTTTTTCGGCTTCGGCGAGGGTTGTGGGGTCGTAATGGTGCAGGTCGGCGCAGCAAGGGATAACCGTAATGGTTTCGGTTGTTTGCTGCGGGTATCTGTCCTGAACGATTTTACTGGCGTTGTGGGTGAGGCTAACAACATGATCAGCCCGCTGAAATAACTGCTTCTCGAAGCGGCGGAGCAGCGCGTAGGTGGCTCGGTGAGAGCGCTTTTTCAGGTCAATGCGACCGGTTTCGATGCCGGCATCTACCCAAAAATCGCGCTTGTCGAAAATCAGTTTCTTGCCGGTTGCCCCTTTTATCAACAACCCCACCATAGAGGCAAAATAGCTGCGGCTGTGAATGACGGCGCATTTGTTGCGAAGAGCCACTGCAAAAGCGCGCGCCACAAAGCGGCCAAAGTCGAGCATCTTCAGATGAATACCCCGCCCTTCGGTAAACTGCAATCTATGCCATACGATGCCTTCGGTGTCGAGCAGCGCCTGCGTTTCCTGAATTTTTTGTTGGTGGCTTTTCTTTTCAAAAGTTACCAGGTGCAGGGGGATGCCTTTGGCACGGCAGGCGCGCAGGTAGGGCAGCACCTGCGACTGTCCGATAGGATCGGTAAGGCCGTCATAGGAAAGATAAAGGATGGATTTTCCGGACACCGCTGCTTTCGGCAGGCGCTCACTTTGTTTCATGCAATAGGTTTTGTACCAGTTCCTGCCATTGCCGGCTAAAATGGCTGATGTCGAAATCGGCGGCTCTCTTTTGGGCGGTGTGGCGCAGCGCCTGCCGGCCAGCGTCGTCAAGAGAAAGCAACTCCTGAATTTTTTCGGCCCACAAAGCATCGGTGGCCGCGTCATCGGGTATAGGCATCAGATAGCCGCCGGTTGCTTTTTCAGACTGGGTACGCGGATGCTTTATATCAAAGTGCGTTTTCCCCTGCATGATTTCAGAGACACCGCCGTTGGGGCAGTCGCTGGCCAGTGCCGGGCAGCCGCAGCTCATAGATTCGAGGAGTACGAGGGGCAGACCTTCGCCGCGCGTTGGGAACAAGAACAGCGTCGAACGCCGCAGCACAGCAAATACATTTTGTTGATAAGGTGCAAAGTAGATGTCTGCGTCGCCCGCTCGTTGCAGGTCGCCCGAGAAGTCGGCAAACGTAAGCCCGACTGCTTGGATGACTGTCTCCAGTGTAGGCTTCTCCGGTCCTTCGCCTACGATCAGCAACCGGGCATTCGTTGGTCGCAGATGTTGATAAATCCGAATGAGGGCTTCCACGTTTTTGCCGGGCGAAAGACGCCCGATGGTCGTCAGTACCGGGCGCTCTGAAAGCAGTTTTTCCAGTTGCTGGGACGGGGCTTTTTCGGCCAGATGGGCGGCCTTCTTATTATCCACCGGGTTATAGATGACCTGAAGTTTTGGTGTCGGAACTTTGAAAAAGTCCGCCAGTTCCGGCTTCTGGTTGTCGCTGACCAGAACCACCTTGTCCAGGCCCCCGTAGATAAAGGAAACCAGTTTGCGGGCTTTTACCATCAACTGGTTGTGGTGGCTGTGCAGAATAGTCGTGTGAATAACGGCAACCTTTTTTTCCCGGCCCGTTAAAAAGTTTACCCAATCAGTCGGCCAGAGGTTGCTGATGGTCAGGTGGATGTTGTTGGCTTTTTTGAAGCGTCGGAGTCGCGCGACGGCACCCCAATAGCGTTGCAGACGGCCCTGCATTCCGCCGCCGGAAGCCAACCCCAGTGAGGCTACTTCCACCCCCGGAATTTCCGGAAATTTTGCCGGCTGATACAGGGAGCAGTAATGAACCCGATAACCTTCCTGCGCGGCCAGCGTCTCTGCCAGCGTAGCCGCCACTTTTTCAGCCCCGCCCTGTCCGGCGTGCTCTACAAGAACAAGAATATTTTTCTGTTCCGGTTTTGACGCTTGCATATATTGTAAATCCAAATCTTATCAGAATTCCTTTTGCCTTTTGGCCTTGCCGCCGGGACTGAATTTCCGGAAACATTTTATGCCATCCATACAGCCAATCTTCTTACCGGCACCGCAAAACTCCTCTTTGGCCGGTCCATCATCTCCTTGGGGACATCTCTACGGCACTATTTTAAGGAGCAGATTTCTCTGCTTGTCGGCGAGGACTTCTAAAGTATGCAAAGAACAGCGGTATCAGCCAGAGTAACCTGGAAGCCCAGCGAGTTGCTATGTGGAAAAGTTCTGCTCTTGGGGCGGGGAGAGCGTTTACCCTGCCATAGGAATCAAAAGCCAACTCAGTGGCTATCTGCGCTGAGTCCAGCCTGTCTTGGTATATGGTAACCAACTGCCCGTTTCTGTTCAAGGTCTCAAAACTCTCTCTGCCAGTGCTGGAAAAATCTGGTTCAAGATTCGTGTCAAAATAATACCAATTATCCTTGATGCAGGCTTCGGTCGTATAGTGGCCCTTAAAAGCCACTTTTCTATAATCAACCCCCTTCTCTTTAAAGCAGGCCATCATTACGATGCTCTGCTGGCTACAGGCTGCCATCGGGTATTTCAGAATGTCATCCGGTATCACAATGGCTGAAAGGTCTTCGCGAATCAAATATCCTGCGAGTGCTGCCAACCAGTTTTCCTGTAATGAATAGTGGCTGTATCCATGATAGAATCGATTCCTTATTGTGGTGGCTAATACCGTCGCATAACGCAGCCCATTTGTATCCACACCGCCAATCCGGGCTAAAGAATCTGAAAAATGTATAACATCTGCTACACTTTGAAGCCGCTGCGCCAGTTCCATGCTAAAATTATCCCATTTAGCTGCATTCTTCGCTTCCGGTAGTGGCCTCAGGTGAATAGGCAAAAGATTGGGCAGCAATAAGAGAAAACTTATAATCAGCAATATTCTTCTGCTAGTCTGCCGCTGTGTGCGGGAATTATCCATCTATATTTATGATTGAAAATATATTATAAAATATAGGCGTTGTGGCTTATATTTACAATAGGCTGATTCACAATCAAATAGCAGCAATGTGCATTTCCCCTGTGGTTATACTTCGCAAGGGGTAAATTAGTGGTTTAGATTTTCCGGAACAATTGCGACGAAAGGCCTGCTATTGTTGGACTTCCCGACGAATTGCACCTCAAAAAGCAGGTTCAGTGGTATCACATTTATTTATGCCTTGCATAGTATAATAAGACGGAGCGAAATTACCCCATCCATTTCACATACCACATTTGAAACATCAACAAGTACCAAACCTTGACATGCTTTTCGGTATGCCCCGCATAATAGTCGCGTAACAGCTTTTCAACAGCAGTTTTCCGGAAAAATCCATGGTCGAGGGCCTTGCCGGTCAGGTGTTCCATCACCAGCGGCTTGAGTTCGGCCTGCAACCATTCCGCTACCGGAACGGCAAAACCGCTCTTGGGCCGCGCCATGATTTCTTCCGGAATGTACTTGTGTACAATCTGCCGCAACGGGTACTTTTTAATGCCGTTGTGGTATTTATAATCCGAAGGCAGTTGCGCGGCGAACTCCACAATATGCTGGTCTAAGAACGGCTCGCGGCCTTCGAGAGAAACGCTCATCGTGGCGCGATCTACCTTTTGCAGAATATCGTCGGCCATATAGGTCTGATAATCCACCGCCATCATAAACGAGAGCGCATCATAGGCCTCCGGCTTCAGTTCTTTGCTCGTGTGAGCGGTCTGGAGCAGTCTTGTCGGTGCGGCCATCAGCTCGCGGATGTCTCTGTCGTTAAAAACCTGGCTCAGGTTTTTGAGCAGCCGCGCCGGTGAGGGATCCGACAGCAGGTTTTTGACCTTGTCGTAGCGGCTGTGGAAATTGGCTTTGTGCTTCAGTACCGGGATGCTTTCCGAAGAGATAGCACTCATAGCTGCGGCGGCCATCTTGCGCAGCGGTGTAGGGATAGATTCCAGCTTTTTGCCATAGCGGCTCACGTATTCGTAGCGGTTGTAACCCGCAAAAATCTCGTCGCCCGCATCGGCAGAAAGGGCCACGGTTACTTCTTTCCGCGCCATGCGGCTTACCAATATAGTAGGAATGGCGCTGCTATCGGCAAAAGGCTCGTCGTAATACTGCGGCAGCGAGGGGATGATGTCGAGCGCCTCTTTGATTGTGCAGTAATATTCCGTGTGGTCGGTGCCGAGGCGTTGGGCAATTTCTTTGGCAAAGGGCGCTTCATTGAGCTTGTCGTCGGCTACGCCAATGGTAAAAGTCTTGAGCTTTTCGGTGCGGTCTTTTTGCAGCAGGGCCGTTACGCAGGTGCTGTCGTAGCCACCGCTGAGGAACACACCCACTGGCACATCGGCCACCAGACGGTAGTCGAAAGATTCTTTGAGGATGCGTTCGGTTTCCTCGATGGCTTCGGGGAGCGAAATCTTTAGCTTCGGCTTGTTGTAGTGGTCATAGACGTTCCAGTACTGCTCGGTGGTTATTTTTCCGGAAATAAGGTCGAGGTGCAGGATATGACCAGGTAATAACTTGCTTGTTTTCCGGAAAATAGAATACGGTGCCGACACGTAGCCGTATTGCAGGAAAGAGGCCACTGCTTCGGGGTCTATCTCTTTCCGGAAACGGGGATGCGCCATCAGGTTTTTCAACTCCGAGCCGAAGAGAAAAATATCGTCCTGCAGCGTATAATAAAACGGTTTTACGCCGGAGCGGTCGCGGATGCAAATCAACTCGCCTTTCTCATGGTCGAGCAGCGCGATGGCAAACATGCCGCGCCATTTGTGGATGGCAGCGCTGCCCCACTCTTTCCAGCCGTGGAGAATGACTTCGGTGTCGGAATGCGTCTGGAAACGGTGTCCGAGCGCGAGGAGTTCTTCGCGGATTTCGTTGTAGTTGTAGATTTCACCGTTATAGACGAGGCTCAGCCCTTCGTAGTGCATGGGCTGATCGGCGGCGTGGCTCAGGTCAATGATGGAAAGGCGGGCATGAGCGAAGCCGACCTGCGCTTTTCCGGCCTCAACCAGATACTCGCCTTGCCCGTCGGGGCCGCGATGGGCCATACAGGCGGCCATACCCCGGAGTTGCTCTGTAGAGCTTTGGTGTTTAAAATCGGCGAAGCCGGCTATGCCGCACATAAAATGATTTTTAAAATTTCTTTGTCTGGTTTTAATATGGGTAATAACATTACGATATTTTCATTGCACGAAGTGCAGTCTGGTAGTGCGCATCCAATTGAGCTACGTATGCACTTTTACGAAAGTGCAACGCCTGCTTCTGTCCTTGTTGGGAGAGTAAACTTATATCTATTTCGCCGGTGTAAATATTATTTAATTGGGCTGCAAGCGCAGCTGGATTCTGTGAATCAAAAAAAAGGGCCTTGTTATTGGTTACTTCACGTAGCACGGGCAGGTCGGATGCCAGAACAGGAAGTCCGGATGCCATTGCTTCTACAACAGCGAGGCCGAATCCCTCGTTGCCTGACGATATAAGATAAGCGTCATAATGCCGTAGTTTCTGCGCAACATCACGCACTGCCCCACAAAATTTTACATTCTCCAAGCCGAGTCGCTTCGCTTTATTTTTCAAATTTTGCTCAAGCGGTCCGCTACCATAAACATCAAGTGTACAGATAACTTTGTCATTGTTTTGCTGCGCTATTTTTAGCGCATCCAGCGTCAGATCGTAATTTTTATCTACTTTCAGATTTCCGACGGAAACCAGTCGAAGGGTTGTAGCAGGTTGATAAAGAGATTCTTTTTCCTGAAAAAAGTCATCCTCAATAAAGTTATGAAGTATCTGAACGTTATCCCGGATGCGTATGTGATCTGCAATATTTTTCCGGACAGCTTCTGAGACGCAAATGGTCTGAATGTCTTTCCGATAGCTTAGGCGATCGAGTAATACCGCATGAGGCGGATAATTTGCGCCTTCTCTGCCATAGGTAACGCCATGGTAGGAATTAAAGACCGGCATTCCTTTGGGTGCGGCATAGCGGGAGATAATATTGGCCCAGAATAGGTGGGCATGAACGATTGCTTTGCCCTCAAGGGGCGCTAAAATTTCCTTTACCTCCCGAATCAGACGCGGAAGCGACCGATATCCTTTGAGATTCAGGCAGGTAATTTGCATTCCTTTCAGCTCCTGCTGAAAATCGTTTTTGGATTGGAGAGATATAATACGGTGTTCATACTGCGGCATCGCATTAATAACACCCACCAAAAGTACTTCAGCACCGCCACGCGCTAAAGAAGTGATGACATGAATGATAATGGGCTTCAAAAGGAGACTCCTAATTAGATACCCGGCTGGGCTATTATCTGCTTTATGATTCTTGCAGGTGCGCCAACGGCGATAGTACCTGCTTCTATGCTTTTCGTTACTACACTATTGGCTCCTATTACAGCGCCATCGCCAATTGTCAGACCTTTTGTAATCGTTACCTTATTTGCGAGCCATACCTCATCACCTATAACGATTGGGGCGGTAACAAACTTTTTCAGATCGCCAATTACATGATCTTGGTCTCGTATAGTAACGAATTCCGCGATAAGCGTATTAGCGCCGATTATTATCTTTTCCTTAGCCACAATCATTGTAAACCGCCCAATTTCAGCGCCTCTACCTATACGTATCTCGGCGTTGGCATCTGCGTAGATTTGCGCATAATCTTTTATTGCTACGCCTCTAATATCTACTATTGAATTTTTGAGTGCTTTTATTTCTGCTTTTTTACCAAAAAAGGTTTGTTTATCAACAAGGATATTCTCATGTAACATCCCATAATAGCATCGTTTATAAAACTGATATACGCCGGTATTTATCCGACGTAACCCCTTATAGAACAACACAAAGAACGGATTCATAAAAAGCTAACGTTTCTTTTTTATTCCAATTTTTATCAATATCCCTTCAAGCGGAATAATTTTTTTCAGCTTTATGAAAGAGAAACAGATAGCAACAAGGCTTACGATGCCCCCCAACAAGTGGCCATAAACCCCAGGCAATAATTTATGAATACAAAAAGCAGCCAAGGTCAGAGGAAACAATACAAACAGGTAACCAATAACTTCCGAACTAAAGCGGAAGTCAATTAGCTTTTGCGTAAAAATATATACGATTGCCGTTTGTGCTACAAAGGCAATCAAGAAAGACACACCTGTTGAAAGGATGCCTATGTAGGGCCATAACACATAAACAGACGCTATGTAAATCAGGTTCCAAGCCAGTTCCGTAAACAGGTAAACCTTCCCCTTTCCTTTTGCCAAACGCACAAAACCCATTGGCCATACCAAGGCTTTGAAGAAATCGCCCGATAGCTGCCATACTAAAATTTGTGCGGATATGCTAAAATCTTTAGAATAAAACAAGCGAACAATTATATCCACATACGTAATCATTACAATAATTGCAGGAACTGCAATCAACAGCGTGATTTCTATTTGTTCATTTATCAGTTTCCGCATTCGCGGGTGATCGTGCTGAACAGCACTTAGGCGAGGATAATAATCGCTGCTCATAGCTCCAAATATGGCAGAGAGATACATAAAGGAGATTGCCCAGGAAGCTGTAAAATAGCCTACAGCAGTTACATTGCTCTTATAAGTTATAAAGGAGCGAACCAAGAAAAGAGTAGCGGTGCTAGCCAGCGCATTCATGGAGAGAAAAAACCCAAGTACGGCCATAGACTTTCCCTTTTTGTAAATCTCTTGAAAACGGAGTTTTACAGGAACCATTTTTATCGCTCTGGTATAATGTCGATACCAAATGAGGCTTGCGAGAGGCGTTAGCAATAAAACCGGAATGATGCCTGCCATTCCCCAGAACCAATAAATTATTACAGAACCAACAAGCGCAATGAAGGCCGAAAAGATTTGCGCCTTAGCTAAGTTGCGAATCTGACGAAGTCCCTGTAGAACGGCGTACTGCCCTTCGGCTAATGATGTCAACAATATTCCCACCGAAAGTATTGCTATGCCCCTACTGTAATCAGAGGTACCGAATGCCCATTGGCTGAGCTGCCTGCAAAAAACAATGGCAAGCAACATACCAGTTGCTCCGGTAAACCAAATCCAGACAGATAGAATCTTGCTGGTTTCAGAAATCCTCTGTTGGTTTTTAGTAGCGGCACTAGCCGAAATGTCACGCACAGCACTTCCCCAGAGTCCCAATCCAGTTGCGGTTCTCAATAAGTCGGCCAAGCTTTGATAAATGCCAGATATACCTACACCAACCGGCCCTAAAAGAACCGCTACAACCTTTACCCGAATTACCCCAAATAATATAATGACAATCTGGGCAAAACCCAGAATCCCAGTAGATTTGAGTAGTTCTTTTTTCGAGTCATTCGATGAAACAACTTCCTCCACCTTTTGTTTTATAGGAACCATATCTGGTTCACGCATAATAATGAGTAAATAAATTAAATGTAACTATTACTTAGTCGGCAATTCTCGGTGTAGACATTTAACGTTATATAAAACGAACGATCCCTGTGGTTTATGCCTTACAGTGAAAATTGCGGGATTTTGCTAATAAACTATAAAGTGTTGTTTGTCAGCAATTAATAAAATGCCAAATTGCTACACCGAGAACTGCTATTACTTAGTCAAGTGCTATATAATCGAATCCCTTCTGTTCGCAGCCAAAAGGCCATACAAATTTAAGTAGGTTTTACAAATTAGTTTAGACTATTGCTCGGATGGCATCCGCATAAATAAAGTCCTCATATCTTCTGACGAGACTTTTATTACCCCAAACTAATTTCCCAGAGCTGCTTTACATAGCTACCGTCAGTTTCATCCGTAGCTGATGCAAAACGACCTCTACCCGCTTTCGCGCTACTTTAATTACTTCTCCGGTTTGTCCCTTAAAAACACCTTCCGGAATTTCGATCTGTGCACCGACAGTAAGGCCCAGAGGCTCCAGAACAATATTCTGGTATTTACTCACAAAATCGCGTACGGCGGCTATCTCCTCATCGCGCAGCAGGGCCGGTTTGCCATTCCAATATACAAAATTGAGAACACCGGCAGTACGGCGGATGGCTTCTTTTTGCTCCTCCCCGATGCAAACAAAGACATAGGAAGTAAAGAGCGGGATTTCTATCCATTTTTTCCGGTCGCTCCACTGTTTCACCACGCGGTTAAGCGGGCAATACGCTTCAATGCCATGCGCGCATAGCGTAGCAGCTACCTTTTTTTCCCAGCGGGGCTTTGTATAAACGGCATACCAGGGCATAGCTTCGCCTCCTCAGTCCCACAGTGGAACTTCTTATTAAAATTAAATCCAACGACTAACTACCACACCAGCAAACGCTATCCAGAGAAAGGCAGGCGGCGCTTTTTCTTGGTTCCAGTTTTGCCTTTCCCTTCCGGCTCATAATAGCCATCACCGTTGCCGGTGTTGCCATAGCCATAGCCGTAACCGTAGCCGTAGCCATAGCCATAGCCATAACCATAACCATAGCGTTTTGAATACTGCACGCCGTTAAAAACGAAAGACAGATTCTTGAGTTTATCCTGCCGGCGCAACCCTGTCAGGAAGGCTACCTGCCCTTTCTCGGTATAAGCCTGCCGCGTTACGGCAATATTGACAGCCGCATACTGCGACAACACCAGCCCATCCGACACCAGACCTACCGGCGGTGTATCAATCACGATCAGGTCAAACGCCTCGTTGAGTTGCTCAAAGAAGTCCTTCATGCGGGGCGACAGAATCAATTCGCCCGGATTGGGTGGCACAGGGCCGCTCACCGCAACGATCAGGTTGGGATGCAACCCGGATGGCTGAAATACGGCTTCGAGAGAACTCATACCGGCCAGATAGCCGCTGATACCACCGCTGCGCGTCAGATTCAGGCGTTCGGTAATCTTGGGTTTCCGAAGGTCAAACTCCAGTAGCACGACCTTTTTACCCGCCAGCGCCATCGTCAGCGCCAGGTTGATAGAGATAAACGTCTTGCCTTCCCCACCCATACTCGATGTAATCAGAATGGTTTTCCCGTTCTGCCCCGAGGCCGTCATAAAATCAATATTGGTACGCAGCAGGCGGAACTGTTCGGCGATACTTGTGCGGACTTTCTCACCCACCACAACATCCATATCCGTCGGTGCCTTGGCAACAACGCCGATGACAGGAAGGTCGCTCATGGCCTGAATGTCCTGCTCCGTCATGAGCTTGGTGTTCAGCAGTTCCCGGATGGCGAAGAAGCTCACCGGTGCCAGCAGACCGAGCGCAAGGGCAATGGCGTAAACATTGCGCGGAACGGGCGAAACCGGGGCGCGGGAGCCATCAGGCGCAATCACCACTTTGCCGGGAACCGTGGCGGCGTTGAGCGTAATCTCGTTTTCGACACCCTTCTGAAATAAGAACAAATAAGTACCCTGCGTAACGTCATATTCGCGCCGCACGTCCGTCATGCTGCGATCTACTGATGGCACACCGCTGATTTGTTGATTGACGGCGGAAAGTCCCTGGGTAGCGGCCCGCAGATAAAGGTCGATAGTAGCAAGGGAGCGATCTGCCACTGTCGTCATCTGCGCACGGCGGCGTGCCAAGTCGGCTTCCGCATCCAGAAGGGTCGGATTTTTTTCGCCTACGCGGGTTTCCAGTTCTTCTTTCGCCTGGGCCGCTTTGTTATAATCAGAGAGCATGACAGCCAGCTCCGGATCAACAGATGCCCCCATGCTTCCAAAAGCCCGTGTGTTGCCTTTGCCCGAAGCCGCCACGGCGTTGCGAAACTGCTGCAGCGATTGCTTTTGCAGTAACAAATCGTTTATCTTCTGCTCGGCGTTTGCCTTGCCGGTTACCAGTGTAGAAACCTGACTGGGGTCAGCCACGTCTGAAGTCTTTCGGATAGACTCAATGCGGGCATCTTTATTTTTGAGCTGTTCCAGCTGTTCGTCTTTCAGCTCGTTGATAAAGCGGCGCACCAGCATTCCCGACTGGGTAACACCTTCGAGTGCCTGCCGGAAGTAGAGCACCGTGAGTACCTCCAGATAATCAATAGCGCGTGTGCGGTTGTTGTCCTTGATTTGCAGCAGTAGCATGGAAGTGCGGCCATCGGCTCCCCCNNTAAAGGCGCTGCTCATCCGGGCGGCTTCGGCGTTTATGCTGCTGATTTCTACCCGCAATTTTTCTTTTCGGTAGCCTTCCTTCACCTCGCCGCCGTGCAGTTCCTCCAGCATGAAGTTTCCCCAAGGGCGCTGCACCCATACATTAGGGCGCACTTTATAATGGATGCTTCCCTCTGTAAAAAGGTAATCTACCCCATTACCAATAACAAAAAGTCCCGTATTACCGGAAGCCCTGTAGCCAGTTTCATCTAATAGAAGACGGTAAGGGCGCTCTTCATAAATCTCATTTTCCTGAACGCGTCCTTTTATCCACACCCGCACATTGCTTTGCAGGGAGTCTACTGCTTTACGCATCAGATCAGGTGATGTCAGGACAAAGATTTCATTGAATATCTTTTTATCCATGTTCGGCATATCCCTGCTGGAGCCGGGCAGGCCGTTCACTACCTGCGATTGCAACTCATTCTGCTCCTCGATTTGCAGCGTAGTACTCACCGAATAGATGGGCGTGGTATAGCGCAGATACAGAAAAGCAATCAGCAATGCAATGACGACAGAACCGGCAATCCAATACCAGTTCAGCAGCAGGTTGGCAATCAACCTGCGATAGTCGAAGGTTTGCGCCGGTGTATTTTTCGGAGCCGCCTTTAAGGCAGCGACTTTGTTTCCCTGTTCTGTCACGCTTTGCAGTCGTTTTTTACTTCTCTTTTTTTACAGACACCTCTTATTTGCGTGAAATCTGGATAAGCCCATAAACAGCCAGTGCTGCGGAGACTACGGTGGTGAATACCGGCAAATATACACGAGTAAAGACATTGGCCTCCTGTTGACGCACCACAGACGGCGAAACATTTACAATATCATTCTGCATCAGGTAAAAATAGGGACTGCTAAAGGAAGTTCGTTTCGTGAGGTCAATATAACCTACTTCCTTTTTTCCATTTTGCTGCCGCACCACCATCACATTATCCTTGCGCCCCCCGATACGGATGTCGCCGGCAGCGGCAAGCGCATCCAGAATGGAAAGACGCTGATTGGCTGCTACGACGGCTCCCGGAAGCGAGACCTCGCCCACAACCGAAACCTTAAAATTGGTAATCCGCACTTCCACCACCGGAGATTTAACGTAGCTGCTCAGTTGCGAGGCAAGGGAGGTCTTTAATTCCGGAACTGTTTTACCGGCAACATGTACCTTACCTAGCACCGGGAAGGAAATATCGCCGTTTTCATCCACCAGGTAGCCCGATACGGATGCAGTAGCGCCGCCGCCCATAGATGCCCGGCTGGCAGCGATGCTTTGGGAAACTCCTCCGTCTTTGTAGATAGCCACCGGGTCGCTGTCGAGTTGCAGGCTGCTGATGCTTGTTACGTTGATGGACAAGATGTCGTCTGGCTGAACACGCGCCGGCGGCGCTTCCGGAGCTTCCAACAATACTGTGGCTTCCGTATTCCCCGCATCTTCCGAAAAATAGACCGTCTGCTTGGTAGTAACACAGGCAGAGAACAATATAACAGGCAGAAGAAAAATAAAATTCCGGAAAGACGATCTTGTCATGTACCTACAAAAGTATTGTTTCAGAAGGTTATTATCAAGGTAGAAGTACATTGTTTTTAAACCCATAGGCTGCCAACCGCGCCATCAACGGCTTTTGATGCCGGAGCATTTCTTCCAGATTGGCCAAATGGCGCTCGTGATGCAGGTCGGAGGCGGCGTAGTCGTAAAGACCGGCGGTCAGCATTTCTTCGGCCAGTTGCCGGATGGGTGCGCCATAATAGCCGGTCGGCGAAAGCAGATTCATCTGCAATTCCACGCCGCGCTCTTTTAATTCCTTAAAGATAGAAATGTCCTCTACGTACGCATAACGCTCCGGGTGTGCCAGCACCGGATTGTAGCCGGCAGCCTGCACCGCAAAAAGAATCTGATCAAAATTGCGCGGCCAGCCCGCCATCGACACCTCTACCAACACCTGATTATTGCCAAACGTGAGCAGTCCATGGGGCAGCACCTCGTCGAGGAAGTAGTTGTCCAGATAATATTCTGCGGCTACCTGCACCGGCATCCCGCAGCCGACAGTTTTCAGCGCCTGCTGCACCTCGCCTAGCCCAGCCTGCAATATTTCGGGCGTATTGCGGTAAAAATCGCCGTGAATATGCGGCGTAGTAATGATTTTCCGGAAACCGAGCCGCTCAAAAGCCTGAACGAAATCGCAGGAATGCGCCAACTCCTTCGAGCCATCGTCCACACCGGGTATCAGGTGGCTGTGAAAATCCACCGCCAGAAAGGAGAAATCGTCCGGCGCAGGTCCGTAGTCCGGCTGCGTCTCTTTTTTCTTTTTAAAAAAACCAAACATGAAATTAATTTCTCAATGGCTCAATGCTTCGTAGGATAGACCACGGATTTTCAGGAATGGACAAGATTTCCACGTATATAAAAATCTGTGTCACCCTAAACTTGTTGAAGGGCCCGAAACTCCTGACAATCCGTGGTCTATTCCATGACACATGAAACATGACACATGACACATGAAACATGTCGTCACGGCGCGAGCCGGAAGATCTTCCAGCCCTGCCCTTCTTCTCTTTCAAACACCACCCGGTCGTGCATCCGGCTGCTGCGTCCCTGCCAGAATTCGATGCGGCGCGGCGCAATGCCAAAACCGCCCCAGTGTGGCGGGCGCGGCACGTGTTCCATCCCTTCAAACTGCTGCTCTGTTTTCCGGAAATTTTCCGCCAGTGCCGCCCTGCCGGCCACTTCGCGACTCTGTGGCGAAGCCCAGGCACCCAGCTGACTGCCACGGGGACGCACGGCAAAGTAGGCATCACTTGTGGCAGATGCTACCTGCGCTACCGTGCCTTCCACGCGCACCTGCCGCTCCAGCCCCGGCCAGAAAAACACCAGCGCGGCGCGTCCGTTTCCGGAAATCTCCGCCGCTTTGTTGCTCTCGTAGTTGGTATAAAAAACGAAATGTCCGTCTTCCAGCCCTTTGAGCAGCACGATGCGGGCATGAGGCATCCCTGCCGCATCGGCAGTGGCCAGCGTCATGGCGTTTGGCTCCGGCTCACCGGCGGCCAGTGCTTCATCGAGCCATTTCCGGAAAAAAGAAAATGGATCGTTGCCTGCGTCCGCGAGGTCGAGCACCGCCTTTTTATAATCCTGCCGCAGGGCGGCGAGATCTTCAGGCTGCATGGCGGTTGTCGCGGTCGTCTTTGCCGAAAAGATATTTGGCCATCACAAAGATGAAGGCCACGACCATCAACAAGAAGAAAAGCGCCGTCAGGAAAGAACCGGCTTTGTTACCCAAATCGTAGAAAGCGCCCAGCGGCAGTACATGGAGAAGCATGAAAAGACGAGTTTGACGGTGCAAGGTACGTTGCAGGCAGGTGTTTTTTAATGGCCGGTTTGGGTGTTCTTTTGTTTCTTCGTCTATCGGCTTCTTTTCTCTTGCTCTTCCATCGTCATATCCCCTTCCTGAAATCGGTGCTGCTTTACGCCGTTACTGCTTTTGGCGGCCCCCACGGCCACCTGGGCATGATGACGCGCACGTTTGTGGAAAAGCGCCACGACGTAACCCAGGAAGAGCTGATAGAGTATAACGCTTTCTGCCAGATGCTGCCCGGCCCGTCGAGCACACAAACTGTTGTGTTGATTGCCTACAAGCGGGGCGGCATTCCGCTGGCCATTGCCACGCTGCTGTTATGGATTTTACCCGCCGGCCTGTTGATGACGGCGGCCTCGCTGCTGGTTACTTATCTCAATAAAGACGCGCTGCCGAAGGGCATTTTTGCACTACTCGCCCCCATGTCGCTGGGCTTTGTGGCCTACGCGGCGCTGCAGATGATGCGAACCTCGGTGCGCCACCCGGCCACCTGGGGCATTATGCTCGGCGCACTGCTGGCTACGCTGTTCATTCGCTCGCCCTGGGTTTTTCCGGCGGTGTTGATCGTTTCCGGAATCATTTCCAATTTTTCGAGCAAGCGCATTCCGGCAACGGCAGCCCGTCCACAGCGCATCAACTGGAATAATCTATGGCTGTTTGCGCTTTTGTTCCTGCTGGCGGGCGTTCTTTCCGAGGCGGCGCGGGTGGGCGGCTGGCCCCATGCGCGGCTGTTCAACCTGTTTGAAAACTTCTACCGCTTCGGCAGCATCGTGTTTGGCGGCGGGCAGGTGTTGCTGCCGATGATGCTGTATCAGTTTGTGGATTTGCAACTGGAACGCGGCCTTGCCCCGCTGCTTTCTACCGGCGACCTGCTTACGGGTTACGGACTGGTGCAGGCCGTTCCCGGTCCGGTTTTTTCGCTCAGCGCCTATGTAGGTTCGCTGGTGATGGCCGGCGACGGCGCGGGCTGGCAGGTGATGGGGGCGCTGGTGGCTTCGGTAGGCGTTTTTCTGCCCAGTACGCTGATATTGCTGTTCTTGTTTCCGGTTTATCAAAACCTGAAAAGCAATATAGCGGTTTTCCGGGCGCTCGAAGGTATTTATGCCGCCATTGTGGGGGTCATCTGGGCATCGGGCATCGTCTTGTTTTCGCACCTTGATCAGCCGCCGCTGCGGTCTATACTGGTTGTTGTAATCACCTTTTGCCTGTTGCGTTTTAGCCGTGTTCCTGCGCCGGTCATTGTGCTGCTGGGCATAGGCGCGGGGGCCGTCTTTTGCTGAGCAAAGGCAGGATTCTATTTTGTTGGCGTGGTATTATCACCTTTTTAAGGCTATGACACACACTACCTGGAAACCCCACGAAGAACATGGCAAACTCTCCACCGCCGAAAAAGATCATCTCCCCGAAAGCGTTTTCGCCTTTCCCAATCACCGCAAAGAGCCGCTGACCGATGCCTCCCACGTGCGCAACGCGCTGGCGCGGTTCAATCAGGTAAAAGAAGTCTCTGATGCCGACCGCGACCTGGCCTTTGCCAATATTCAAAAGGCAGCGAAGCATTACGGCGTGGACGTTCAGGAGAAAAGCTGGAAGGAGCTGGGCGAAGGGAAAGACTCCTAGCACGGGCCGGGCCGAAAACAGTGTAAAAAGAACGCGCCTTCTGGCCCGTTCCTATGTTTGACACGTTTCATGCGTCTCCGAAATCCTACATTGTCTTTCGTCTCGAACCTTGTGTTCAGAACGCGCCAGGAGGCGCGTTCCTACGTTTGACACCTTTCTTACGTCTCCGAAATCCTGCTTTCGTCTTTCTACTTTTGTCTTTCGTCTTTCGACTTTTGTCTCTAATGCTCCACACCACCAAAATCGGTATTCTCGGCGGCGGTCAGCTCGGCTCCATGCTGTTGCGCAGCGCCCTCGACTTCGGCTTTCCCATTTCCATCCTCGACGGCAATGCCGGCTGCACGAGCGCGCCCTTTGTCCGCAGTTTCACCCACGCCTCGCCTACTGATGAGGAAGCCGTTTATGCCTTCGGCAAGAGGCAGGATATCGTTACCATTGAAATGGAAAACGTGTCGGTAGCGGCGCTGGAACGGTTGGAATCCGAAGGCGTACAAGTCTTTCCGCAGGCGCGGGTGATTCGGATGATTCAGGATAAAGGCCTGCAAAAAGACTGGCTGCTCGAAAACGGTTTCCCGACGGCGGCAGGCCGTGTGATTTCCGGAAAACAGGCGCTTTTTTCCGGAAAAATTACCTATCCAGTGGTGCTCAAAAGCTGCCGGGGCGGCTACGACGGGCAGGGCGTGATGATGCTGCGCTCTGAAGCCGATTTGGAAAAGGCTTTTGAAGGGCCGTCGGTGCTGGAAGAAGCTATTGATTTGCACAAGGAAATTTCGGTGATTGTGGCGCGGAATGCAGCGGGCGAAATCGCCGTTTACGAGCCGGTAGAGATGGTGTTTAAACCCGAAAAATTCATCCTCGATTACCAACTGTGTCCGGCTTGCGGCATTCCGGAAAAAACGCTTCAGGAAGCCGAAGCACTGGCGCGCCGCATTGCCGGAACCCTGGAAATCGTGGGCCTGCTGGCAGTGGAAATGTTTATAGATACTTCCGGAAAACTGCTCATCAACGAGATGGCGCCGCGCCCGCACAACAGCGGTCATCACACCATTGAAGCAGTCGTAACCTCGCAATACGAGCAGTTGCTGCGCGCTATCTGCAACCTGCCACTGGGCAGCACCGAAACCCTTTTGCCCTCGGCGATGGTCAATTTTCTGGAACCCAACACCACCGACGGCCCCCCTCAATCCCCCCGAGGGGGGGAAGTTTCCGGAAAGATGATAGATGCGCTGCTGAAAATCCCCGGCGCACACCTGCACTGGTATGGCAAAAGCGGCGGAAAAGCAGGCCGGAAAATGGGCCACGTAACGATTGCACTGCCCAAAATGGAAGATGTCAAAAGCACGATGCAGCAGGTGCAGCGGGTGCTGGAGATGGAATAAATTTTGTAATTTTAGAGGCTAAAACGAATGATTATGAGCATCGCAGAAATGAAAAAGGCTATTATAGCCAAGATAGATACTTTTTCTGAACCCGAACTGGAACAATTGCTGAAGAGCATAGACAGCCGCCCTGAGAAGGGTATGGATATCAATGAGTATATCCGTGCAAATAACAAGCGTGTCATTGAGGAAAATCTTTCATTGCTGAAAAGGCTCGCCCAATGATAAACTTAGAAACAGCACTGCAAGCCCATGAAGAAGCTATTGAAGCGGCCGGTGGGAGTTCAGGACTTAGGGACAGAGAAGCACTTGAGGGAGCGTTGGCTCGTCCCTTTGGTGGTTTTGGAGCGCATGAATTCTATCCGCTTCCGGAAGAAAAGGCAGCAGCAATTCTGGAAAGCATCCTCATCAACCATCCCTTTGTTGACGGAAATAAAAGAACCGGATTTCTTCTGATGGCTCACATTTTAGGTTTCTATGGAGCTAAAATAGAGGTTGCAGAAGACGAACAATACGACTTCGTCATCTCCGTCGCTTCCGGAAATCTTTCTTTTGAGGAAATTGTGGCCTGGATAAAAGCAGCCGTTCAACCCCGTTAGCTTTTTTGGAACCCCACCAAAACTATCCGTCCTTTGTGGCGGATTTTTTTATGGAAAACAAGACCCTTCCCCGCGTGGCCGTTATCATGGGTTCGTCGTCGGATGCGCCGGTGATGCAGCCCGCCGTGGACATTCTGAAACAATTTGGTGTGGAAACCGAATTTACCGTCGTCTCTGCGCACCGCAGTCCGGAGTGGATGTTTGAGTTTGCCAAAAGCGCCGAAGAGGCCGGCTTTGGTGTCGTTATTGCCGGTGCGGGCGGCGCGGCGCACCTGCCGGGCATGGTGGCTTCGCTGACAGCGCTGCCGGTCATTGGCGTGCCGGTAAAATCTTCCAATTCCATCGACGGCTGGGATTCGGTGCTGTCCATCCTGCAAATGCCCAACGGTGTGCCGGTGGCCACTGTGGCGCTCAACGCTGCTCAAAACGCGGGCTTGCTCGCCATTCAGATGCTGGCGATTGGCGATGCCGGACTACGCCAAAAACTCCACGATTTTAAAGCCCAAAACCGCGCAAAAGTGGAAAAGATGCGGGCGGAGCTTTCCGGAAATTTGTAGGGATTATTTCCCGAAAAACGTCGTTCTGGTTTTGTAGAGACAAGGCATGCCTTGTCTCTACAAAACACCTTGTCTCTGACAACAATTCGTGGCAAAATTTCCGGAAATTTGTAAGCCTATGCAGACTGCTTTATTCACTACGCATGCTCCGCAGATAGCGCAAATGCCTTTCTGCGTCCTCGCCTCTGACCGGAATACGGCCAAAGAAATAACGGCGCTGCACTACAGTCTTCACCCAACGCCCTTCGGCGACATCCTGATTGCTTCTTCCGGAAACGGCATCTGCGAACTGCATTTTGCAGACACTACCGGCGCTTTTAAAGACCTTTTAAACGCGTTTCAAAGCAAATATCCGCAGGCACTTTTGCGAAAAGACATGCTTCCGGAACACCGGCTGGCAGCGGCTTTTATTTCCGGAAAAACGGCCCACACCACCGCCCTGCCGCTTCATCTTTCCGGCACAGATTTTCAGCTACGAGTGTGGCGGGAATTGCTGAAAATTCCGGCGGGCGCAACCACGACTTACGGCGCACTGGCAGCACAGTTGCAGCTTCCGACGGGTACTTCGCGGGCGGTGGGGGCAGCCGTTGGGCAAAATTCCATTGCGGTTTTAGTACCTTGCCACCGCGTTGTGGGCAGCGCCGGCAAGCTAACGGGTTTTCGCTGGGGCATTCCACGAAAACAGCAACTACTCCTGGCAGAAGCCAAATAATGTTTCAGGTGTCATGTTTCATGTTTCATAAGCACCTCGTGTCGGCCTAAACTTGTAGAAGGGTTGCCACAGGGTTATGTTTCATATTTCATTGATAAATTGAGAAATTAATTATGAAAATCTATACCAAGACCGGCGATAAAGGCACCACCGCGCTGATTGGTGGCGTGCGCGTCCCGAAAAACCACCTGCGCATCGAAAGCTACGGCACGGTGGATGAGTTGAACTCCCACATCGGCGTGGTGCGCGACAGCATCGGCGGCGACGATGATGCCAACGGCTGGCTGCAGGAAATTCAGGACCGGCTGTTTACATTGGGCGCGGAACTGGCCACAGCGCCCAACAAAAATGTGCGTATGGCCCTACCCGACCTGCACGCCGAAGACATTACCTGGCTAGAAGCCCGTATGGATGCTATGAACGAGACGCTGCCGGAGATGCGCAGTTTTATTTTGCCGGGCGGCAACCTCTCCGCTTCGCATTGCCATGTGGCGCGCTGTGTGTGCCGCCGCGCCGAGCGGTTGTGCGTGGCCCTGGAAGCCGAAGAACACAACGTTCCGGAGCTGGTCATCCCCTACCTCAACCGCCTGTCTGATTTTCTGTTTACGCTGTGCCGGTACCTGACCGACCAGGCAGGCGGCGTGGAGACACCGTGGCGGGCGCGGAAGTGAGGGGGTGTGCCTTGGGTTTGCTTTCTAGCGTAGAAGCGGTTCGCTATCTGAAAGGCTGATGTTGGGTGCTTGAGGCTATGTTCTATTTGAATCCTACTGGTTGCTTTTTTCGGCGGAACGAATCCAGATTACGTTTTGCTCGCGGTGCACTCCGGGCGTATATTCGAAATCATTAACCCTAATCGTAATGTGCATTTTGAGTATTAGGCGAAGATACGGAAGGAGATTAATAATCGGAATGCGCATGTATTATCAGACATATATGTTGGGATAAGTGCTTGCGAGTCAAAAGGTTAGAGTATTTTTATGAATTTATTGGTTTTGTGGGGCGTTGCGTCTATTTTCGTGTTGGCGGCAATGCAAAATCAACGGCTCAGCAAAAAACTCACAAGACAAAAAAGCGCTTTCTCATAGATTGTAAAAACGCTTTTCATTTCATAAATTTGCATCACTTATATTGGGTATCTTATGTCAAAAAAAATCAACAATGTGGCTGTAATTGACCTGTTCTGCGGAATAGGTGGTTTGTCGCACGGTTTTGTGAAAGAAAATTTTAAAGTAGTGGCAGGGATAGATATAGACAATACTTGCAAATATTCGTTCGAGACAAACAATAATTCGACTTTTATTTCAAAGAGCGTTTCTGATATATCAAAAGAGGAAATTAATAAACTATTTGGCAAAACAAAACATAAAATATTGGTGGGTTGTGCCCCTTGTCAGCCTTTTTCTTCATATACATTTAAAGACGGAGAAAAAAACGACAACAATAAATGGAAACTGTTGTATGAATTTGCAAGGCTAGTTAAAGAAACTGAACCTGATGTAATTTCTATGGAAAATGTTTCTCAACTAATCAATTTCAAAAAGGCACCCATTTTTGAAGATTTTCTTAACTCTTTAAGAGAGTTAGGCTACTTTGTCCATTATGAAGTCGTGAATTGTCCTGATTACGGTATTCCTCAAAACAGGAAACGCCTTGTGCTTTTAGCATCTAAGTTGGGGGAAATTAAACTAATATCTAAAACTCATAACAAAGAAAATTATGTTACTGTAAAAGATGCTATTGGCAAGCTTCCCGAAATAAAAGACGGAGAGGTTTACAAAAAAGACAGATTGCATTTTGCAAGAAAATTAAGTCCTCTTAATAAAAAAAGAATTCAAAAAACGCCTTATGGTGGTAGTTGGAAAGATTGGTCTGACGATTTGAAATTAGAGTGTCATAAAAAAGAATCGGGAAAATCTTACCCGAGTGTTTATGGCAGAATGAAATGGGAAGAACCATCGCCAACGATGACAACACATTGTATTGGCTACGGAAATGGACGCTTCGGACATCCCGAACAAGACCGAGCTATTTCATTAAGAGAGGCATCTTTGCTACAAACATTTCCGATTGATTACAAGTTTTTTGACGAAAAAGAAGAATTCTTTTCATCAGTTGTAATTGCCCGACAAATAGGCAATGCAGTCCCTGTAAGATTGGGGGAGGTGGTTGCGAAAAGCATAAAAGAACATTTAAAGCAATTCAAATGAAAACACAAGAAGATATAAAAAGAGCCGAAGAGCAACTTATTGAAGTTCAAAAGGATTATAAATATCGTTTAGCTGATTATTCTATCGGTGAACTTTTAAAAAAGTTTGTGGTTAAAGGGCAAAGCCCAAATTTTGAAGATGATTCGATTTCGGGACTTTTCGTGCCACAATATCAAAGAGATTTTGTTTGGGCAGAAAAAATGCAGTCAAAATTTATCGAATCCATTTTTATGAATGTTCCAATACAACCATTGTTTGCATTTGAATTAGATGAAGACGGCAATTTGGAACTGTTAGACGGTGTTCAGCGATTATCTTCGATAAAATCATTTGCAGACAACAAACTAACCCTTGCCGAATTGGAAGAATTAGACTTGCTGAATGGTTTTACATTTAACGATTTGAATACAGCAAGAAAAAGAAAATTTCTTAATACACAATTAAAATTGTATGTAATCAACGAAAATACAGACGAGGGTATTCGTGCAGATATTTTTAGAAGAGTAAATGAGGGTGGTAAACGATTAGAACCTGCCGAAATCAGAAAAGGTAAATTTATCGGGAATAATTTGTATTCGTTTATTTTAGAAATGTCAGAATCAGACGAGTTTAAAAAATTATTCAGTTCAACCAAAGATTCAGATAAACTAAGAGGAGAAAAAGAAGAATTAATATCTCGATTTTTTGCCCTTTCCAATAACTATCAAAGTTTTGTTCATTCAGTAAAAGGATTTTTAGATGAATACATTATTGAGGCAAACAAAACCTTTGATGAAATGAAGAAAACGGAAATGCAAAACGAATTATTTAAAACTTTAGAATTCGTAGAAGCTAATTTCCCTAATGGATTTAGAAAATCAGAAAATTCAAAATCAATTCCTCGGGTACGTTTTGAAGCAATTGCTGTTGGTACTAATTTGGCTTTAAGAGAAAACCCTAATTTAACTATCAATAGTGTTGAATGGGTAAATTCAAATGAATTTAAACAATGGACAACATCAGATGCTGCCAATAATAAATCTAAAGTTATTGGCAGAATTGAATTTGTGAGAGATTGCTTATTAGGAAACAAAGACTTAACACTACTAACTTATGACAATTAGAGAAGAATTTGATAAAAGAGTAGCTGAAATAAACTCATTTTATGAAATTCTAAGCATAATTGAGTTGGAAAACCCTCGTATTTCTGCAAATAAAATTGAAGATGAAAGCGTAGTAGAAACAGAACTACAAATTAATTCTTCAAAAGTTGATACACTTCGTTCAACAACCTATTTGCTTTTATACAACCTAATAGAATCGACTGTATATAATTCAGTCATTTCTATTTTTGATGAAATCAGCGACAAAGGTTTGAAGTATTTTGATATTGTTGAAGATGTACAAAAATATTGGCTAAACAATCAGTACAAACACGATGACAAAAAGAAAAAGGAAACCATTATTGAAACAATAATGAATGTTGCCATTCAAATTTTTAATGACACAATTGTATTAGCTTCTAATGAAATTAACTATGGAGGTTCTTTAGATGCTAAAACGATTTTTGCTACTGCAAAATCTATGCGAATAGATGTAGGGAACGTTCGTAGAATTTATGATGAAAATAAACACGGACAAACCTTAAAGGAGATAAAGCAAAAACGCAATTGGTTAGCACACGGAGAAAAGTCATTTATAGAAGTCGGTAGTACAAGTTCTTATGGGCAATTGGAAGAAGCAAAAAGCAATGTATTTGACTTTTTGAGTGAATTTATTTCGGCTGTTGAGTCTTACATTTCAAATCAACAGTACAAAAAAATAGCCATCTGAAAGAACACAGCACAGCCCCCAACAATGGTTTGGCGATAGTGGCAGATAACAGCTTCGATTGAACATTTGTACAAGGTTCAACATTCATTCTTCGATTGAACATTTGTGCTTCGATTTCCGCCACCTTCGCCAAACTGCAAAAACGTTACCTGCAATTAAGACAACAACCAAAAATTTATAAGACAAACAATGACAGACAAAAGCAATTTATATTTAATCAGAAAACTTCCAGACTTTACTGAGCAGATTTCATACCTTGTTTCAACGCTTAACTATGTACGACTTTACTTATGATTACTTTTGAAAGACTTAAAAATACTTGTATGGAACATCTCTCAGGTCTTTTAAATGACCCGCTTGTTAGGAAGTATATGCCATTGGCAAGTGGATTAATGAATCAAATAGAAGTTGAGAATTGGATACAAGGAAAAGAAGCTTATTGGGAAAAATATGGCTACGGACCTTATGCGATTTTTATATCCAACGAATTTGCAGGTTGGGGAGGTCTGATGCCAGACGACAAGGAATCAGATTTAGCATTGGTATTATTACCAAAATATTGGGGCAGTGGCAAAGAAGTTTACAAAGCACTCATGGTAGATGCTTATGAAAAATATCCAAAAACGTCCATCAAAATTTTTCTACCCAACATCAGAAAATATCAAAAAGGTGTCGAAAAAATAGGTTTTATTTACGAGGAAAATATTCTCATTGAAGAAATTCCATTTTTAAAATATGGGCTTAGAGAAGATTTTACCATCGATATGATAGGCAAGTATTAGAATTTGACAATTCTTCGATAAGGGTTTTAATAAGGCAAGTTCAAATGATAAGTGTGAGGTACTGAGGTACTTCCCAATCTTCGGGCAGTGAGTCAAGCTAATGGTTTGGGTTTCAAAACGACTTTTACCCTTATGGACATGAACGCCAAAGCCCGCCGTAAACACAGCACTGCCTTCAAATCAAAGGTAGCCCTCGAAGCCCTCAGAGAACGAGCCTTCCCCCGTTCGACGTAGCACTCATTTTCCATTCGGCGAACGCTCCCGCCTTCGTCGTCTGTTTTAATAGAAATGCTGCCTTTATTTTCCGGAAAATACAGCCCTTATTTTCGAGGCAGGGGAGAAATAATACCAAATGGACAGCTCAAATGAACACCGTAATTCGGCTCCCCTCTTCCGCCAGAGGCGGAGGCCGGGGGGTGAGGCTAACGCGATGCAGGCTTTAGCTGGCTAAATGGTATTAGTAGGTATCACCAAATCTAAGGATGAGAAAAACCGGCTTTGGGAAAATTTTCCTCTTGCCGAGGCTTAACGGGCATCTGCGTCCTTTGCTTGGCTGCATCCTTGGAGCGGCCAGGTCTTTACAAAAAAGCGGCCCCATCCCGGGGCCGCTTTTAGGTTTACTGATTTTCCGGAAATTTTCCGGAAATCCGGTCTTACTGAACGGTTACTTTGGTTGCTTCGTAGCGAACATCGCCGTTGCGCAGATCCACGAGCAGGATAGTGCCTGCGGGCAGCGCCACTTCGGGGCGAACTTCTACTACGTTGTTACCCAGCGTTGCATCCACCGCTTTCTCCAGAATTACGCGGCCTGTGAGGTCGGTAACGGTCAGCGTCAGTGCGCGGGAAGCGTCGGACGCGAAGGTTACTTTGAAAGGACCTTTTGTAGGGTTCGGCGTTACCTGAATGCTGCGGGAAGCAAAAGCACGGGCCGATGTTACTTTCTCTTTGGAGAACTCGGCACCGGAAACCGACAGGTTGAGCGCGGCTGTTTTGCCGGCTGGCGCTGCCAGAGTGAAGCTCACCGTCTTGGCATCTTTCGCAGAGAAGGCAACCCCTTGCTTGTCAGACACGAAGTCATCGAAAGAGATAGCGTAGTCTTTTCCGGCTTCGGTCAGTTCAATCACGGTTTTGTATTGTTCATCCCACTTCGTGATGCCGGCGCGGGTGATGCGGATTTCGGCTTTGCCTTTACCGGCGGCGTGGAATTTCAGCGATTGATACGGTGTCAGGTCGGTTGGCTCCGTGCCGGGTTTGATGGATTTGTAGAGGGTGATATAATCCGTAGAAACGGCTTTCAGATCTACTTTCCGATAGAGCGGGAAGCTGTTGTCGGTGTAAACGCGTGTCGGGTCGTTGTCGGGCACATAGGTTTTCACCGAAGTCTGCGACTTGTCGTAGTCCAGTCCCCAGTTGCCGTCGGCCAGGTAGAACTGATCTACCAGTGTATCGCCGGCGCGCATCAGGCCTTCATACTCGTAGCCGTCGCCGATGGGCAGGCCGATTGTGGTGTCTTTCTGCGCTTGCAGGTTCAGCGACACTTTCATATCGGTGTAGCCGCCATCTTCTTTCGACTGCACTTTAAAGTCCATTACAGCACTGGTAGCCACGCCTTTGTTGCGTACGGTCAGCAGCAGGGTGTCTTTGTGGCGGATGCCTTTGGTAACATACACATCCGGAACGGTAACACCGCTGTTGTAGCGTTCGAGCGGCAGGGCGCTGGCTTGCTTATCCAGCACGTCGAGGGCCAGTTTCTCCACGTCTGCCGGTGTGGTAGCCCACACCTGGAAGTTGTAAACTGCCTTGTCTTTGGCATAGCTGGCAATAACCCAGTCGCTCTGGATGCGGTACTTTTCGATTCCCGGTGTACGGCCTGCGCCAAAGGCGATGGCGTATTCCAGCAATCCGTTTTCGCGCAGCAGGGCAAAACGCGGGAAGGTCATGCCGCGCAGGGTTACCGGCTCAATATGGAGCAGCGTTGCACCCCGGAAACGGTCGCAGATAGACTTGGTGTGGTTGTAGGCGCGGTCGTCGGTTTTGATACCGAGAACCACCGCTTTGTTCACATTTTGCAGGGTGTAATCCACTGCCATCACTTCGCGGGCAATAGTCAGGGCCGTCAGGTCGGCAGGAGTAGAAACGCGCGGTACATAACCCGGATACAGATTGGCCGGAATCATATCGCTCAGTTCTTGTGTGCCCGTGCCTTTTGCCAGAGAGCTGAGGCTGCGTTGCTCAAACAGCGGCAGGGCCGGGTAGGCGATGGGCGTGTTGAGCGAGAGTTTCAGGCGGTTGAAATCACGACGGGTAACAAGGCCGCCGAGGCTTTCGCTCTCAATACCGCCGGTTCCGCCCGAAGAAACAGAGTCAGACACAACGGTTACGACTTGTGTGCGATAAGCCACACAGCCATTTACCACATCTGTTACTTTCAGGGTTACCGGGTAGCTGCCGACAGCGGCATAGCTGCGCGAAACAGTTGCATACTGACCAATGGAGCCATCGCCGAAGTCCCAGTCATAAAGATTGGTAGCCGGACCGAGCGCGTTGAACGTAAACAGGTTGCCGGTAAGCCCCTGCGGGTTTTGATTGATGATGAAATTGGTGTTTGGAATTGGCCGCACCACAATAGTCTGAGTGGCCGTGTTGGAGCCTGCCGGGCCGGTTACGGTAAACGAAGCCGTATAAGTGCCGGGGGTGGTGTAGGTATATGTTGCGTTCGGCGTGTTCACGACCGGCGAGCCATCACCGAAATTATAGCTATACACAAACGGTGTATCGCCAACGGTGGTGGTGTTGGTAAAGCTTATGGCGCTACCGAGGCAGATGTTGCTGCTGCTGACCGCAAAGGCAGCTACCGGCGGGATACAGGAGACATTGAAGGTCTTGGAAGCCGTGTCGGCGCAGCCGTTTGCAGAAACCATCACCAGCGAAACCGTACGTGTTCCGGAAGACGGAACGTAGGTAATCGGACCTTGGTTGGCAACCGGGCCGCTATAAGTAGCCGGGGTAGCGCCTGCACCGAAGTTCCAGTTGTAAGTCGCGCCCGCTTCGGGGTTGGTTACGGTGAACGTAGGGTGGCAGAATTGGTCTTGTGTGAAGACCGCAACCGGGATGGTACGGAAGGTAACTGTAAAGGTTCCGGAAGGGCCGGCGCAGCCGTTCAGGTCCACGCTTACGGTATAAGTTCCGGGCGTTACGGTCTTGGTGATGCCGGTGCCGAGGCCGCCGCTCCAGGTGTAGGTAGCGCCGGGTGTCGGGTTAGAGATGCTCACCGTTACCGGGCCGTTGCCGCAGGCCGGAGCCGGAACGTTGAAGGCCGGTGAATCGGGGATCGGTTTGTAGTTCAGCGTGAAGGTACCAGGAGTAGTCGTACATCCGTTGAGCATTGGCGTAACGGTGTAGGTGCCGGGTACAACGGATTTGCTCGTGCCGGTGCCGTAGCCGCCGCTCCAGGTATAGATAGCATTGGTATCGGCATTGGTGATGGAAACCAGCGCCGGGCCATTACCACAGGCCGGAGCCGGAACACTAAACGTGGGGGTAACCGGCAGGGGTTTTACGGTAATCGTCTTCGTAGCCGAGTTGGTGCCGGAGGTATTGGTAGCCGTGAAGGTTACGGTATAAGTACCCGGAGCCGCATAGGTATGAGAAGCATTGGCACCCGTTACGACCGGGGAGCCATCACCGAAGTTGTAGGTATAGACTATAGGCGTATCACCCACCGTCGTTTGATTTGTAAAGCTGATACCCATGCCGAGGCAAACGGTGTCTTTGCTGGCGGTGAAGGCAGCTACCGGTGGCGCACACAGTGCCTGGAAGGTATGCGAAGCCGTATCCGCGCAGCCATTGGCCGCTGTTACGATCAGGGTAACCGTTTTGCTGCCCATCGGGTTGTAGTGGATGGGGCCTTGGTTGGCGGTAGTTCCTGTATAGGTAGCGGGTGTTGCACCTGCACCAAAGTTCCATGCGTACGTCGCACCTGCGGTTGGGGTGGTAACCGTAAAGCTGGGACGGCATACGGTATCTTTCGTAAACGCAGCACTCGGGGCCGGTTTAAAGCCCAGCGTGAAGGTTCCGGTAGTTCCGGCACAGCCATTTTTCGATACGCTTACGGTGTAGGTGCCGGGGGCTACTGTTTTGGTAGTCCCGTTGCCATAACCGCCGCTCCAGGTGTAGGTAGCCGCAGTGTCGATGTTGGTAATAGAAACCGTAGCCGGACCATTACCGCAGGCAGATGCCGGAACGTTGAAGGTCGGGGTAGCCGGAATGGGTTTATATCCAAGCGTGAAGGTTCCCGATGGGCCGGCACAGCCATTCTTGGTTACACTCACGGTGTAGGTGCCGGGTGCAACGGATTTGCTCGTTCCGGTGCCGTAGCCGCCGCTCCAGGTGTAGGTAGCGCCGGCATCTGCATTGTTGATAGAAACCGTTGCAGGGCCAGTGCCGCAGGCCGGAGCCGGAACGGTGAAGGCAGGCGAGTCTGGAATGGGCTTATAGTTCAGGGTTGCGCTGCCCGAAGGGCCGGCGCAGCCATCGCGTACTACGCTCACGGTGTAGGTGCCGGGTACTACGGTTTTGCTCGTTCCGGTGCCGTAGCCACCGCTCCAGGTATAGATGGCCAGCGGGTCGGCATTGGAGATAGAAATGGTGGCCGGGCCATTGCCGCAGGCCGGAGCCGGAATGTTGAAGGTTGGCGCAATGGCCTCCGGCTTCACGATTACGGTGATATCATCCTGCGCCTGACAGGCTCCGCGAGTAGCTTTTACCAGATAGGTGTAAGTACCTTCAACCGACGGGGTGAAGGTAGGCTGGGCAATATTGGCAGCACTTATTCTGTTGTTTACCGGTGTCCAGCTATACGTAACACCACTCACCGCAGGCGTTCCAATCGTGAAGGCAGGAGCGCCTATACACAGGCTGGTATCGGGGCCGGCATTGTAGGTAATAGGTGCATCTACCTGAACAACCACGGTGTCATCGTTAATGGCACAGCCCGAAGGGCCGCCGATCTCGTAACGGAAGGTATAAGTTCCGGAAACCAAACCGGTCAGGCCCGTATTAGGAGCTGCCGCATTGGCAATCGTTGCAGTGTTGGGACCGCTCAACTGCGTCCACTGGGCCGCATAATAAGCCGGTACATTTCCGGAAAGAGAAGAATAAGGACCGCCGCAGATGGCTTTATCTACGCCGGCATCTGCTTTCTTCTCCCGAACCACCTGAACGGTTGCCGATTCCGTTGGGCAGGAACCGGTGCCTTTGGTGGTGTATCTAAAAGCATAAACGCCTTGCGACAAATTGATGATTGTCGTGTCGGTGTAGTTGTTATTGGCTACACCTGCATTTCCACCGCTGGGGCCGGAAACGAAACTCCAGGAGCCGCCCCCGACAGAGGTCGTGCCGTTCAGCGTTACAGTAGAAACACCGGAACACAGGAATTGATCAGGGCCTGCGCCGGCAACAGAAGCCGGAATGCCGTTTACATACGTACGATTCACCGAAGAAGCGGGGCAGGAACCTACTGCCGGGATGCTATAGGTAAAAACATAGCTTCCCTGCACCAGGTTGGAAGCCGTAGCCTGAAAGCCGGAGATGGCTGAAATCGTCGGCGTAGGCGCACCGGAAGGAATGGAGGTTACACTCCAGGTGCCGTTGGTGTTGGGCGCACCGTTGAGTTGTGTAACAGAAACATTACACAGATTCACGGTGCTGGTGCCGATGGAAGAAGCCGGACGGATGACGGAAACGGTTACCGAATCTACTGATGAAGCGCACGTCGTCCCGTTGGATACCGTATAACGAAACTTATAGGTTCCGGTTACCAGATTAGAGACATCAACCGTTGCATTGGGCGTGGCGGCATTGTTGATAACAATAGAACCAGGCGCATAGGGCGGTGCCGAAAGAACAGTCCAGGTTCCTGTACCTACCGTCGGGGCAACGGCACTAAGCACAATATTGCCGCTGTTGGCATTACAGAAAGAAGGCGTGCTTGTAGAAGCAACAGCCTGACTTGGCGGCACACCCAGATTCAGGCGCACGGTATCGCGGCTGGCCGCACAAATACCATTGTCAATTTTATATTCAAAGAAATAAACGCCCGGATACAAGTTTGTCGCGGTCGTATTCGGCGTATTGGGATTGCCGATAACAGCCGAGGTCAGACCATTAATCAGGCTCCAAACCGGTGTTCCCTGCGTCGGCGTATTGCCGCTGAGGTTTGCCGTGGCCGGCACACCGCTCATACAAATGCTCTGGTCGGGGCCGGCATTGGCTACTGTAGCCGCCGGAGAAATCTGCACCACCATCGTGTCGGTTGCCGTGTCGCAGCCCGGATAAGTGAGCTGATAAACAAAACGGTAAGAACCATTTCCGGAAACCGTTACAGTTGTGTTCTGATTGTTGGCGTTGGCAATCGTGCCGCCGTCAAGCGCAATCCACTTCGGCAGGGTAACGCCCGGCGCAGAGCCGGCAAGCGGGAAAGAAGTCGTTCCGGAGGGCTTGCACTGATCCGCACCCGCGTTTGGAATGATTTGGGTTCCGCTATTGCCGGTCGTGATTTTTATGGTATCCGTTGAAGACGCACAAACATTGTAAATCTTCCAGACAAACTTATAGGTCGTGTTGGCCGCCAGACCGGTTACCGTCGTAACCGGAGAAGTGGGGTCGGCGATGGTTCCCGCTGCCGGAATAACCGTCCACAGACCTTTTTGGGTAGGCCCCGGCATATTTCCGGAAAGTTTTACCGGAAACACATTACAATCCGTCCGGTCTGGGCCTGCTGCGGCCGCAACCACACTTGCCGAGGAAACAACGGCAACGGCATCATCGCTCGGTGCCAGACAAGCATCGCCGGAAGACAACTGCCAGCGGAATACATAGGTTCCCGGAATTAACCCCGACATCAGACTGCCCGGGTTGTTGGGCTGGGTAATATTGGCCTGATTGGGGCCGCTCACCTGGCTCCAGGTGCCTACCACAGGTGCCGGAGGCGGATTGCCCGACATATTCGTCTGCATCACATTACAGGGAATAACAGGGTCGGAGCCTGCATTCACGGCACCTGCCGGGAAGGAAGTATAAAAAGTAGCTTCGCGGGAAGCACTGCCGCAAGGCGTACTCCAGGTGAACCGAACGACATACTGACCTGTTTTGGTCATGTTCTGAACCGACCACTGCTCGTTGCCCGGCGTGCTTTGCGAAAGCGTAGCACTTGCATTGGCACCTGTGGGCTGAGACAAAATGGTAGCCGAGCGGCTCAAACCGGTTGAGTTGGTGCTGCCGCCATAGCTATAAGAAACAGGCACGGTGGTGGACGTAGCGCCACAAGGCAGCGACTGAGGCGCAATGTCGGGCAGATTGGTTACCTCTTGCGCATACACAAAGGTGTAATTTGACGAAGAAGAACAGCCCCCATTGCTCGCGGAATACCGAAAGACATAGGTTCCGGTGCCGTTCAGGCCGCTTACGGTCGTAGAATTTGAATTCGGTGTACTCAGCGTAGCCGTAGTCGGGCCGCTAAGCTGTGTCCAGGCCATAGAAACTACGTTGGCAGCCGGGCTTGGGGCCGTCAGCACAACAGAAGTATTCCCCTGACCGGAGCAAAAAGGAGCCAGTGAAGTACTGCCGCCGGTATTGGGCGACGAGTTGGTATTCTGAACCACAATCTGCATCGTATCCCAGCCGCTTACGCAAGGGCCGGAAACTTCCCATTTCAGGATATAAGTTCCGGGAACCAGATTGTTGATAGACGTACCGGCAGAGGTAGCATTGGAGAACGTAGCACCCGCAGGGCCGGAAACAATGCTCCACAAGCCGCTTTGAGGAGGCAGACCGGGGTTGGATCCGGAAAGACTTGCAGAACTCCCGTTACAGTTAAGCACCTTGCTGACTCCCGCATCCACTACAGCATTCCCGGCAGTCAACGACACAATAGCCGTATCCGTCCGGATGCAGTAAGCGTTTTTAATCGTCCAGACAAGGGTATAAACCGTTCCGGGATCCCCCTTGAAGGTGGCCGTAGGACTACTAACGCTGCTAAAAACAGCATTGGTAGAAGGAATGGCCGTCCAGAAGGCCGTTTCGCCCGCAGCAGGCGCATTGGCCGCCAACTGCAAAGGATTGGCCGTATTGGCCACACAAACCGTTTGATCAGGACCGGCATCGGGCAGGGTAACGTCTTTTACAACGGTAACCTGAACGTCGTTATTTGCCCGCACACCATCCTGGCAAAGTGCCGAAAGGCGAAAGGTATAAACCCCCGCCGACAGATTGGTTACGCCCGTAGAAGCGGCGGTGGTGTTGGTGATGACGGCGCTCGGACCGGAAATTTTATCCCAGCGGTAATTGTTGCCGCCCGTAAAAAGACCATTTTCCGTACCTGTCAATACCAGCGGATTCTGGATGCAGATGGTCTGCGGAATGCCTGCATTGACGGTGCAGTTCTGCGCCGTCGCGTGCTGCACGAAACCAGCCCCCGTAAAAAGGAGCGGAATCAGCAGCCGCCTGATACTAAGTAGCGCTTTTTTCATGTATGAAAAATATTTTTAACAAAAAGAGAGAACGCGATAAATGACCCCTAAAAAATACCTGCGCTAGCAGGGGGGACGGCCACAAAGTAAAAGACTAAAACAAAATTTTGAAATAGTACAAGCGTGTATATATTGTTCAGGGCAACAACAAAGGCCCATATTTCTGCCTGACACCCAAATCTATTTTTCTAAAAATGAAAAATTTCCGGCAAAGGCACGGACGAAGCATTGATATTCAGAGATATAGGTCTCTACAAAAAGAACATTGCGCCTTGAAAGGAAGCAAATAAAAATACAATTAATAAATTGTGCAAAATCACTTTTTTAACAAAAATTTATTGTGCTGTCCGGCTAAAAACAGAATCTTTATGCCCTCAAACCTTCCCCCGAGCGCAGCTACGCATTCATGCGCCTGCGCCCGGCAAGTTTTTTATTTCCGGAAAATACTGCCGTCGCCCAACCCGTCTGCCGAAGCCGCCGCATTGGATTATTCCACATGATTCACAATGGCCTCTATCTGCGCATCGGTGAGCTGCGGAAAGGCCGGCATCGCTCCTTTCCATTTATTCTTCACCTCCACGGCGCGCGGGTCGCCCTGGGCAATCGCCGCTTCGTTGTCGCGGATAAAGGCATACAACCGGCTCCTGTCACCGTTCCACCGCTCCAATACGCCCTTCAGCGCGGGGCCTACCGCATCGCGCTCCTTCTGATGACACACCGCGCAATTCTGCACAAAGAGTGCTTGTCCATCGGGTTTGCCGTTGGTGCCTGCGGTGCTTTCGCGGCTAAATCCCGGATTGTCTTCGCGGCTATTGGTGCAGGCTGCCGGCAGCAGAGCAACCAGCGCAAAAAGACCCATCAGATATTTTTTCATTAAAAACAGTATTATTTCTCCAGCGTCTTGATGCCCCGCAGCAGGCGGCTCCAGCGAATGCCGTCTTTGCCATACGAAAGCCATACAAACCACGCTTTGCCCACGATGTGATCCTCGGGCACAAAACCCCAGTAGCGACTGTCGAGCGAGTTGTGGCGGTTGTCGCCCATCATCCAGTAATAATCCTGCTTAAAGGTGTAGCTGCCGGCCGGCTGCCCGTTAATGAAAATGCCCGTCGGCGTTTCCTGCAACGTGTTGCCTTCGTAGTTGGCAATGATGCGGCGATAGAAGGCAATATTGCTATTGTTGATTGCAACTGTTGTTCCAGCCTTTGGGATGCGAATCGGGCCATATTGATCGCGGTTCCAGCCCGCATAAGCCGGGTCATACGGGAAAACATATTCTGCGCCGGAATTGGCCGGGTAGAAATACGGCCCCACCGGTGCGCCCTGCACGGCTGCCTTCACCATCTCCAGCTGATCCCATTCAAAAGAATAGAAGAAAGTATCGGCTCTTTGCTGCATCATTTCATCGGGCCGGATCTCGTTTTCTTCCATAAAATCATAGCCTAATGCCCGGCCTTTTACATAAAAAGTAGTCTTGCTTTTGGGAAGATTCGGCCCCGGCTGATTATTGACAAACAACTGCCCGTCGCGAACGGCTATCACATCGCCCGGAATGCCCACGCAGCGTTTGATGTAATTCTCTTTTTTATCCACCGGGCGCGTCATCACATGAAACTGGCTGTGGACGGCCTCGCGCCCATAGGCCCTCACAAACTGATAATAATCCTGATCGGGATATTCGCGGATAATCGTGTCGCCGTTGGGGAAGTTAAAAACCACTACATCATTGCGCTCCACCTTGCCAAAGCCCGGCAGGCGGCGGTATTTCCATTTCACGGCCTCTGTATAACTCTTGCCGCCGGTAACGGGCATCGTGTTGTGAACGAGCGGCACGGCCAGCGGTGTCATCGGCAGGCGCGGCCCATAAGACAGCTTGCTGACAAACAGAAAGTCGTTTACCAGCAGCGAGCCTTCCATAGAGCCGGTCGGGATGGTATAGGCTTCCACCAGAAACATCCGGATGAGCGTGGCGGCTACAATGGCAAAAAGAGCAGCATCGAGCCACTCCCGCCACACCGGCTTTTTCTTCTTTACCACCGTTTTTTTCGGCCCTTCGCCGGTTGGCGAATCGGTCGTTGTGGTCGTGGTCGTTGTCGTTTTTCTCAGGAAAGGAATAGCCATTGAATACCGCCGTTGGAGTTTCAAAAATAGAGCGGACAAATGAGAGATGAATGTTAAGGCGAAAATAGTGGCCGGGCAGCGTGTGTCTTAAGAGAAGCCCCGGCCCGCCACCGCCCATTGGATTTCCGGAAATTCCTGGAAATTTTCCGGAAAAATACCCCTTTCTCCATCCCCCCAGGCCCCTTTCCGAAAGCCCCCGGCAGGCGCGGAGAATTGTGCGCTCCAAAATCTGTATCCTCAAAACGCTACTTTGTATTGCATAGTACCTTCCATTGTACTTATCTTTGCAACGCAAGGTTCTAAAAGTAACGGGCTGCAATTTTCTTTATCCACCGCCGCCCGGCAGTTTTCAACGACCTCAAGCTCTTATGAACACCGAAAACATTCAGGCGCAGATGCGCAAGGGCATTCACGAATTCTGTATTCTCTCCGTCATCCGGCGCGGCGAGGTCTATCCGGCAGAAATCGTGGAGCAGATGCGCGCCGCCAACCTCACGGTGCTGGAAGGCACGCTCTATCCGCTGCTTACCCGACTCAAAAACGCCGGTGTGCTGGCCTATCGCTGGGTAGAAAGCAGCAGCGGGCCGCCGCGCAAATACTTCTCGCTTACCGAAGCCGGCGAACGCTATTATCAGGAAATGCTTGCTACCTGGCAGGAGCTTTCCGCCGCCGTAACCCGCATCATTACTCCTTAAAGCAGCCCGCTTTTCCCCAACCGCACTCCCAATCCTTTTCGCAATTATGGAAAAGATAATCACCATCAACCTCGCCGGAGAAATCCTGCCTATCGAGGAAACCGCATACAATCAGTTGCAGGCTTATTTCGACAGCCTGCGCACTTATTTTCATACCCAGGAAGGCGGCGACGAAATCCTGACCGACATCGAGAGCCGCGTGGCCGAACTGCTGACGGCTAAAATCCGCCTCGGCGCACCGGCCATCAACGCGCTGCACATTGCCGGGGTAGAATCCCAACTGGGCAGTGTGGCCGATTTCCGGGAAGCCGAGGGCGAAGAAACCGGGCCGCAGGCCAGTGCCGACGCGCGCGAAACCACCGCCCCACCCCGCCGTCGCCGTTTTTTTCGTGATCCGAATGACAAAGTACTCGGCGGCGTTTGTGCCGGACTGGCGGGCTATTTCAATGTAGATCCGGCACTCGTCCGCATCATCTTTGGCGTGCTGGCGCTGGCCGGCTGGGGCAGCGGCGTTGTGCTGTATCTGGCGCTGTGGTTTCTGGTGCCGGAGTCGGCAGAAAACGCCTACCGGGGCCGCCGTCTCTATCGCAGCAAAGAAGACAAATGGATTGGCGGTGTCTGCGGCGGACTGGCAACGTATTTCGACAAAGACCCGTGGGTGTTCCGGCTTGCCTTTGCCCTTCCGCTGCTTTTTGGAACCGGTATTTTCCGGAATTTCCTCTTTGTCTTCGGCTCGCTCTCCGGCGCGGCGGTGCTGATATATATCCTGCTGTGGATAGTGCTGCCGCTGGCCAAAACCGATTTTCAGAAAATGGAACTGCGGGGCGAGAAGATAGACCTCAACGCCATCCGCGACAATGTAAACAACGATTTCAAGACCCGTTCGCAACGTTTTTCTCAGGAAGCGCGGCAGGCCGCCGACCGGCTGAGCAGGGAGGCCCGAAATGCCTTTGGGCCTGCGGCACGTACCGGCACGTCTGCCGCCGGGCGCATTCTCCGGGCCGTGTTTCTGGGGTTTGCCGTCTTTGTTGCCGCTCTTTTATTCGCGCTGCTGATGGGCTATTTCTTTGGCGATTTTTCTAAAATGGCCAATCTGTATCTGTTTGAGTCGCCGCGGCAGAAAACGCTATCTTTCCTCACGGTCATTCTCTTGCTGGGGATGCCGCTTTTGTCGGTACTCACCGCCATTTTGCGCAATACGCTGCCTGTGCCACCCGCCGCCGTGCGCACTGCCCGGCTCGGCTTCACCCTGCTGTGGTTGTGTGGGTTCGTAACGCTGGCCTTCCTCGTATCGAGCCTGAGCAAAAGCGTAGCGAGGGAAGCCACAGTGCGCCAAACGCTGGCCGTACCCGTGGCCGATTCCGGCATTTTGCTGGTTCGGGCCGTGGGCGAGCCTGTTCGCTATCGCAACACGCTGGCCGGCATTCGCGGCGATTTCAAGGGGTTGGATTTGGATGAAGACTCCCTGCGTTCGTCGTGGATGGATTTGCGCATTATGCCGTCTGCTGATAATCAATATCACGTGGCCATTGTTCGCAGCAGCCGGGGCCGCAGCGTGGCCGAGGCGCAGCAGCGGGCCGAAAATATTTTCTATCCGATGGCCAACGCCGGGCAGATGCCGGGCAGCCTTTCGCTCCCTGCCGGCTTTGCCATCGTGCAACGCGATTATTTTCGCGGGCAGCAGCTCGGTATTGAACTCCAGATCCCGGTGGGCCGCAAAGTGCAGTTCGACGGCTCTATGCAAAACACCCTTCTGGGCGACTATTTTGCGCAAACCGATTTCAATATCGACTACGACCGACGAGGCCGCAAACGCTGGCAATATCGCCGCCTGTGGCGCGATGCTCCCAAAGTAAACGTGGTGTACACGATGGGTGCTGACGGCAAACTGCACCGTGCCGATGGAGTGGAAGACGCGCCTGCTGCCACGCCGGATGACAACGATAGCTGGGACGACACCGAAGACGCAGAAGCCTCCGGGCATATTATTTGAAACCCTGTTTCCAAAAGACTTTTTATGGAAAAGATCGTCAGCGTAAACCTCGCGGGCCGGGTGTTCCCCATTGAAGAAATTGCCTATCACCGCCTGTTGCAGTATTTCAACGGCCTGCGCACCTTCTATGACAAAACCGCCAACGGCGAAAGCGTAGTGGCCGACCTCGAAAGCCGCATTGCCGAAATGCTCTCCGCCCGCATTGTGGTAGGGCATCCCACCGTTCAGATAGCCGATGTAGAAGCCGCCATCGCATCTATTGGCCAAATCGAAGACCTCACCCGCCCCGCAGGGCGCACCTCTTTTGCCCCCGGCAATATGCCTGAAAATAGGAAAGACCGCCCCGTAACGCCGCCTCGCCGGGGATTCTACCGCAACAGCAACGACAAGGCAACGGCGGGCATTGCTTCGGGCATCGCCTATTATCTGGGGCTAAACACCACGCTGGTGCGGGTGTTGATGGTGCTGCTGTTCTTTACCGGCTGGGGCATCATCGGCTATCTGCTGGTCTGGGCCATCACGCCCGAAGCACCGCTGGAAAGCCAAAGCAAAACGCGCCTCTACCGCAGCCGCACTGACAAGTGGATTGCCGGTGTTTGCGGTGGGCTGGCCGCTGCTTTCAACAAACCGGCATGGCTATTTCGGATGATCTTCCTGCTGCCGGTAGTCTTTGGTATTGGCGACGGGTTGTTTATGCACCTGTTTGGCAGCGTCTTTATCACCGGTTCGCTTTCCGGAACGTTGATTCTCATCTACATCCTGCTTTGGATGTTGATGCCGCGCGCACACCGTGGCGAGGAGCAGGCCGACCGTCTGCGGCATTCGGCGATGGGAGTATTTTAAAACGACTTGTCGGGTCGCGGGATGTAAATCCCGGCAGGCATTGCGGGTGTATGACCAATTGTACAGCCGCTTACCGGGCTGAGATAACAGCAGCTTTTTCTCTGCGCCGCTGCGTCTCTGCGAGATTTTGCC
>DDEO01000100.1:2589-8800 GCA_002336725.1 Bacteroidetes bacterium UBA1952 | reverse complement strand
TCACTTTGCCGGGCATAATAGATGAGCCGGGCTGCATCTTGGGCAGGTTAATCTCGTTCAATCCCGCGCGCGGGCCAGAGGAAAGCAGCCGCAGATCGTTGCATATTTTGGAGATTTTGATGGCGCTGCGTTTCAGCGCGGCGCTTGCTTCCACATAATCGCCCATGTCGGAGGAAGCCTCAATCAGGTCGGGGGCCAGCACCACCGGAATTCCGGAAAGCTTTGCCAGTTCGGCCACGCAAACGGTTGCGTAATTGTTGGGCGCGTTCAGACCGGTACCAATGGCCGTTCCACCCATATTGACATCGGTGAGCAGTTGCTGCGCAATGGTCATCCGCTTGATTTCCTCGCCAATGGTAGAGGCGTAGCCGCCAAATTCCTGCCCCAGCGTCATCGGCACGGCATCCTGCAATTGCGTGCGGCCCATCTTGAGCACTTTGGCAAATTCCTGTGCTTTTTTCCGGAAAGCATCTTCCAGTTTGCGCAGCGCCTCAATATAGGTATCCACTTTGCGGTAGAGCGCCAGGTGAATGGCGGTGGGGTAGGCATCGTTGGTGCTTTGCGACGCGTTTACGTGGTTGTTGGGGTGCAGATGGTCGTAATCGCCCTTCTGAAAGCCCATGTGTTCCAGCCCGATATTGGCAATCACTTCATTGGCATTCATATTCACCGAGGTACCCGCGCCGCCCTGAATGAGGTCAGTAATAAACTGATCATGGTATTTGCCGTCGAGCAGTTCATTGCAGGCAAAAGTGATAGCGTCGCCCAGTTTCGGATCCAGCACGCCGCATTTCACGTTGGCGCGGGCAGCGGCTTTTTTTACCAGCGCAAAGGCATTGATGAAAAGCGGCTCCTGGTACATTTTAATTCCGGAAATCCGGAAGTTCTCAGAGGCGCGCAGCGTCTGGATTCCATAATAGGCATCAGCCGGAACGGGCAGTTCGCCCAGAAAATCGTGTTCAATACGGGTGTTGGAAGTCATAATTGGAGGAGATATAAAACGTTTTAGCAGGTAGGTAGGAAATTAGTGCCAGCAGGGAGAAAACGACGCAGTTTCTCCAAGAATGACAAAGAAAACATAGCACATCATCTCTTTGTCATCCGCCTGAGGCGGATCTCTACGAATAACACCATTTTGCCGGTTAAATTTTGCATAGCAATTCCGGCTCCAGCCCTTATGCTGCAAGGGTTTGGAAGGGACCCAACGCCGGAACGGCTATCCAACTCTTGCCGACCGCGATACCCGCGCCATTTGCAGCAGCGTAGAAAGCAGAATCAGGCCCACGCCGAGATAGAAACCGAGGGTCAGCTCCGAGGCTTCGTGGAAGAAGAAAAAAGCCAGCGCCATGCCATAGAGCGGCTCCATGTTCACCAGCAGCGTGGTGGTGAAAGAAGACAGGCTTTTGAGCGCCCGCAGGGCCAGATTTTGCGCCCAGACGGTGCAGAAAAGACTCAGGCACAACAGCCAGAGCCAGTCATTCGGCTTTGCCAGAAAATCAACGAGCGATTCGCCCGGCGCAAAGGCTGCCTGCTGTGGCCAGAACGAACTATTATTCCCCTGCATTTCCGGAAACAGAAGCAGGATGCCGGAAAGCAGCACGACCCCGGCGGCCATCTCCCAGAACACCACACTGCGGGGCGGATAGCGCATGGCCAGCGGCTTGTTGAGCACCGTAAAAACAGCCGACAGGATAGCCGCCACCACGCCCCACAGAATGCCTTCTCCAAAATGCATCTGCGTGCGGTAAATCAAAAACACGCCGCCCAGTGCCAGCAAGCCCAGCAACACTTCGCCTATATTGAAACGCGCCTGCCGGGCCAGCGGCGCCAGCAAGGCCACAAATACCGAAGCCGTCGAAAGGCAAATCAGCGCCACCGAGGCATTGGCCAGCTTGATGCTGCCATAAAACGCCACCCAGTGAACGGCCATCAGCACACCCACCGCGCCCACCCGGAAAGCGTCTTTGCCCCGGATACGCGTCCAGCTTTGGGTGAAGGTCAGGATAAGCGCCAGCAGGACTGCCGTGAGCGCCACACGCCACCACACCAGCGACAGCGCCGAGAGCGTAATGGCCCGCCCCAATACGCCGGTGAAACCCCAAAGGAAAACAGCGAGGTTCATGTAAAGCAGCGATTTCTTCATAAGCAGGCGGCGCAAAAAGCAAAAGGGCTGCAAAGAAAGGTTATTTCACGCGGTGCAATTGGAGCGAAGCCCCTTATAATCTGTTTTAGCCGCTACTTTTGCAGGCCGAAAAAGCAAATCCGGTTTTTTTACTCCGCAGCTCTGCGCCGCCGCTAATGAACAATTCCTACCTCGATCTCGTACAGCAGACTTTCGACTTTCCCCAGGAAGGTCTTGAAGTAAAAGACAATCACCTGGTTTTTAATGGTTTAGATGTCAAGAAGCTTATCGATAAGTATGGCACGCCTTTCCGGATGACCTATCTGCCCAAAATAGGGATGCAGGTGGCGCGAGCCAAAAAGCTGTTTGCAGATGCGTTTAAAAAGCACCGTTACGCCGGCAATTATTACTACTGCTACTGCACCAAGTCTTCGCATTTCTCCTTTATCGTGGAAGAAACGCTGAAACATGGCGTACATCTGGAGACATCATTTGTCTATGATATCGAATTGATTCGTCAGCTCTATCGTCGTCGTAAAATCACTAAAGATATCCGCATTATCTGCAATGGCTTTAAGACGCGCGAATACACTAAAAACATTGCGCAGCTGATCAACTCCGGCTTCAAGAACGTGATTCCCGTGCTCGACAACAAGGCCGAGTTTGATGATTACAAGAAAAGCATCCGCACCAAAGAGCCGGTAAATATCGGCATCCGGATTGCGACCAACGAAGAGCCGTCTTTCGATTTCTACACGTCTCGCCTCGGCATCAACCACCGCGAGATTCTGGAGTTTTATGTAGATAAAATCAAGGGCAACGAACGCTTCCATCTCAAGATGCTGCACTTCTTTATGAACAAAGGCATCAAGGACGATATCTATTACTGGAGCGAACTGAACCGGGTGGTGAACCTNNCGCCTGCAAGCGCCACAAAGTGCCCGTGCCGGATATCTATACCGAATTTGGCTCCTATACCGTAGGCGAAAGCGGCGCGGTGATTTATGGCATCCTGGGCGAAAAGCAGCAAAACGATCAGGAAACCTGGTACATGATCGATTCTTCTTTCATCACCACGCTGCCCGACACCTGGGGCATCGGCGAGAAGTTTTTGATGCTGCCCATCAACGGCTGGGACCGCGAATACGGAGAAGTACACCTCGGCGGCCTCACCTGCGACTCGCACGATTACTACACGAGCGAAGAGCATATCAACGCGGTATTTCTGCCCAAAAACAAAACGGAAAATAAAGGAGACGAACCGCTGTATATTGGTTTCTTCCACACGGGCGCTTATCAGGACCAACTGGCGGGCTATGGCGGCATTAAGCACTGCATGATTCCCTCGCCCAAACATATCGTTGTGGAATACGATAAGAACGGCGAACTCACCGACTGGCTCTATGCTAAAGAGCAAACCGCGCAGAGTATGTTGAAGATCCTCGGCTACGTCAAATAGATACCCTCAACGACTCCCTATTTCCGGAAATTTCCGGAAAAAAGAAAGCCCCGACAGCAGCGTCGGGGCTTTTTGTTGGGCCTATACAAGGTGCTGCTACTCCTCAAAAATCTCTTCCCATTGCAGCGCAAAACCGGGCAGCGATTGCAGGGGAATTTCGCCCGGCCCGGCATATTCGCCGGCGCTATCATAGCGGCCCTCGGCGTTGAGGCGAAAAGTAGCAACAGATTTCAGACCCGGCGCTACAATCCAGTATTCCGGCACGCCGTGTTCTTCGTAAAGGGCAAATTTCTCGCGCATATCGCGGGTGAAATTTCCGGGCGAAAGCACTTCAATGATGGTGTCCGGCGCACCGAGGCAACCTTTCTCGTCCAGCTTCTGCGGATCGCAGATGATGCAGATATCGGGCTGGACAACGGTGTAGATGGCCTTTTGGCTCTCCTCCTTTCGGGGCAACCTTACGTCGAAAGGAGCGATGAAAACCTGGCAGGATTTTCTGCGCAGGTGATGGTGAATGGGCGAGAAAATATTCCCGGCGATCAGCTGATGTTTTGTCCGGGGCGCGGGACTCATGCGCATGATTTTCCCCCGGAAAAGCTCTACATATTCCTCGAACTGCCACTTTAGATAATCGGCGTAGGAATAACGCTTGTTTAAATCCAACTGGTTGATGTCGGTGATAATCGGTTCCATAAGCTGCAAAGGAGTTTTGATTAAAGGTAAAGCGGCAGGCCGTATTATGCATCACGACCTGCCGCTTTCCGAATTTTCACGCAAACAACAATTTACGCGCCAATCTTCGCCTGCAGTCCGGCATCCAGTGCGTCGAGGAATTCTTCGGTGTAGAGGTAGTGTTCGCCATGCTTCACGTCGTTTCCGTGAACGGCAACGGCGAGGTCTTTGGTCATCTTGCCTTGTTCTACCGTCTCGATGCACACCTGTTCCAGCGCGTTGGCAAATTCAATCAGTTCCTGATTGCCGTCGAGCTTGCCCCGGAACGCCAGGCCGCGTGTCCAGGCAAAGATGCTGGCAATGGGGTTGGTGCTCGTCGGGCGACCCTTCTGATGCTCGCGGTAGTGGCGCGTAACGGTTCCGTGGGCCGCTTCGGCTTCCATCGTCTTGCCGTCGGGCGTAACCAGCACACTTGTCATCAGGCCGAGGGAGCCAAAGCCCTGCGCCACGGTGTCGCTTTGCACATCGCCGTCGTAGTTTTTGCAGGCCCATACAAATTTGCCGTTCCACTTCAGCGCCGAAGCCACCATATCGTCGATGAGGCGGTGTTCGTAATGCACTTCCGGATATTCTTTGGAGATTTCCTCAAAAATGTCTTTAAAACGACCATCGTATTTCTTGAGAATCGTGTTTTTGGTGGACAGATACAGCGGCCACTCTTTTTGCTTCGCCATCAGGAAACAACTGTGTGCAAAGCCGCGAATGCTTTCATCCACGTTGTACATGGCCATTGCAATTCCGTCGCCCTTAAAGCGATACACTTCATGCTCAATCACCGTTCCGTCGTCGCCTTCAAACTTAATCGTCAGCTTGCCGGGGCCTTTGGTTACGAAATCCGTAGCGCGGTATTGATCGCCAAAGGCATGGCGGCCCACGATGATGGGTGCATCCCAGTTTACGACGAGGCGCGGCACGTTTTCAATCACAATCGGTTCCCGGAAAACAGTTCCGTCGAGGATGTTGCGGATGGTGCCGTTGGGCGATTTCCACATTTGTTTCAGGCCAAATTCCTGTACGCGCTGCTCGTCGGGGGTGATGGTGGCGCATTTTACGCCCACGCCGTATTTCTTAATCGCCTCTGCCGCGTCAATCGTTACCTGGTCGCTGGTTGCGTCGCGGTGTTCGATGCCGAGGTCGTAGTATTTGAGGTCCACATCCACATAGGGCAGGATGAGTTTTTCTTTGATAAATTTCCAGATGATACGGGTCATCTCATCGCCGTCAAGCTCAACGACGGGATTGGCAACTTTGATTTTCTGCATAAAGAGATTTTAAAGGAATGGTGCGAAAATAATACCGGCGCGGGGGAAAACCCTTTTTGCCACGAATGGACNNCGAATGGACACGAATGCCTTTTTTTGCCACGAATGCACGAATGGACACGAATGCCTTTTTTTTGCCACGAATGCACGAATGGACACGAAATGCCTTTTTTTGCCACGAATGCACGAATGGACACGAATACTTTTTTCTGCCACGAATGCACGAATGCACGAATGCTCGAATGCACGCGAAGGAATTTGGAGAAGGATGTTTTTTTTAAAGCGATGGTTTTTTCCGGGTTTGGGGAAAATTCAGCTTTTAAAAATCCGGGTGTCAAAAGGGAATTTTTCTACTGATACAATTTGAATACGGCCAAAACCGGGGTGCTGCGGGTTGAGAAGTCCCTTGTATTCGCCCTGCACCACGGCAGAAGGCATCTGAAGGAGCGCCTGTTTTCCGGAAAGCAGGAAGGTCTCGCCCAGCTTCTGGGCGCGGGGCGACCCGTGCGGAAGGCGATTCCAGCCTTCGGGCAAGTCATCCGGGGAAAGGCGCCGCAGAGACGGCGTTTCCGGAATGTAATACCAAATGGACAGCTAAAATGAACACCGTAAGGCCCCCCTCTCCTTCGGAGAGGG
>DDEO01000100.1:0-2558 GCA_002336725.1 Bacteroidetes bacterium UBA1952 | reverse complement strand
TGATTTAGCTGGCTAAATGGTATAAATCGTCATCATGCAATAATGACCCGCCATTCCGGAAACCGCCACTCGTTTTTGCCTTATCTTCCCCAGCCGTTTTCGCTTCTCCTTCTGCCTCCCCCCCCCAACAAAATGACGCTCTACCAACGCCTGCAACTCGCCCGCTCCGAAGAAGACGTAAAAGATGCCTACATCCAGGCGCTGAACCTGAAGGGATACAGCAAAAACCTCATCGACATCCAGACCAAAGAAATCTGGTTTGAGGCCAAAGAAGGCGGCAGGCACTCCACCTACGCCATGTTTACCCAGCTGATGCACTATGTGCAGCAGGCGCTCAACAAAGGCGAATCCATCCCGCCCTTCCTCGCCGTCATAGACACCCAAAAGGCGGCTGTTATGAAGAGCGCCGACGTGATTCCGTTTCTGGCCAAAAAAACCATCAAATGGGGCAAGAGCGCCAGCAGCTACACGCCCGAAGCACTCGACGCTATATCGGCCCACATCGGCACCTATTTTGTCTCTTTCCGGATAGAAACCCACGAAGCGGAGTTTATCCATACCATCAGAAATGCCATCGCCTCGGGCGATATTCTGCGCGTGGCCATCACGCCCGATAACCTGAAACAGGTGTTTGACAAATGGATTGCCCTGATTGGGGCCGAAATCCAGGGCGTGGCTCCCGAAGATTATGCACTGCTGTTTTTTGCCGACATCATGAGCGACGGCACCGTGAGCACCCACCAAAACCTGCCCGCCGAACTGCTCCACAAGGGCGGAAAACCGGTTTTTGCCCTCGCCGGAAAACTCTATGAACTGAGCAGCCACGAAGGCTATCGCCGCTTCTGGGCCATCTATCACCGCCCGCCCGACGCGGCCTATCGCAACTATCTGCTCGAGCGCCGAGACTCGCTTATCCCGCTCGACGAACGGGCTTTTAAAGGCGCTTATTACACGCCGCTCCACGTGGTGGATAAGGCATACGACAAGCTGGCCGAAGTGCTGGGCAAAAACTGGCAGCGCGAATACATCGTCTGGGATATGTGCTGCGGCGTGGGCAATCTGGAGGTGAAACACTCCAACCACCGCAATATTTTTATGAGTACCCTCGACGCAGCCGATGTGGACGTGATGAAGGCTACCAAAACCTGCGCTGCCGCCACCCGTTTTCAATACGACTACCTCAACGACGACATCACCGATGACGGACAAATAGACTACACGCTGACCGGTAAAATTCCGGAAACCCTGCGCCAGATTATGGCCGAAGGCAAAAAGAAAATCCTGGTACTGATAAATCCTCCGTATGCGGAGAGTGGTGAAACTGTTGGGAAAGAAGCAAAGACAAAAGTTGCATCTACCAAAATCGGAGCAAGCATGAAGGATTATGGCTACGCTTCGCGGGAACTGTTTGTACAATTTCTGGTGCGCATCAGTCGGGAAATACCCACTGCAACCGTCGCAATGTTTAGCACGCTGAAATACGTAAATGCCTCAAACTTTACAAATTTTCGCGAGCTTTGGAATGCAAAATATTTGGGGGGATTTGTGATACACTGCCAGGCTTTTGACAGCCTGCAAGGAAACTTTCCTATAGGATTTTTGATTTGGAACACCAGTCACGGCTCGCAAAAAAAAATCGCGCTCACGGAGATAAACACTGAGGTTTTGAATAAAAATGCCAGTCCAATTGGTGAAAAAAGATTTTACAATATCCCCAGCCGTTCATTTTTAAGCAACTGGATTGTCCGACCAAAAGCGAATAGTGTTGAGGTAATTCCTTTGAAGAACACAGTGTCACCGGCGACTGCTACAAAGGATTTGCGCGGCACGAAATGGGCTGATGATGCAATAGGATGTTTGGTAATTAAAGGTCCGGATGTTGCTAACGCCACAACCCAAGCCATTCTGTCTTCCGGTTATGGAAGTGCTGGAAGTGTTTTTGTTACTACAGAAAATCTTTGGCAGTCAGCTGTTGTGTTTGCCGTTAGAAAATTAGTTACACACACTTGGCTCAACCATAACGACCAGTTTCTTCAACCGAATGCTCTGCTTCCGGAAATTTTCAAAACCGATTGTTTGATTTGGATGCTTTTTCACGGAAAAAACCTGACGGCTTCGGCCAATGATTTGCACTGGAACGGCAGAAGCTGGAGCATTGTCAATCATTTTATTCCTTTTACCGAGCAGGAAGTGGATGCCCCCGACCGTTTTGAGAGCGATTTTATGGTGCAGTATATGGCCGATAAAACCTTCAGCGCCGAAGCCCTTGCCGTGCTTTCTGAAGGCCAAAAGCTGTGGCAGGCCTATTTCCGGCATATCGATGCCCATGGGGTTCGGGAAGTGCTAAAGCTGAACCGCCCCGATGTGGGCTGGTATCAGGTGCGCAAGGCGCTGGAGGCCCGCAATGCCGGCGGCGATTTCAGGCCGGTTTCGTTTGTGCCGTTTCAGGAAGCCTATAAAGCCCTCACCGAGAAGCTTCAGCCGCTGGTGTATGAACTGGGCTTTTTGCGGGCGTAATGCTCCGGTCGGCTGTAAAGACCCCGTTCCGGGGTGACAAA
>DDEO01000115.1 GCA_002336725.1 Bacteroidetes bacterium UBA1952 | reverse complement strand
GTCGTCTTGCCATGCGTGCCGGCCACGGTAACGGCTTCCAGACTTTCGGTGATGGCCTGCAGGGCATCGCTGCGCTTGATGACCTTATAGCCGTTAGCGCGATACCAGTTCAGTTCCTGATTATTTTCCGGAATGGCGGGCGTATAAACCACCACTTCGGCGTCTTTGTCTAACAGTTCAATAGTGTCTTCAAAATGGATGGCGATGCCTTCACGTTGCAGCTTGTCGGTAAGCGGCGTAGGCGTGCGGTCGTAGCCGCTTACGGCCACGCCATGGTAATGAAAATAGCGGGCCAGCGCCGACATACCAATGCCGCCGATGCCGATAAAATAAACCCTTTTCAGTGTCGCGATATGCATGGCTTTATGCGTTTGAGGGTTTTACATGAGCAATAATCTGCCGCGCGATGCGCTCGTCGGCATCGCGGATGGCTATTTGGGACAGGGCGTTGTGCATCCTGCTTTGTTCTTTTTCGTTTTGCAACAGCGAGAGGATTTCGGGCAGCAGCTCTTCCTTCACCCGCGCGTCGGGTATCATGCGGGCCGCGCCTTTGTCTACCAGCGCACGGGCATTGCTCGTTTGATGGTCTTCGGCGGCGTGCGGATAGGGTACAAAAATCACCGGTTTGGCCACGATGCACAGCTCGGCAATGGCCAGCGCACCGGCGCGGCTCACCACCATATCGGCGGCGGCGTAGGCGGCATCCATCTCGCGGATAAATTCCCGCACCACTACATGGTCGGCAACCGGCGCAGCGATTTTCACCGCTTGTTCATAGCCGGATTTTCCGGTTTGCCACAGCACTTGCAGGCCTTTTTTCACCAGTGCCGGCAGCGCCGCGATAATGGCTTCGTTCACCGAGCGCGCGCCGAGGCTACCACCCACCACGAGCAAGGTTTTTTTCCGGAAATCCAGTCCAAAATGCGCACAGGCTTCTTCGTGCGAAATCGTTGCGCCGCAAATCAGTTGTCGCACGGGGTTGCCGGTCATCTGCAAAGTTTTTTCCGGAAAAAACTGCTCCATTCCTTCATAGGCCACGCATACTGCTTTCGCATTCTTGCCGAGGATTTTGTTGGATTTTCCGGCAAAGGAATTTTGCTCCTGAATGAAGGTGGGGATGCCCATCTGCTGCGCCGCCTTCAGGATTGGGAAGGATGCGTAGCCCCCCACCCCAACCACGGCATCAGGCCGGAAATCGCGGATGATTTTCCGGGAATCCCACACACTTTTGAGCAGCTTGTAAGGCAGCAGCAGGTTTTTGAGCATATTGGCGCGGTTCATTCCGGCAATATCCAGCCCAATAATCCGGAAGCCTTCCTGCGGCACTTTCTCCATCTCCATCTTTCCCTTCGCGCCCACACACAACAACTCCGTCCCCGGTGCCAGTCGTTGCAGGGCATGACCTATCGCCACCGCCGGAAAGATGTGTCCGCCGGTGCCGCCTCCTGCAATGATTACGCGAATGGGGTTCATGTTTTTAATGTGAAAATGGCTCAATGGGGTTAATGTGCTAATAGGCTGATGTGCCAATGTGCTGTGAGCGGGGTTAAGGGTTGTTGATGGGTTTTTTGTTACCCCGGAATAGGGTCTTTACGGACGCGGATTGATGGTTTTTTTGTTACCCCGGAAGGGGGGTCTTGTTGGTTCTTATCTCTTGTTCTTCGTCTTCTGTCACNNCGACGAAGGCGGGAGCCTTCGCCGAGCGGCTTCTAAGCCACCGCAGCGGCCGGTATCTTTTTAGGCGTTTGCAAAACAGGGGTTTCGTTTTCAACAATAGGTTCTTTTTCCGGAGCCAGCGGCTTGTTGTGCGCGGCTTTGCGTCGGCCTTCCTCTTCGTCCACATAACGGCTCACGCTCAGCACAATGCCGATGGCAAACGACGTAAACCAGATAGAAGAGCCGCCCATGCTCACCAGCGGCAGCGTGAGGCCGGTTGTGGGCACCAGATGCACCACCACCGCCATATTGAGCATCGCCTGAAACACCAGCGTGATGCTCAACCCCACGGCCAGAAACGCGCCGAAGGCATAGGGACAGCGCCGGAAAATCAGAATGCTTCGCCAGAGGAAAACCAGATAGAGGGCCACGATGACGGCGCCGCCAAACAGGCCGTATTCTTCAATGATGATGGAATAAATCCAGTCGGAATACGGGTGCGGCACAAAATTCCGTTGCAGCGAATTGCCCGGCCCGCGACCGAAAAAGCCGCCGTTGGCAATGGCAATCTTGCCCTGCTCCATCTGAAAATTATCATCCTTCGCCGTCTCGGCGTCGCTCTTGCCCATGAAGTTGGACACCCGCTTTTCCCAGGTCTCGGCACGGCCCCAGCCGGTGGCTTTGGAAATACCCCACACGCAACCCAGCATGATAATGCCGGAAAGCGCCAATAGCGCAATGTGCTTTACCTGCACCCTTCCAATGTAGAACAAGATGCAGCAGGTCATGCCCAGCATCAGTGCGGTAGAAAGGTTGGCCGGCGCAATCAGTCCGCACACGGCCAGCACCGGCACCAATACCGGAATAAAGCCCTGCTTCAGACTCTTGATTTTCTCCTGACGGGTGCTCAGCATCCGCGCCAGAAACATAAAGAGCGCCAGCTTGGCCAGGTCGGATGTCTGAATGGTAAAGGAGGTACCGGGCAGCCGTATCCAGCGCGCACCGTCATTGAGCGTAGCGCCGAAAAACAGTGTGTAAATCAGCAGCGGCACGCTGATGGCAAAAAGAATCACCGCCCACTTGGCAAAATGGGTATAGTTGATGCGGTGCACCAGATAGATAAACACCATCCCCACACCGAGGAAAAACACCTGCTTGGTAAGGTAGTGTGCGGCGTTTTGGTCCATGCGGTAGGCCAGCGAGCCGGTGGCGCTAAAAACGGCCAGCATACTGAACAAGCCCAGCAGCAGCACCACGGCCCAGATGACTTTATCGCCTTTCACCCGGCGCAGGTATTGGGGTATCTTTTGCATCGCCTTATGCGGGTTGAGAGGTGGAAGAATATTTTTTCACCGCGTTCCGGAATTGCCGTCCGCGGTCTTCATAGTTTTTAAACAAATCGAAAGAAGCGCAGGCGGGCGACAACAGCACCACATCGCCTGGCTGCGCCAGCGCCAGTGAGGCTTCCACCGCAGCTTCGGCGCTCGCCGTATCGAGTACCGGAACACCGGTGTCGCCAAAGGCGGCATGAATGGGCCGGTTGTCCAGCCCCATGCACACAATGGCCTTTACTTTTCCGGAAACCAGCGCCTGAATCTGACGGTAATCGTTGCCCTTGTCCTGCCCGCCGAGGATAAGGATGGTGGGCGCAGTCATGCTGTCGAGCGCATACCACACCGAATCCACATTCGTGGCTTTGGAGTCGTTGATGAACTGCACCCCGGCTATTTCACCCACCGGCTCCAGGCGGTGCGGCAGGCCTTCAAAAGTTTGCAATNNACCGTTGCCGCCGCGAGCGCATTGGCTTCGTTGTGCCGACCCTTCACCGAAAGTTTTTCTACTGTAAAATCCAGCTCTTTTCCGGAAATATCTACCCGCAGCCTACCCGCTTCTTTGCAGGCCACAACACCGTCTCCACCACAGGATTTTTCCATGCTGAAACGCAACACCTGCGCCGCCGTTCCTTTCACCGAAAACGCTTCATCCAGCCGCGTGTCATCGGCATTCAAAATTAAAAAGTCGTCGCCGGTTTGGTTTTCGGTGATGCGCATTTTGGCGGCTGCGTATTTCTCCAAAGAATACTCGTAGCGGTCCAGATGGTCGGGCGTGATATTGAGCACCATGGCGATGTGCGGACGGAAATCCACAATATCATCTAATTGGAAAGAGCTTATCTCCAGCGCATACCAGTCGGTCGGCGACTGCGCCATTTGCCGCGCCAGGCTAAAACCAATATTACCGGTGAGGCTCACATCCAGCCCGCCAGTTTGCAGCAGGTGATACACCAGTTTCGTGGTGGTACTCTTGCCGTTGGAGCCGGTAATGGCAATCACGCGCGACTCGCCCAGATAGCGGGCCGCAAATTCAATCTCCGAAATCATCGGTACCCCTGCATCGCGCAGGCGCTTCACCGCCACCGCATTTCCGGAAATCCCCGGACTTTTCACCGCCAAATCCACCCCGTCAAAAGCCCGTTCGCTATGCCCGCCGCCTTCGTAGGCAATGCCGGCGGCTTCCAGTTCTGCCGCGTAGCTCGTCTTTACTTCCCCGCCATCCGACACAAAAACATCCCAGCCTTGCTGTTGTGCCAGCAGAGCCGCCCCCACGCCCGATTCACCGGCGCCGAGAACGAGGAGTTTTTGTTGCATGTTCATTGTTAGGAGTTGATGAAGGTTGATGGTTGTTGNNGACGAAGGCGGGAGCCTTCGCCGAACGGGTTGATGCGGGTTGATGGTTGTTGATGCCGGTTGGTAAGGGTTGGTTTTGCGGGTTTTTTGTCACCCCGGAACGGGGTCTTTTAGTTTGTAGAGTTCCCCTTGGGGGATGACAAAAGATGATGTCTTTTGTCTTTCGTCTTTTGTCTTTTGTCTTTCGTCTTTCGTCTCTCTTACTGAAGTTTGAGGGTTACAATAGAAAGCACCGACAACAGAATAGCGATAATCCAGAAGCGGGTAACGATTTTACTTTCATGGTAGCCTAGTTTTTGATAGTGGTGGTGGAGCGGGGCCATCAACAGAATGCGTTTGCCCTCGCCCGTTCGTCGTTTGGTGTATTTGAAATAAGACACCTGCGCCAGCACACTGATATTCTCCGCCAGAAAAATGCCGCAGATAATCGGCACCAGCAGTTCTTTGCGCACAATAATAGCCAGCGAAGCAATGATGCCGCCCAGCGCCAGACTGCCGGTATCGCCCATAAAAACCTGCGCGGGATAGGCATTGTACCACAGGAAACCCACACACGCCCCCACAAAAGCGCCAATGAAAATGCTCAGTTCGCCCAGATTCGGGATGTGCATAATGCCGAGGTAATTGGCAAAAATGTAGTTGCCGCTCACGTAGGCAAACACGCCGAGACAGATGCCCGCAATCGCCGAAACGCCCGCCGCCAGTCCGTCCACGCCGTCGGTCATATTGGCACCGTTGCTCACCGCCACAATGATAAATGTTACAAAAATCACATATATCAACGGAGTCAGCACCGGAACGGCCCGCTCGCCAAAAAGGCGCGCAATGCCGGCATAGTGCAGTTCATGGTCTTTCACAAACGGAACCGTTGTGGTTGCAGAGCGCACCCGCACGTATTTGTGGGCATTGCCTTCGCCATCGGGGCGCGTACGCACGCCGGTCTCCAGCCGGTCCACGGAGTAGTGAACGGGATTTTCGCCGTTGGTAACATCGCGGCTCACCACCACATAATCATTATAATACATCGTGAGACCCACAATCACGCCCAGCCCTACCTGTCCCAGGATTTTAAACCGCCCGGACAGGCCTTCTTTGTTTTTCTTAAAGACCTTGATGTAATCGTCCAGAAAACCCACCAATCCGAGCCAGACGGTAGAGATAATCATCAGCATCACATACACATTGAACACCCGCGCCAGCAGCAGCGTCGGTATCAGGATGGCCGCCAGCATGATGAGGCCGCCCATCGTAGGCGTACCCTGCTTTTGGGCCTCGCCCTGCAGGCCCAGGTCGCGCACCGTCTCCCCGATTTGTTTGCGACGGATGAAACGGATGATGCGCTTGCCGAAAATCATGGAGATGACCAGCGACAGAATGACGGCAAGGGCCGTGCGGAAGGTGATGTAATAGAATACACCCGCCCCGAAGAGTCCGAAATTTTCGCGTAGCCAGGTGAACAGATAATACAGCACGGGGAGAGAAAGTGTTTTTTTGGGAGCGGAAAGCGGGTTAGGAAAGAGAGAAGAGAGAGCGTCGAGAGCGCACTTAGAGAGAAAGTTCGTTGAAGGTTTCGGCCAGAATTTTGCGGTCGTCGAATGGGTGTTTTACGCCCGCAATCTCCTGATAGGTTTCGTGGCCTTTGCCGGCCACCAGGATGATGTCGCCCGCGCGGGCCAGCATACAGGCCGTTCGGATGGCTTCGCGGCGGTCGGCAATGCGCAGGGCTTTTCGTTTTTGGGCAGGCGAAAGCTCGGCTTCCATTTCGTTGAGGATGATTTCCGGATTTTCAAAGCGCGGGTTGTCGCTCGTCAGGATGGCTTTGGTGCTGTGTTCGCAGGCAGCAGCGGCCATCACCGGGCGCTTGGCAGCGTCGCGGTTGCCGCCGCAGCCCACCACCGTTATCAGTTCCTGACCGTCGGTTTTCAGTTGGTTAATCGTGGCCAGCACGTTGAGCAGCGCATCGGGCGTGTGGGCATAATCCACGATGCCCAGGATGCCTTTCTCCGGCGAGCGCAGCGTTTCAAACCGACCGGCAGCGCCGCTCAGTGCTGTCAGGGCCGAGAGTACGGCCTCTTTTTCTTCGCCCAGCAATACCGCCGCGCCATAAACGGCCAGCAGGTTGTAGGCGTTGAAGGTGCCAATCATCCTAAAATGAGCTTCCTGTCCGTCTATCAGCAGCATCAGTCCGGCGATGCCGTTTTCCAGCACTTTGGCCTTGAAGGTGGCCGGTTCGCGCAGGCTGTAGGTGCATTTCTGCGCCGCCGTGTTTTGCAGCATCACCAGTCCGCGCTTGTCGTCGGCATTCACCAGCGCAAAACTGTCTTTGGATAGGCCGTCGAAAAAGCCTTTTTTGGCGCGGATATACGCGTCAAAGGTGCCGTGATAATCCAGATGGTCGTGGGTGATATTGGTAAATACGCCACCGGCAAACTGCACGCCCGCGATGCGCTGTTGCACCACCGCGTGGGAACTCACTTCCATAAACGCGTGGGTGCAGCCCGCTTCGGCCATTTGGTGGAGCAGCGCGTGCAGCGAGATGGCATCCGGCGTGGTGTGCGTGGCGGCCACCGTCTCCGCGCCAATCTTGTTTTCTACCGTAGAAAGCAGCCCGGCCTTATAGCCCAGCGCCGTAAAAAGTTGATACAGCAGTGTGGCGCAGGTTGTTTTGCCGTTGGTGCCGGTAACGCCCACAATGCGCAACTGCGAAGAAGGATGATTGTAAAAACGGTCGGCCAGCAATCCGGCGGCTTTTGCGCTGTCGGACACAATGACAATGGCTGCATTTCCGGAAATTTCTGCCGGCGCTTTTTCGCAAAACACCACCGCCGCACCCTGCCCCACCGCCTTACCAATATAATCGTGGCCATCCACCGCCGTTCCTTTCACCGCAATAAAGCCGCTGCCCGCAGCTGCCGCGCGCGAGTCGAGGCACAGGTCGCGCACGTCCACGCCGGTATTTCCGGAATGAAGGCGGGCTTCAGGCAGCACCAGGAGCAAATCTTTCAGCAGCATACAGAAGATGTTTTTTTAGAGAGGGCGATTGGTTTAGAGAAGGTTTCGGGGGAAAACTTCCCCCCTTCGGGC
>DDEO01000149.1 GCA_002336725.1 Bacteroidetes bacterium UBA1952 | reverse complement strand
CAAGCCCGCCATGACGGATTACGTAGGAAGGGAAACGTACGCGGGATGACGTACGCGGGATTTCCCGAAACCTTCCCAGCGCCCCAAAGGCCGTTGCGGGATTTTCCGAAACCTCCCCAGTGCCCCAAAGGCCGTTGCGGGATTTCCCGAAACCTTCCCAGTGCCCCAAAGGCCGTTGCGGGATTTCCCGAAACCTTCCCAGTGCCCCAAAGGCCGTTGCGGGATTTCCCGAAACCTCCCCAGCGCCCCAAAGGCTGTTGCGGGATTTTCCGAAACCTTTTCTGGCACGCAGCGGCAGATGTGGCCGTGTGCAGACTGCGTTTGTTGCGGATGAGATAGCAGCGACTTTTTCTCTGCGTCGCTGCGTCTCTGCGAGATTTTGCCGGAGATGCAATCTGTCAGGCACACGCCGCCTGAATGGTATAGGCTCTAACGCTTTAATTTCGCACACCGCTTTCCCCTGCCTATCCATGCGCCCGTTGCTTTTCTCTGCCCTGCCGCTGCTGTTGCTCACCTCGGCCTGCACCCATACCGGAACCCAAACCGCCAATGCGCCGATTGTGATGGGCGATTCGTCCACCATCGTAACCGAGACCGATTCGAAATACCTCAAATCCGTCTTCTCTGACTACGAGATGGCTGCGCCCCAAGAAAAACCGCAGCCGCAGGCCGCGCCGCCTAAATCGGATACGCCGGTTGGGGCTGCGCCTGTGGCAGAAACGCCGATGCCTGCAACCGCCGGAAAGCAAAACGGCCCCGGCCTGTCGGTGGATTTCGGCGATATCGATATTTTCATCGAAAATCTGCGGGTGCGCAATGCGAATGTGGCGGCCAAAGGCAGTCGGAGTGTGGCCTATGCCAGCGACGGCAGTTCCTTTCAGCCCAAAAATCTGGTGGTGAATGGTGCGCCCGCCGCAAACAGTTCGCTGAAACAGAAAACCGATTTTGAGGTGATGCTCAATACCGGCAAGGAGATGTTGCCGCTGCCCGCGCTCGGCAAGCAAAGCACCGGCTGGCAATCTGTTTCCGGAAAAAACGGAACCTTCGCGCTTGCAACGCCTTCGGAGCCGACGTTTAAGGTAACAAATGCCGCGATTAAAAACGCCGCACAGCAGGCCGCCCGCAAGGCCGGCATGAACCGTAAGGAGCAAACCGCGCTCCTGAGTCGCCTGAGCCGGGTGAATACTGTGGATGGCGATTTGCTGCAATCCAAAGCCGTGGCTACCCTGTGGCAACTAACCGCCAAAGACGCGAAAGGAAAAACCGTTACAAAAGAAATCCGGGTCGATTGGTAAAGGGAAAGGACGGCTGTTTGCAGCTTTCTTTTAATCCTCGATATGCGCTGTCTTCACGAGGCGCGGCATATCCAGAATTTGAATTTTCTTGCCTTCAAAAGCCACGATTTTATCGCTTTTCAACTCCGAAAGCAGGCGGATAACCGTTTCGGTAGCCGTGCCTACGAGGTTGGCAATGTCTTCGCGCGAGAGCACCACATTGATAATGGCGCTGCCTGGCTCAAAGCCATAGGTTTCTTTCAAAAACAACAAGCCTTCTGCCAGGCGTTCGCGCACGGGTTTTTGCGCCAGATCGGTGATAGTTTGTTCGGCGCGTCCCAGCTCCGAGGCCAGCGATTTGATGATTTCCAGCGAAAGGCCGGGGCTTTTTTTGACGGCTTCAAAAAACGTATCGCGCGGCACGAAGCAAACGGCAGTATCGTCCAGTGCTACGGCGCTTGCATTGTAGCGTTCGCCGCCCAGCAGTGCGCGGTATCCCAGCACGTCGCCTTCTTTGGCCAGCCGCACAATTTGCTCCTTTCCATCCTGGCCGGTTCGGGCGATTTTCACTTTTCCGGCATTTACACAAAATACGCCCTGCGGGTAGCCGCCTTCCGGAAACAAGAGTTGTCCTTTCTTGTAAAAAGTGCAGGATTTGACTGCATTAAACACAGCCATATTCTCTGCATCCAGATTGCAGAAAATAGACCGGTGGCGCGCCGTGCATTGCGTACAGTCGGCGGCGAAAGTGGTCTTATTCCGGGGAGTCAAGAAAACAGATTTTGAGATTAAAAACGAAGGTACGAAGAAGGGCGGAAGGGGTTTCTTTTCCGCCTGATATTACGGGTGCCATGATGAAGGATTTTCCGGAAACCAGCGCCGCTATTTTGTAGAACGGAATGCCTGCGGGCAATTGTGCCGGAAAGTGCCGGAAAAATACAATTTTTCAGAGGGAAGTCAAAAGCTACCTTTGGCTACATCTAAGAAACTAACCAGCTAAAAGCCTAATATCCATGCGCGCCACAAGTCTTGTTTCAGTAATTCCTTTTCTGGTTTTCTTTTGTATCAAGAGTACGGCGCAGCGTTTTATCCGGATAGATTCCTTTCGGGTGGGTGCTTATGGCGCAGCAGCCTGGGGCGATTACGACGGCGACGGCCGGGCCGACCTGGCTTATGGCGCACAAACGATGCAAACCGGGCAGCCCGATTTCCTGACCATTTATCACAACACGCCCGGCGGCATGGCGGCGCTGCCGCTCAATCTGCCTTACGCGCCATCACCGCAACTTTGCTGGGCTGACCTCGACAACAACGGAACCGACGAACTGATTGTTTCCGGAGCGGGGCTGAACGGCGCTCAGACTACCGTTTATCAATACAACGGCAGCACGCTGATGCCCATTGCCGGCCTGCGTTTACCCGGCTATGAAAACGGCTACACGGCCGCCGCCGACTACAACGGCGATGGCTGGAAAGACCTTGCGATGACCGGTTACGACAGCAGCGGACAGCAAGCCGGCGTTATCCTGAAAGGCGGACCGGGTTTTTCCTTCACGCCCCTTCCTGCCCGGATTATCGGCGCGGAGAAAGGTGAAATTAAATGGGGCGACTACGACGGCGACGGAAAACCAGACCTGTTGATGAACGGTTATGCTATTGGGATAGGGTCGTCCCGCATCTGGATTTATAAAAACATGGGGGGCGATAGTTTTCAGCTACAACCCACTTATTTTCCGGGCATGGCCGGTACGGTGGATTGGCTGGACTATGACGGCGATGGTCGGTTGGATTTTCTGGCAACCGGCGTGGACACAACCGGCGTGCAGAACCGCACCGACCTGTATCACAACAACGGAAACGGAACTTTTAGCGCGGCGATGACCAACCTTCCGGCATTTGGAGAGCCATCGGCGGTGGCCGTTGGTGATTTCAACGGCGATGGAAAGCCCGACCTGGCGCTGGCCGGCGGCAACGACAGCAGTGCGGATTTCTCGATGCTGGCCTACGGAACCGGAACGGCGCAGTTTGTGCTGGATACCCTGTATCCGGCAGACATCCAGAATTGCATTGCCGAAACTGCTGATTTTAACGGCGATGGTTTCCCGGACCTGCTATTGTCGGGCAATCTGCTGCGAAATCGTGGTGCGGCGGTGGCGGTAACAAATATTGCGCAGAGCAGCGCCAGTCTGCGTATCTATCCCAATCCGGCAACCGAAGCGGCGCTGCAACTGGAATGGCAGGCGACTACTTCCGGCACACAGTCCCTGACCATTTGCGATGCGGCGGGCGCTGTACTTCGCCGCGAAACGGTGATGCAGAAAAAAGGCGCTAACCTTTGGAGTCTTTCTTTGAAAGACCTGCCCGCTGGTGTGTATCTCCTGCAAATCGGCACGAGGGAAGCGGTGCGGTTTCTGCGTCCCTGAGCGGGAAAGCCTCCGGAATGCCGGGCCGAAGACTATTTTCCGGAAATACAGTCCGAATTTCCGGAAATTTTTAAAGCCCCCTTTCCCGAACTTTACGCCCATGTACACGCCGGCTGCCGAAAAAACCCTTTTTGAAGACGCAAAAGCATTTCTTTCCGGAAAAGCAGACACGCTATCGCCCGATGAAGCCATCGCCCGCCTGATAGCCATCCTGCGCCACGCCGAATGGAAATACTATGTAGAGAACGAGCCGCAACTGGCCGATTATGAATACGACACGCTCTATAAAAAATTAGAGGCGCTGGAAACGAAATTTCCGGAAATGTTGCAGCCCGACTCGCCCACGCAGCGCATTGCCCACGCCCTGAGTGAACGCTTTCCGCAGGTGGCCCACCTCGTGCCGATGCTCTCGCTGGATAATACCTACAACGCGCAAGACCTCTCCGACTGGGACCGCCGCGTGCAGGCCGGTGCGCGGGGCGAAAAAGTGCAGTATTGTGTAGAGCCGAAATTCGACGGCGCGAGTATCTCCCTGATTTATGAAAACGGACGGCTGGTGCGCGGCGCCACGCGCGGCGACGGCGTGGTGGGCGAAGACATCAGCCTGAACGTCCGGCAAATCCGCACCCTGCCGCTTGCCGCCGACCTCGACGGCCTCGAGACCCTCGAAATACGCGGCGAAGTGGTGATTCATAAAGACCTTTTTGCCAGATACAACCAACAGCGCGCCGAAGCGGGCCTCTCGCTGCTGGCCAATCCGCGCAACGCCGCTTCGGGAACCCTGCGGATGCTCGACCCCGCCGAGGTGCGCAACCGCAAGCTCACCGCCGTGCTTTACCACGTGAGCGAAGCCGTGCCGGTTTCCGGAAAATCGCTGCCCGAAGCCTTTGCTACCCACTACGACACGCTGCAATGGCTCTACCGCCACGGGTTTCCTACGCCCGTGCGCGACCTGCACCTCTTTGACAGCATCGAAGAAGTGATTGCCTACCTCGCCGATTTTGAAACCCGCCGCGACGCGCTGCCTTTTGAGATCGACGGCGCAGTGGTGAAGGTGAACAGCCTGCATCTTCAGGAACAACTGGGCATGACGAGCCACCACCCGCGCTGGGCCGTGGCCTATAAATTTGCCGCACGGCAGGCAACGACGGTATTGCGTCGCGTGGAATTCAACGTAAACCGCACCGGCTCGGTAACGCCCGTGGCCAAGACCGACCCCGTGGCTATTGGCGGCGTAATGGTTTCGTCGGCTACGCTTTTCAACGAAGATTTTATCCGTGAAAAAGACCTCATGCTGGGCGACACGGTGCTGATTGAGCGGGCGGGCGACGTGATTCCCTACCTCGTGAAATCATTGCCGGAACTGCGCGACGGCACACAAACGCCGATTGTGTATCCCACAAATTGCCCGGCCTGCGGCAGCGTTCTGGAAAAAATCCCCGACGACCCGATTTGGCGCTGCATCAACGCGGCGTGTCCGGCACAGGCCGTGGAGCGCATCATTCACTATTGCTCTAAGGATGCAATGGACATTCGCGGGCTGGGTGAGGCCGTTATCCGGAAGTTTTTTGAGCTGGGAATCCTTACGAGTCTGCCGATGCTCTACACCCTGAACTGGAGCGAAATTCAGGGTATGGAAGGTTTTGGCGCGAAGAAAGTAGAAAACCTGCGGGCCGCCATTGAGGCGTCTAAGAAGCAGCCGCTTGCCCGTTTCCTTTTTGGCCTCGGCATTCCGCAGGTCGGCGAAGGCATGGGCAAGACGCTGGCCGGCGCGGTAGAGAATATTCAGGAGTTGTATGATTTTGATGAAGCGCGGCTGATGACGCTCAAAGACGTGGGGCCGAAAGTGGCGGCTTCTATCCGGCATTTTTTTGAAAAAGAAGAAAACCGCGCACTCGTTGCCACGCTGCAAAACCTGGGTGTAGAGATGCGCAATGCCCACAAAGCGCGGCCCGTAGGCGGGGCATTTTCCGGAAAAACATTCCTCTTTACCGGCACGCTTTCGCAGATGAAACGCAGCGAGGGCGAGGCGATGGTGGAAGCGCGGGGCGGCACGCTGCTGAGCGGCGTATCGGCCAAGCTGAATTATCTGGTTGTGGGCGAAGACGCGGGCAGCAAGCTGGAGAAAGCCAAGAAGCTCGGCAGCGTGGCCATCCTAAACGAGGCCGAATTTCTGGAAATGATGGCCGAAGCGCCCGCATCGGCGGAAGATTTTCCGGAATCTCCGGGAATGACGCATTGGATTCCGGAAATGACGAAGGGCAGGGAAGTTTGTTTTGAGGGAATTTGTATATCTGTGGGAGCCTTTCCCCAAAAATAACGGGGCTATAATAGACTTCTTGCGAAAGTCTGTTTATTCCCTTTAGACAGCTAAATCATGCATCGTTAGCCTCACTCCCGACCCATCTCCCCCGACCTGCGGTTGGGACACAGCGGGTAGAGGGGCCGAATTGTGGTGTTCATTTTAGCTGTCCATTTGGTATGAAACATGAAACATGAAACATATCAGAACCGCATATGCGCTCGCACCGAAAACACGCCCACCGGGCCGCTGCGGTCGGCGTTGTAGCCGGGATTGACGACCATCTGCGCCGCGCCGGAGAGGAAGAAATGTTCCGGCACTATTTGGGCGCTGTAATACAGTTCGGCCAGTTGTTCGGGGGAATAGCGCAGTGCGCCATCGCCGAGCATAAAGCCCATACCGCCGGCCTTCAGGTAGTCGCGGTGGGATGCCGAGAGGCCACTTATGCAGTAGGCCAGTCCCATGCGGTCGCCGGGACGTTTCCATGCGCCGCCGTCCTTCACGATACCCAGGCTTGCCGCGTGGTCTATCTCTGTAAAAGCCCAGGTTTCGTTGATGCCGTCGTTCCAGGAGACACGGGCAAAAAGCCCAAAATCGTTTGGCAGCGCCTGTTCCACATTTATCCCAAATCCATATTTAGACCGGGTTTTGCCCCGCACGGCTTCCACGCTGGGCGCGGTGGGGTTGGCGGCGATGGCCTGGCGATAATTGCCCATAGGCGCGTAGTTATAAAAGCCCAGCAGGCGAACGGCCCCCGCAGAACCACCGGCAGTATAATGATGCGTCCATTCGATCGTTTGGCCGCCATAGCGCGAAAGGTTCCAGCTCAGGTCGGGTCCGTTGGCTACCGTTGGCTCCAGCGAAAAGACATAGCGCAGTTCGTTGCGCGGCGATACATATTCCAGCACCAGGCTTGGGGTATAACCGCGCGTGTTGGCCGGGTAATCCCATGCGCCATTGGCCATCAGCCCCCAGCTCATAAACTGCGTGCGTGGGTCGTGAGAATAGCTGTTGTTGTCGAAGAAGTCGGCCACGCCGATTTTTCCGACCGTAACCGCAAAGTAGCGTGTTGGCTCCCACTCGTCTATCTGGTTGAAATCGCCCACATTGTGGAAGATGCCACCGGGTTTTTTACGCCAGCCTTTGTCTATCGCAAACACCTGCCGGGCGAAAAGCCGCGCCAGATAGACCTGCGGCGAAGGGTCGCCGATGCGGAACGTCTCGCCGTTGGTAGCCGAGGCAATGCCCAGCGCGTCGCTCAGCCCGGAGCCGCCCGAGAGTTCCGGATTCACGAAGAGACTGGCACCCTGCCAGAGCCGCGCACCCAGAAAAAGTGTGGAGGTAACAGAGGTGCGGGTTTCGGCGGCGGTGTGGAGGCTGTTGGGGCCGGTATAAGGGGCCGAAAAAGGCAGTTTGTGCTGCGTAATAACCGTGTTCTGCCCGTGGAACGAGAAGCGTTCGTCGCGCATCGTATCGGGGCTTTGGGCGAGGGCAGGCAGCGGCAGCAGGGCAGCGAAGAGAAGAAATTTCCGGAAAATCATTTGGAGAGGCAGGGAGCGTGTAAGTAGAGAAGAGGTTAGTGGGCAGGCAGGAGAGTGAGGGTTAGAAGATAGTTGTGCGCTTTGCATCCTCTTTGTCATTGCTACTGCGAGACCGCCAAAGCATCTTTCCACGTTAGAAGATAGTTGTGCGCTTTGCATCCTCTTTGTCTGCATAGGGGTTAAGTTTTCTAAAAGCCTGGGGCGACTTCCAATACTCTATTTTTGAACGCATGAAAATGGATAAGTATCCGGTTATTATCGGCGAAACTTCGATGGTGTTCGAGTTTACCAGTCAGGGAATCCGGGGCAGCATAGCTAAGCTGGTTATTTATAGCGAGACGCATCTTCATAATTTCTACAATCTGGGATTTGGGGATAAAGATGAGGCAACCGGCCAGATAGACGACGAAGTGATAACTAACAACGGCGACAGTGAAAAAGTGTTAGCCACGGTCGCCGCCACGCTTTATCTCTTCATGGAAAAGTACCCGGGCGCGATGGTATTTGCGATGGGCAGCACAGAAGCGCGAACCAGGCTTTATAGAATCGGCATCACTAATAACCTCATAGAAATACAAAAAGATTTTGACGTTTACGGTCTACTGGATGACGGCTGGCATCCTTTTGAAAAACAAACGGCCTACAAGGCGTTCCTCGTAACCCGAAAAAGAAGTAACTTTATGTCATGAAAGACGCAAAAAAAGGCCATAAGAAACCCGTTATACTAAAAGTGGATAAAAACTTAGACAAGTACCTCGAAAAAGGCCTGTTTAAGGACAAAGTGGACAAAGCAAACGAAGTGCTTAAGAAAATAGGTCTCCCCAGGTTTTCACAATAAGCACAGTCCCGGAAACGCAGTGGCTTTCCAGCCATCGTCATTCCCTGTCCTATTATGGCATCCCTCAAAAACATTCACCCCGGCGAAGTGCTCCTCGAAGAGTTCCTGCTGCCGCTCGGCATCTCGGCATACCGACTTTCTAAAGACTTGGGCATTCCGCAGACCCGCGTTTCGCAAATCCTGAAAGGCAACCGAAGCATCACCGCCGATACCGCCCTCCGACTCAGCCGCTACTTTGGCACTTCCGCCAAATTCTGGATGGGTCTTCAGGCCGATTTTGACCTGGAAGAAATTGCCAGAACCAGGGGCGAGGCGATGGCGCAGATTCCGGCGGCAGCCTCCAAAGCTGCTTAAAATCGTCAGGCGCGGCCCACACCCAGACCCAACAAACCCCACAATCTGCGAGGGACGTTGGGGGGATTTTTTCCGGAAATCATTCACTATGCCAGCGCCCTTTGGGTGTTCGCATGGGTCTTGCGGTTAAAAGCATAAAAGACAATCGGGAACACCAGCAGCGTCATCACCGTAGCGGTAATCAGGCCGCCGATAATCACGATGGCCAGTGGTTTTTGAGATTCAGAGCCGATGCCCGTGCTCAGCGCGGCGGGCAACAGACCGATAGAGGCCATCAGCGCCGTCATTACCACGGGGCGTGTCCGGGTTTTTACGCCTTGTGTTACAGCCGCATCCACCGGCATGCCAAATTTCATGTTTTTATGAAACTCCGAAATCAGGATAACGCCGTTTTGAATGCAAATCCCGAAGAGCGCAATAAAGCCCACGCCGCCGGAGATGCCGAAGTTGTGCCCCGTGATGTGCAGCGCCAGGATGCCGCCGATGATGGCAAAAGGCACGTTGGTGAGTACCAGCAAAGAATCTTTTACATTGCCAAACAGGATGAAGAGCAACACAAAAATGCCGGCCAGACTGATGGGAACCATATTGGCCAACGTGCCGGTAGCGCGCACCTGGTTTTCAAACTCGCCCGTCCAGCCAA
>DDEO01000114.1 GCA_002336725.1 Bacteroidetes bacterium UBA1952 | reverse complement strand
ATGTGCATCATTTTGCCGACCAGATAATCTCGATTTTGGAGCGCGAAAAAGGCTTCGGCAGCCGCGTAGAAATCTCCGACGAAAGCGACGGCGTGTTGGAAACGGGCGGTGGGTTGCTCCGCGCGCTGCCACTGCTGGGGCCGGATGAAACGATTGTGGTGATGAATGTGGATGTCCTCACCAATCTGAATCTTTCCCGGCTATGGGAGATGCATCATACGCGGGCTGCCGATGCTACACTTGCCGTGATGCAGCGCACCTCTTCGCGGTATTTGCTTTTTGATGAAACCCTGCGGCTTTGCGGCTGGCGCAATGAAAAAACCGGCGAGGAGCGGCTTCCTTGCCGGGCAAACGCCTTGCAGCCACGCGCTTTTTCCGGTATTCAGGTGCTTTCGCGGCGTTTTTTAGATGCCATTCCGTTGCGAGGAAAATTCTCTCTTATTGATGCCTATCTGGCGCTGGCCGGCAGCCATACGATTTACGGTTACGACCACACCGGCGATGTATTTCTGGATGTCGGCAAGCCGGAAGCGGTGCTGGAAGCAGCGAAACTTTTTTCCGGAAACCCGGGGTGATTTTTCCGGAAATTTCTTACCCGCTTGCAAGCGCAGCGGTGGCAATGCTCACGCGGCTGTGGGGAATGTCCCTCAAAATAGCAGTCGCGCAGGCTTCGAGCGTTGCGCCGGTGGTCAGCACATCGTCGAGCAGCAGCAGGTGTTTTCCGGAAAATCCGGCCTGCCGACGCACCCGGAAAGCGTCTTTTACGTTCAGCGCCCGCTCGGCAGCCGTCTTGGTGGTTTGCGATTCGGTGTGGCGGGTGCGTTGCAGCAGGTGCGCCATCACCGGAACGCCGGTTGCTTTTTCTACGCCGGCAGCGATGCGTTCGCTCTGGTTGTATCCGCGCTTCCATTCTTTCCGGAAATGCAGCGGCACGGGCACCAGCGCGTCTATTCCTTTTAAAAAACCGGCCTCTGCCAGCGCCGTACCCATCGCCGCGCCCAGCTCAAAAGCCAGGTCGGCACGACGGCGGTATTTGATCTGATGCAAAAGATGCTGTATCAAGCCGCCGTGAGCGAAATAGCAAAAAGCCGTGGCCCGCTCCATTGGGAACCGCCCGGTAATGCGCAGCGCGGCTTCGTTGAGCGGAACATGGTGGAAGCCGGTGGGCGAAAGCTGCCGCGCGCAAATGAAACACACCAGCTTTTCTTCGGGCAGCATGGGCCGCTGACAGCCGCAGCACAGCCGTGGAAACAGCAGGTGGCGCGCACCGGAAAAAATCCCTGGCAGAAGCGACATAAGAAAACGGGTTTTCGAGTGCTTTAAATTAGCAAATAAGCCGGATTAAAGCCGACTTGAAAATTTTATCGCACACCTTCTCGCCCTCATTCCGGAAAAATGGCCATTTTGAGACGGCCTCAGACGAATACCATCCATGCAAGCGCAGGCCTTTAGGCCTTTAGCGAAGCCTCTTCGGGCGCTGCGATAGCCACCGGACGGCGCTCTGCATCAATAGCCACAAAAGTGAGCGAGCCGGTGATGGCCAGCTCGCGGCTGTCGGAGTACATCTGTTCGGTATAAATCTCCACCGAAACCGTCAGGCTTTTATGGCCCACCCGCGCCACGCGTCCAATCAGTTCCACGATGGTGCCTGCCGGAATGGGCCGCGTAAAGTCTATCTTATCAGACGAAACCGTAACCATGCGCTTGCGGGCAAAGCGCGTCGCGGTGATGAAGGCCACTTCGTCCATCAGCTGCATAGCCGTTCCGCCAAAAAGCGTGTCGTAGTGGTTGGTGGTGTTGGGAAAGACCGCTTTAAACAGGCGGGTTTCGGAGGCGGCAATTCTTTCAGTAAGGTTCATGGATGCTTAGGAGAGATCAGGTTGGGGAGATTTCCGGAAACGGCGCTCCGTTTTCTCCCCCAAAAAACAAAAAAGGGCAGAGAAGCAAAGCGCTCCCCTGCCCTTTTCTTTTAGAAAAACAACAAATTACGAGCTACAGGTAACGCAGCCTTCTTCCATCGTACACACCGGACCGACAACGGCGGCGGTTTCAAAATCTTCAAGGTCGGCCTGCGTAGTAGCGCCGGCAGCCGGAATCAGCGGGGTCATCTCCTCGCTGCCCTGCTTTTGCACGGTAAACTGCACGGCCTGCGCGGCGGCCTGTGTACGCAGGTAATACATACCGGTTTTAAGGCCTTTTTTCCAGGCATAGAAGTGCATGGAAGTGAGCTTGGACGTGGTTGGGCTATCCACAAACAGGTTCAGGCTCTGGCTCTGGCAGATGAAAGCGCCGCGGTCGGCAGCCATGTCAATGATGCCGCGCTGCTTGATTTCCCACACCGTTTTGTAGAGTTCTTTGATGTCCTGCGGAATTTGCGGGATGCTCTGGATAGAGCCGTTGGCCGCAATGATGGCGTTCTTCATCTGATTGTTCCAGAGGCCCAGCTGCACGAGGTCTTTGAGCAGGTGCTTGTTTACGATGATGAACTCGCCGCTCAGCACCCGGCGCGTGTAGATATTGGAGGTATAAGGCTCAAAGCACTCGTTGTTGCCAAATATCTGCGAGGTAGAGGCCGTGGGCATAGGCGCTACCAGCAGCGAGTTGCGCACCCCGTGGGTCATCACTTCGCGGCGCAGCCCTTCCCAGTCGTGGCGGTCGGAGGGCGCTACATTCCAGAGGTCAAACTGGAATTTGCCTTCCGAAAGCGGCGAGCCGGCAAAGGTTTCATAAGCGCCTTCTGCCTTCGCCAGGTCTTTGCTCGCCGTCATGGCTGCAAAGTAGATGGTTTCAAAAATATCGCGGTTCAGCAGGCGGGCCATTTCGCTTTCAAACGGCAGCCGCATCAGGATGAACACATCGGCCAGCCCCTGCACACCCAGGCCAATGGGGCGGTGGCGGCGGTTGGAGTACTCGGCTTCCGGCACGGGGTAATAGTTGCCGTCGATCACCTTGTTGAGGTTGTGGGTTACTTCATAGGTAATATCGTAGAGTTTCCGGAAATCAAACTGTCCGTCTTTCACAAATAGCGGCAGCGCGATAGAAGCGAGGTTACAGACGGCCACTTCTTCGGGGCTGGTGTATTCCATAATCTCGGTGCAGAGGTTGCTGCTCTTGATGGTGCCGAGGTTTTTCTGGTTGCTCTTCTCGTTGGCGGCATCTTTATAAAGCAGATAAGGCGTTCCGGTTTCGATTTGCGCTTCCACGATGGCAAACCACAGTTCCTGCGCTTTCACCGTGCGGCGGGCGCGGCCTTCTGCTTCATAGCGTTCGTAAAGGGCGTTGAATGCTGCGCCGTGGCAGTCGGAAAGGCCGGGTGCTTCGGCGGGGCAGAAGAGGCTCCAGTTGCCGCCTTCTTCTACGCGCTTCATAAACAAATCGGGAATCCACAGGGCATAAAACAGGTCGCGGGCGCGGAGTTCTTCCTTGCCGTGGTTTTTGCGCAGGTCGAGGAATTCAAACACATCGGCGTGCCAGGGCTCCAGATAAATGGCAAAAGCACCCTTGCGCTTGCCGCCGCCCTGGTCCACGTAGCGGGCCGTGTCGTTGAAGACGCGCAGCATCGGAATCAGGCCGTTGGACGTGCCGTTGGTGCCGCCGATATAAGATCCGGTTGCGCGGATGTTATGAATGGCGAGGCCGATGCCGCCGGCGCTCTGCGAGATTTTGGCCGTCTGCTTCAGCGTGTCGTAGATGCCCTCGATGCTGTCTTCCTGCATGGTGAGCAGAAAGCACGACGACATTTGCGGCTTGGGCGTGCCGGCGTTGAAGAGCGTAGGCGTGGCATGGGTGTACCAGCGTTCGCTCATGTGGTTGTAGGTGGCAATGGCGCTTTTGATATCGCTTTTGTGGATGCCGATGGCCACGCGCATATACATATGCTGCGGGCGCTCCACGATGCTGCCATTGAGGCGCAGCAGATAGGATTTCTCCAGCGTCTTGAAGCCAAAATAATCAAAGCCAAAGTCGCGGTCGTAGATGATGGTGCTGTCGAGCAGTTCGGCGTTTTCGCGGATGATATCCATGACTTCGTCGGAGAGCAGCGGCATCCGGCGGCCCGAAATCGGATCGGTGCAGTCGTAGAGCAACTGCATGGTTTCGGAAAACGACTTGATGGTATTCTTGTGCAGGTTGCTCACGGCAATGCGGCTGGCGAGCAGCGCATAATCGGGGTGCTTGGTGGTGAGCGAAGCAGCAGTTTCGGCGGCCAGGTTGTCCAGTTCGGTGGTGGTTACGCCGTCGTAGAGGCCTTCGATTACTTTCTTGGCCACATCAATCGGGTCCACGAGCGGCGAAAGGCTGTAAGCCAGTTTGGCAATACGGGCCGTGATTTTATCAAACTTCACGGACTCGGATCGTCCGTCTCTTTTAATAACGTTCATCTCTACTGAGAGGGGGGGATTTTTTTTAAGGAAATAGCGGAGGGATAAGGCGCGGGGAAGCGGGACGTTCTGCGATTAGAAATCCTCGTCGAGCGAGAAAGCCTGTGCTTCTTTGGTGCCGCCCATCACGCCGGCCTTCTGATAGTCGCCCACGCGCTTTTCAAAGAAATTGGTTTTGCCCTGCAGCGAGATCATCTCCATAAAATCAAACGGATTGGCCGTGTTGAACATTGCCGGGTAGCCCAGCTCGGTGAGCCAGCGGTCGGCCACAAATTCAATATACTGACGCATCAGGCGGGCGTTCATGCCAATCAAATCTACGGGCAGTGCCTCGGTGATAAATTCTTTTTCGATGCGCACGGCATCGCTGATGATGGCGTAAACTTCTTCCTGCGAAAGTTTGTTTTGCAGCATACTGTAGAGCAGGCAGGCAAATTCGCAGTGCAGCCCTTCGTCGCGGCTAATCAGCTCGTTGCTGAAGGTGAGGCCCGGCATCAGGCCCCGCTTTTTGAGCCAGAAGATAGAGCAGAAAGAGCCGGAAAAGAAAATGCCTTCCACAGCGGCAAAGGCCACGAGGCGCTCGGCAAAGCTGCCCTGCTCTATCCAGCGCAGCGCCCATTCGGCTTTTTTCTTCACCGCCGGCACGGTGTCGATGGCGCGGAACAGATAGTCTTTTTCGGCGTTGTCTTTGATATAGGTGTCAATCAGCAGCGCGTAGGTTTCAGAGTGGATATTCTCCATCATAATCTGAAACCCATAGAAGCAGCGGGCTTCGGGCAGTTGCACTTCGCTCATGAAGTTGACCGCCAGGTTTTCGTTTACGATGCCGTCGCTTGCGGCAAAAAAGGCCAGCACATGGGAGATAAAATGGCGCTCGCCGTCGTTGAGGGCGGCCCAGTCTTTGAGGTCGCTGCCCAGGTCAATTTCTTCAGCCGTCCAGAAGGAGGCTTCGTGTTTTTTGTAGAGTTCCCAGATGTGGGGATACTTAATCGGCAGCAGCACAAAGCGTTCTTTATTTTCCTGCAGCAACAGTTCTTCTTGCATAAAAGGGGAATAAGGGGAGAATGAATAAATTCGGCGAGAGGGATGCAGGCAGACCTTTTTTGCCTTCGGCAGAAATCCGGCACCGGTGTTGCGGCCCGGCAGCGGCTTTTTCTCCGGAAAAAGACCTCCCACAGTGCGCAAAATCCGGTTTGGGTTCCGTTTATAGCATTCAAAATCAACCTGTTACCTGCCCGGCGCTCGTCTTCTTTCTTCCTTTGAAAAAGAAGACAGAAGGGCCACAAAGCGCCTTTCAGGGGTGTAAAAGTAACATCAAAAAAAGGGATAGGCGGCTGTCATTCCGGCATTTTCTGCCCGTGCCTGTTGCCGTAGCTTCGCAGCCTGCGGCGGGTGAAAACCGGATGCCGAACCTACCCGCCACCACCGGAACACCCGCTTATGAACCCGCACGAAACCTATATGCGCCGCGCACTCGCCGAGGCACAAACCGCCTTTGAAGAGGGCGAAATCCCCGTGGGTGCGCTCGTTGTCTGGAACGATAAAATCATTGCGCGGGGCCGCAACATGACCGAAAAACTCGCCGACCCCACGGCCCACGCCGAGATGATAGCCCTCACAAGCGCCTTCAACACGCTGGGCGGCAAATATCTGGGCGAGGCCACGCTTTATGTAACGCTCGAGCCGTGCCTGATGTGCTGCGGCGCACTCTACTGGAGCAAAATCGGCCATATCGTTTATGGCGCTGATGACCCCAAAAACGGCTATCGTCGCATTGCGCAGGAAAACTGGCCTTTCCACCCCAAAACAAAACTGGAGAGCGGGGTGCTCGCCGAAGAAGCCGCCGCATTGATGAAATCTTTTTTTAAACAAAGACGATGAACGCTGACAGCTGGATGCGCATAACGGAATATGCCTCGCCTGCCGATATTCCGGAGGAAAAACCCTTGGAAGTGGACCTCGGTTTCCGGAAAATAGGGCTGCTGCGGCGGGGTGAGCGCCTCTTTGCCTTCGCCGACCGCTGCCCACACGCCGGTGCGGCGCTTTGCGAAGGCCACACCGACGCACGCGGCCACCTTGTTTGCCCGTTGCACGGCTTCCGTTTTGAGCTTTCGCGGGGCTACAACAGCAGCGGCGAAGGCTACAAGCTGAAGACCTTTCCGGTAGAAATCCGCGAAGACGGCATTTACATACAGCTTTTAGGATAGCGTAGCCGCCGCCGCCTGTACAGACATCGTCGCTTATAACCCAATCGACACCCTGAATCCTGCTATAAAATTTCCCCAGGCCCTTATTGCAGAACGTCCGGCGGCACGCCATACTTTGCAAGGCATAAGATCGCACTCTCTACGGCTGCAAAAAGCAAACTTATGTCCCTGTTTTTTTAAGAAAAGCTAAGTGGGGGAAGTTATTCCGGCACTCTTACTTAACGGCCTTGCGCCCCCTGACAACCGGTTTTAAGTCGGTGAAGAAGGCTTCTACAAGGGACAACCACCGGCACACTTAGCGCAGGGCCACGGCGACCCAAAGGCAAAAACGGGACAATCCACTCTGTTATCGTAGCTTTATCAACGATCTCCATTGAAGTGTTGGTTTTGATGTTCGCACCTCAACCTTCAACCTTCAACTGGAGATTTTCTCTTAATTTTAGACAACTCCAGCTATAAAACACCCTTCTCTCCTATGAAAAACCTTTGGCTCACGCCCGCCGTGTTCTCGCTGTCGCTGCTGGCTTCCTGCACCACTTCGCACACCGAAAATAATGAAGTAACCAACACGACCGTTGTAGCGCCGGCAGACAGCAACGCGCTGTCGGGCGCTGGCCTGCGGTTTGTGGAAGTGCCGCAATCGCCCGATTTTCCGAATGCTTCGCTGGCAGTAAATAGCGTTACCTCTACGCCCGCCGGAGCCGATTCGGCAAAGGTGAAATTTCTTTTTACAGCAAACGGCTATGAGCTGAAGGCCCAAACGCCGGACGCTTCCACCAAAGGTTGCAACAACTCCAAAGACGGGCAGCATATTCACTTTGTGCTCGACAACAAGCCATATGCCGCGCTTTACGAACCCAAGCACGAAGTAACAGTAGCAAAGAATACGGAACATTATGCGATGTGCTTTCTCAGCCGCTCGTACCACGAATCGGTGAAAGAAAAGAAAGCCGGTGTGCTGGTTCATTTCAAGGTAGATGAAGCCGGAAAAGTGCAGCTTTTGGGCAATCCGTCGGAGCCGATGCTGTTTTACAGCCGTCCGAAGGGCGATTATCTGGGCAAAGACACCGCCAATGTATTGTTGGATTTCTATGTCTGGAACGGCACGCTGGGCGACAATCTGAAAGTGATGGCCGATGTGGAAAACACCACGACCGGCGTTAAAGGCAGCCACACATTCACCGACTGGAAACCGCGTTTTATCGAAGGTCTGGGTACCGGCGTGGCGCGTGTAAAGCTGCGTTTGGTGGATGGTTCCGGAAATCTGGTGGCTGGCCCGCAAAGCGAAGTAACGCGCGAGAATATTCGCCTGGCGGCGGCAGAGCCGATGCCTTAATCATGTTTCATGTTTCATGTTTCATGTTTCATGTTTCATGTTTCATGTTTCATGTTTCATGTTTCATGGGTCATGTTTCATGATTTATCTTTAATTGTCCCCCTGAGCTGGTCGAAGGGTTAATAAATCTTTTTCTTCTTCACAACCTCAATTCTCTTTAAATGACGGCGGCGGAGTACAATCAGCATTTCAAGGCCCGGACAAAGGCGTTTGCACTGGGTGTTATTCGGCTTTCGGAGGATATGGAGCGCAATATTGCCTCCGACATCATTTTAAAGCAACTCCTTCGCAGTGCTACCTCTATCGCGGCGAATTACCGGGCTTCCTGCATTGCGCGGTCAGACAAAGAGCGTTACGCCAAACTATGTATTGTGGTGGAAGAAACCGATGAAACCGATTTCTGGTTGGATTTGCTCACGGATGCTTTCCCGAAAATGGAACCTGTAACCCGCCCGTTGTGTGGAGAAGCTCAGGAACTCGTCCGCGTTTTTATGGCCTACCGCGCCAAACTCAAAACACACCTCACCAACCCAAACGCCTAAGGCTGGCCCAAAATCATGATACATGAAACAGGACCCATGAAACATCAAAAAGGGTTCATGAAACATGAAACATGACACATGAAATATGACTACAACTGAATTTATACGAGCTGCCCTCGCCGAAGATATCGGCCCGGGCGACTACTCTACGCTTGCCGCCATTGATGCTACGGCGCAGGGGCGGGCGGTTTTGAAAGTAAAAGAAAGCGGCATTCTCGCCGGTATGAATCTGGCCGAAGAAATCGTGCATTTCCTGGAACCGGAAGCCCGCTTTGATTTCCGGAAAACCGACGGCGACGCAGTAGAAATCGGCGACATCGCCTTTGAAATGGAAGCCCGCGTGCACACCATTTTGCAGGCCGAGCGGCTGCTGCTCAACTGTGCGCAGCGCATGAGCGGTATTGCCACGCTGACAAATCAATACGTCTCTAAAATCAAAGGTTACAAGGCAAAGGTTCTCGACACGCGCAAAACGACCCCGCTTTTCCGGAAATATGAGAAGGAAGCGGTGCGCATCGGCGGCGGCCACAACCACCGCATGGGCCTCTACGATATGGTGATGCTCAAAGACAACCACATTGATTTTTGTGGCGGCATTGCTAAAGCACTTCACAAAACGCGGGCCTACCTGCAACGCGAAAATCTGCCGCTCAAAATCGAAATCGAAACCCGCAGCCTCGATGATGTGCGGCAGGTGTTGGATGCCGGCGGTGCCGACCGCATCATGCTCGACAACTACGCGCCCGCGCAGGTGGCCGAGGCTGTGCAACTGATTGCAGGCCGCGCCGAAACCGAAGCTTCCGGCGGCATTCACTTAGAGAACATCGTTTCTTATGCCCAAACCGGAGTGGATTTTATCTCCGTCGGCGCAATTATTCACCACGCCGTAAGCCTCGATTTGAGTTTGAAGGCGCAGTTGCGGTAAGGTGCGCCACTCCGGGAGACAGCGGATTTTCCGCCAGAAAACAGACGGACGGGACGGCTCTGCTGTGAGATACTACCATAACCGAATGCCTGCCTGAAACACGGGTAGCGGAATCCGCCAAAACGCTTGCTGTATAAGGAGTAAATCCGGCATTTCTATGCAAAAAGCAGACGGCACAAAGGGCTTTTATCCTGAAAGCACTTCTCGCATTTGTGTGGTTCCGGCTTGGTTTTTGAAGCTTCCTGCCCCAAACCCTTATTTTGGGATTCTGCTCTCATCGCCCATGACTACCGAAGAAAAACAAAGACAGCTCCGCCGCCATAAAGCCATTGCCACCGGCCTTTTTGTGCTGATGGTCGTCATTTATATCCTCACGCTCGTGTTCCTGAAGCGCGGTGCGGGCGGCTGGGCGGGCGCTGTGAATGCTTTTTCAGAAGCCGCTATGGTGGGCGCACTGGCCGACTGGTTTGCCGTTACGGCCCTGTTTCATCACCCGCTGGGCTTGCCCATTCCGCATACCAACCTCATCGAAAAAGGCAAGCAACGCATCGGGGCCAACCTCGGCGGCTTTGTGGTGAGCAACTTCCTCACGCCGCAAAACCTGCGCCCTTATCTCAGTAAACTCAAGCCTTCGGGGATGCTGGCCAAATGGCTGCAAAGCGAAAAACACCAACACCTTATCCTTACCGAAGCGGCCAACCTGCTGGCCGATGTGCTGCGGCGTATGGACGATGAAGCCGTAGCAGCTTTTCTGGCCCGGCAGGGTGGCACATTGCTTCAGGAAGTGGATGTAAGCCGCCTGGTGAGCAGCGGTGTGCGCTATGCTGTGGAACACAACGAGCAGGAAGCCGCCATCACGATGCTGGCCGACAAGATGCGCACTTTTATCGTGGAGCAGGAAGGGCTGGTGCGCGACAAGGTGAAAAAGGAAAGCTACTTCTTTGTGCCCGGCTTTGTGAATAACAAGTTGGCCGAGAAAATCACGAGCGGTCTGGCCCATTATTTCCGGGAAATTGCCGAAGACCCGCAACACCGCATCCGACAGGAAATCAGTCGCGAATTGCTCAAATGGGCCGAAGAACTTACCACAAACCCGGCCTGGAAAGAAAAATTTCAGAACCTGAAAAAGGCTTTTCTACCCGAAGAAAAGCTGGCAGAATATGCGCTGGCTGCCTGGTCGAAGCTGAAAGACACCCTCCTTGAAGAGCTTTCGCAACCCGACTCGTCCATGCTGCGCTACATCCAAAAAGCATTGCAGGAAGGTGTGGATAAGCTGGCGACCGACGTGGCGATGCAGGAAAAAATCGACAACTGGGCGCGGGTGCAGGCCTACAGCGCCGTGCTGCGCTACAAAGATTCGGCGGGCGAGCTTATTTCCAATACGGTGGGCAACTGGCCGGCGCGCGAACTGAGCCAGAAACTGGAACTCGAAGTACGAAAGGATTTGCAATACATCCGTGTAAATGGCACTTTGGTGGGCGGGCTGGTGGGCCTGCTGATTTATCTGCTGACGCAGTGGCTGGCATAACACTCTGAATAGCCCGTTCTATTTTTGAGGCACCGGGGACATTTCCGGAAAATAAGCCTCTTTTTTTCTCTCCTATGCGTTCCCTGACGGCCCGTTTCAAGTCGCCCTTTGTATGGGTTCCGCTGCTCTGTCTCGCGGTGTATCTGGCGCTGGTGCGGCCCGGGCAAATCAATTATTTCCGGGATCTGGCCGAGGCCTTGTTGCAGGGCCGCCTCCACCTCGGTATTCCCAAAGACACCCATGACCTTGTTTTCTTTCAGGGAAAATACTATCTCTACTGGCCGCCTGTGCCGGCGCTGGTGTGGCTGCCTATTGTGGCGCTCACCGGCAGTCTTGTTCCCGATGGCGTAGTGGGCGCAGTGGCGGGCGCGGTGAATGTGGCGCTCGTGATGCAACTTTTGCGCTATTTCTCCCAACGCGCGGGTCGTCCGCTCACCGATAAAACGCTGGCCTGGGCGGGTATTTTCTGGGGATTGGGAACGGTGCAGTTTCACCTGGCACCGCCGGGAAATACCTGGTTTTTTGCCCAGACGATTGCGCAAACGTTCCTGCTCGCCGCGCTGCTGGTTTTCGTCAAAAAACGGCAGTGGTTCTGGTCTGGATTATTGCTGGCGCTGGCCATTTACACCCGCAACAACCTGATTTTTGCGTTTGTCTTCTTTGCCTTGGTATATGCTGCGGCATTTCCGGAAAAATCCTGGCGTAAAAGCCTGAAACCGGCGGTGTTTTTCGGGTTGCCCTTTGGGTTGCTCAGTGCGCTGAATGCCTGCTACAACTATGCCCGTTTCGGTGCTTTTTTTGAAAACGGCCTCCAATATCATCTGATGGATCCGTATTTCCTTAAAAACTACGAGGCACACGGCTATTTTTCGCTCCACTACCTGCCGTATAATTTTTATGTACAGGTGCTGCACGCACCCACCTTTATGCCGCAGGTTCCTTTTGTGATGCCCGAGCCGGAAGGGTTCAGCTTCGTGTGGGCCTCGCCACTTTTCTTCCTGTTGCTTCCGGCGTTTTTTGTGTGGATAAGACTGCTATTTTCCGGAAAAACAACTGCTTATTTCCGGAAAATAACCCTTGCCTGCTGGCTCACGGCACTGCCCATCGCCTTCGTCATTTTCCTGATTATGGGCACCGGCTGGCGGCAATATGGCGCACGCTACACCTTCGATTTTCACTTCTTCCTGCTGCTGTTTCTGGCGTTGCTCTGGCCCTTTTTCCCACAGCGCCGCTGGATGTCGGCACTCGGCGCGGCACTCGTGGTATTGTCGGTAGCCATACAGGCAGCCGGTATTCCCTGACGGGACAGGTCTGTTACATTTTCCGGAAATTATCGACTCTTTTCAGACCTGACAGGTCCGAAGCGGAGCGAAGGATGCCTGTCAGGTCCGTTATATGTGTTGAGAAGATTTTTCTGGAAACGTTGCTTCTCAAGAAGGTGTCGTTTCGGACCTGACAGGTCCGAAGCGGAGCGAAGGATGCCTGTCAGGTCCGTTACGTGTCAGGTCCGTTATGTGTATTGAGAAAATTTTTCTGGAAACGTTGCTTCTCAGAAGGTGTCTTTTCAGACCTGACAGGTCCGAAGCGGAGCGAAGGATGCCTGTCAGGTCCGTTACGTGTCAGGTCCGTTACGTGTATTGAGAAAATTTTTCTGGAAACGCTGCTTCTCAGAAGGTGTCTTTTCAGACCTGACAGGTCCGAAGCGGAGCGAAGGATGCCTGTCAGGTCCGTTACGTGTATTGAGCGTTATGTGTGTTGAGAAGATTTGTCTGAAAACGCTGCTTCTCAAGAAGGTGTCGTTTCGGACCTGACAGGCATCTGCGGGCTTGCGCCCTTGACCTGTCAGGTCTGCAACCGAAGTTTATCGCTGCCCAACAGCGCCCGCCCGGTTCCAGGCTTCGAGGTCGGGGCAGTTGCGGTATTCCGGCGCAATGCGGATATAATAGGTTGGCAGGCGACGCTCGACCCATTTTTCTATTTCCTGCTGTTTCTTCTGCTCGAGGGCTACGTCCTGAATGCGCGAATAGTCGTCCACGAGGTTAGCCTTGTGCGGCTCGGTGCGGCTGCGCATATATACGATGCGGGTCGAGCGTTCGCCGGTTTCTTTGGTAAAAATCTGCGGCTGCGAAAAACTGCCCGGTGAGAGGCTGTCCACCATCAGGGCCAAGGCCGGCTCTAAATGTTCTACTTCCAGTCGCGACGAGCCGGTGGCCGGGTCGAGGATCATTCCGCCGGTCATCTTCGCCGCTTCGTCGGTGCTGTATTTGGCAACGGCCTCCGAGAATTTCAGGCTGCCGGTGAGGAGGTGTGCACGCACACTGTCGAGGCGGGAAAGTGCTGCCCGGAAATCGGCGCTGCTCCGTTCGGGCCGGATGAGGATGTGGCGCAGGTGGGCCTGTTCTCCCTGCCGGCTCACCATCTGAATGATGTGGTAGCCGAAGCGGGTTTTTACGATAGGCGAAATCTCTCCGTTCTGAAGCCGGAAGGCTGCCGCCGAAAACTCCGGCACAAAATCGGCACGGCGCATCGTGCCCAGGTCGCCGCCATTGTCGCGGCCCGATGGATCGTCGCTATAGAGGCCGGCCAGGGTTTCAAAGCTCTTGCCTTCGTCCACAATCTGCTTGCGGATGTCTTCGAGCTTCTGCCGGGCGTAGGCATCCAGCTCGGGACTTACGGGCGGGTCTATCACAATCTGGCCCATCTCCACCGTAGCCGGGAAGAAAGGCAGGCTGTCTTTGGGCATCTTCTCATAGAAATTGCGCACCTCGGCAGGCGTAATTTTCACATTGTTGAGCAGCGAATTCTGCATCTTATCGGCAATCATCTGCTCGCCGATGGCGTCGCGGAAATCTTCCTTGATCTGATACACCGTTTTGCCGGCTACTTCTTCAAGGCGCTCTTTGGAGCCATAGGCGCGGATATAATGGCGCATCCGGTTCTCGATATTAGCATCAATCTCTTCGGGGCTCACCATAACGGAGTCGCGCTCGGCCTGCTCGATGAGCAGTTTGCGAAGCAGCATCTGCTGAAAAAGCAGGCAGCGCATCGAGTCGTTGAAAGCCGGGTTTTCGGACTTCTGACGCGCGACTTCTACTTCAAAATCGGAGGCCAGGATGATCCGGCTTTTGCCCACAACGGCAATAATCTTGTCGGCGGCAACTTTATCCTGAGCAAAAAGAGGCGCAGACAAACCGAGCAGCACCCATAAAATCAATAAACGCATGAAAACAAAAAGGCGCAGTAAAACGCCCCGCGAAATTAAGCCTCTGCCGGAAGGCAATGAATTTCCGGAATTGGAATTAACGTTTTTGTGGAATCCGGAGCGCGTACACTCGTTCTAATTGCCTTTTTTATACGGTATGTCCTTCGTGCGTTTGTTGTTGTAGAACGCACCGGCGGCTACCCGGAAGGGATGGGCGGCAACCCAGGCAGCAAATTCCGGAATGGCCTTCGGGTTCATCTTGTTCCAGGCTTCAAAACCGCTGCCCTGCTCGGCGCGGCCCAGCAATTGCTGATTGTAGGCATCAAAAACGCCCATGCGCACCATCGAATCCTGATAGCGGAACAGGGCATACGGATATTTGCGGGCATAAGTCTCCGTCCATTCCGCCAGAAAACGCGTACGGAGCATGATAAGGTTTTCGGTGGTTACGCCATCCGAGATGACCGGTGCCTGACGGCGCAGTGTCTGCACGACCGCATCTTCAAAATTTCCGGCCCTTCCGGTCTGGATGCGGGTGCTGCCGGGGTTGAATTTCTCGTCGGTAGCGTTGGGAAAGAAGAAACGCCGGTAGGCCGAGAAAAGCAGGTTGCGTACATCTGCGGCGCGGGGTGTCTGATGTTCGTAGAGCAGAAAAATCTCGGCGTAGAGGATCGCCCAGATGATTTTTTTGGAAAAGATATAGATACCGGCGGCCTTTTGATAATTAAGATAATAGTTGGGGTCGCGCTCCAGGCCTTCGAGATAAGCCGTTAATGCTTCTTCGGGATGGCTGGCCGTTTCTTCTATATCTCCCAGTGCACCGTATAGTTCCCCGGCGTTGGGGTTGCGTCGAATGCCCTCGCGCAGCAGCCGCAGCGCCGCGTCGCCCCGCTTCTGGGCCGCATAAGCCTGCACGCCAATCCGGTAAACCGACGCATCGGCATCCCGGCGCTTGATAAGCGGCTCCAGCTCGCGCAGGGCACCTTCCGCATCGCCGGAGAGCAGCGTAGCCTGTGCCAAATCGCGGCGGGCATCCGGGATGTCGGGTGCCAGATCTGCCACCTGCCGGAAGAGGTTCATGGCCGTTCGGGCATCGCCGCGCGAAAGCGCCTCGCGGCCCTGCATATACACGCGCTCGATTTCCGGAGAAGGCCATTCCGTCTGTGCGTGTGCGGCAAAAACGCATCCGAAAAAAAGCAGGATAAGAGACAGGAAACAGCGCATAATAATTTTTAGAAGCGCAAAAATACACGCCCACAGCTTGTCTGGGCCGTGAGGGCATCCGCGTCGGTGCCGGTATCGGGTCTTCGCGGCTGTTTGGGCGAATGCTTATCTAAAGCACGTTTCTGCTGCGCATTCTGCGCACGCCCGCCGGCAACATCGGTTTCCGGAAAAAAATGCCTTCCCGCCCTGCTTTGCTACATTTGCCAGCCTTCAAACAACGCATTTATTCAAATGAAAGAAGCCTTCGTAAAAAGCACCCTGGAGAACGGCATTGCTACCGTCGAATTTTTTCACCCAGCCAGCAACTCGCTGCCTTCCGCCATCCTGATGCAACTCGGCGATGCCATCACGGCACTCAACGGCAACACCGAAGCGAAGGTGATTGTGCTGCGCAGCGCAGGCGAAAAGGCGTTTTGCGCGGGCGCATCTTTCGACGAACTGGTGGCCATCGAAGACGAGGCTGGCGGATTGCAATTTTTCTCCGGCTTTGCACACGTCATCAATGCCATTCGCAAGAGCGACAAGCTGGTGATTGGCCGCGTGCAGGGCAAGGCCGTGGGCGGCGGCGTGGGACTGGCGGCGGCAGTAGATTATTGTATTGCCAAATCGGATGCGGCCATCAAACTCTCGGAACTGGCGGTGGGCATCGGCCCGTTTGTAGTAGGCCCGGCGGTGGAGCGCAAGCTGGGCGCGGGTCCTTTCTCGCAAATGGCTATTGACGCTACCGAGTGGCGCAGTGCGCAATGGGCCTACGAGCGTGGCCTTTATGCCGAGCTGCACGACACCACCGAGGCGCTGGATGCGGCAGTAGAAAAGCTGGCGGCCCGGCTGGCAAAATCCTCGCCGGAAGCGCAACTGGAACTCAAAAAAATCTTCTGGCAAGGCACCGAAGACTGGGACACGCTACTCACCGAGCGCGCCGGCATCTCCGGCAGGCTGGTACTCAGCGATTTTACCCGCAACGCCATTGCCGCGTTTAAGGCGAAGTGATTTTTCCGGAATCCGGGCCAAGCCAGGAAGGACAAAAAGAGTAACTGGTAAGTAGCTCCCTGAAATTACTTTAGGTCATTCGCTGTATAAAAAAAGGGTGTCATTGCGAGGGGCCGCTCGTACGTTTTGCAGGTCGGCCCCGAAGCAACCTGCANNTAAACTAATTCTGACAAACTACTTACTGCTTCACTTTCCGGAAAAAAGGCCGCCCCTGCAAACGGGGCGGCCTTTTTTTGCGAGAAAGGAATGGGCTTATACCCCCATTTCTTCCAATGCGACGTGTACGAAATCGCCCAGCTCTTTTACATATTCCGGAGAGAAATCAAAGCGGATGCCGGCGGTTTTATATAGCTGCGGCAGCGTTTGGGTGTAGCCCAGCGACAGTGCCTTCTGATAGCGTTCGAGCGTGCCTGCTTTGTCGGTGCGATATTGCCGCCACATGGCAATCGCGCCGAGTTGGGCAATGCCATATTCGATGTAATAGAAAGGCACTTCAAAAAGATGAAGCTGCTTTTGCCAGAATGATTTCCGGTATTCCTCAAAGCCGCTCCAGTCGGTAACGCCGGTAGAAAATTCCTCCAGAATGGCCATCCATTCGGCCTCGCGCTCTGCCACACTGTGGCCCGGATGCGTATAAAGCCAGTGCTGAAATTTGTCAATCGTGGCAATCCAGGGAAGCACCGAAATCACGCGCTCCATCTCTTCCAGCTTCGCGCGGTGCAGGTCTTCTTCGCTGTTGAAAAACGTGTTCCAGTGTTCCATGCTGAACAGCTCCATGCTCATGCTCGCCAACTCGGCAATCTCCATCGGATATTCTTTAAAAGCCGACAGCTTGAGCGGGTGCGAGAGGAAAGAATGTACTGCGTGGCCGCCTTCGTGCATCATGGTGATAACGTCGCCAATCGTGCCGGCGGCGTTCATGAAGATAAAAGGCACACCCGTTTCCGGCAGCGGGCAGTTATATCCGCCCGGTGCCTTGCCAATGCGCGATTCGAGGTCGAGGCGGTTCATGTCCTGCATCGTGCGCAGGCAGTTGGCGTAGAAAGGATTGAGTTTTTCGAAGGTGTCAATGGCCTTTTGGGCCAGTTCGGCACCGGTTTCAAACGGCTTGAGCGGTGCGCGGTCTTCCGGCTCGGCATCGCCGTCCCAGGGGCGCATCACGTCCAGGCCGAGGCGTTTTTTGCGGGCTTCCACCAGCATCCGGTGCAGCGGCAGGATGTGTTCGCGCACGGCTTCGTGAAAGCGGAAGGTATCTTCCGGCGTGTAGTCAAAACGGCCCAGTTCCCGGAATTTATAATCGCGGTAGTTGTCGAAGCCGGCGTTTTCGGCCACCTTTTGGCGCAGGGCCAGCAGCTTGTCGAAGAGGTCGTTGAGCTTGTCTTTGTCTTCGAGACGGCGGGCGGCAATTTTCCGGAAAACCTCTTCCCGCAGGGCGCGGTCGGGCTGTTGCAGGAAGCGCGCGGCTTGTTGCAGGGTGTATTCTTTGC
>DDEO01000035.1 GCA_002336725.1 Bacteroidetes bacterium UBA1952 | reverse complement strand
GCAGCTTTTTCTCTGCGCCGCTGCGCCCGCCGCGGCGGGTTTGCCGGAGATGCTATCTGTCATGTACCCGCAGTGTGTCTTTGCCAAATTCTTTCATGGGATTTTTCACTACTTTCGTTAAAATTCCGGCATCGTTCAACCTTTTCTGAAGCAGCACTATGCAAAATCTCAAAAGCCTTCTGTTTATAGATATTGAGACCGCTTCGGGCAAGGCCAGTTTTGAGGAGCTTTCGGAAGGGATGCAACGCGAGTGGCAGCACAAGGCCACGCAAAAATGGCGCGAAGAAGCCGGCGATGATGCCGGCACCATCTATTATGATAAGGCCGCCATACTCGCGGAGTTTGGGCGGATTGTGTGCATCACTATCGGCTGGCTGCACGACGAAGCGGAACCCCTGCAACTCCACCTGAAATCTTTTTATGGCGAAGACGAAAAGGCCCTGCTGGATAGCTTCTGCCATGCCCTGGGCAGCTTTGCCGACAAGCGCGGCGAGCCAGTATTTGTGGGCCACAACATCCGCGAGTTTGACATTCCTTTCATAGGCCGCCGCATGATTGTACAGGGCATGAGCCTACCCAAATGCCTGAAACTGCAAGGGAAAAAGCCCTGGGAAATTTTGCATCAGGACACGCTTCATCTCTGGCAGTTTGGCGATATAAAGGCATATATCCGGCTGTCGCTGCTCTGCGAATTGCTCGGCATCTCCACCCCCAAAGACGATATTTCGGGTGCCGATGTAACCCGCGTTTTTTGGGAAGAAAAGAATCTGACGCGTATTGCGCACTACTGCGAAAAAGACGTGCTGGCTACGGCAAAAGTGTACTTCCATTTGCAGGGAATGCACGCCCAGGCAAAAGAACTGTCGGCATGAACGCCTACCGCTGTGTGAGGCGCTGATTTTCCGGAAAACGTCTGCCCCACCGTCATCAAACAAAGGCATCCTTTTCTTGTTAAGATGGTGCGCTGAAATTCCGGAAAGGTATTTTTGCGTACTTACCTGTAAACCATGACCGAAAAGACGATTTCTACGAAGAAAAAAGCCCCTGCAAAGAAGAAAGAAAAGGCCTCCCCAACCCCTCCCCCGACCTGCGGTTGGGGCACAGCGGAGGGGCTTTCCCCCGCCGCCCCAGCACCTCTGAAGGAAGAAGTTTTGCCCGCTGCTACCGACGATGCCATTTTTATTAAAGGCGCACGGATGCACAACCTCAAGAACGTGGACGTAGCCATTCCGCGCAACAAGCTCGTGGTGGTTACCGGCGTATCGGGTTCCGGAAAATCCTCGCTCACGATGGATACGCTCTTTGCCGAAGGGCAGCGCCGCTACGCCGAAAGCCTCAGCGCCTACGCCCGCCAGTTTCTCGCCCGTATGGACAAGCCCGATGTGGATTATATCCGGGGCATTTGTCCGGCCATCGCCATCGAGCAAAAAGTAACGAGCCGCACGCCGCGCTCCACTGTGGGTTCCATGACCGAAATCGGCGATTACCTGCGCCTGCTCTTTGCGCGCGTGGGCCGGACGTATTCGCCGGTGAGCGGTGAAGAGGTTAAGAAAGATACGGTAAGCGATGTGGTAACGTTTATCCAGAATCAGCCACATGGCAGCCACGTATATATCCTCGCGCCGCTGTTTACCCGCTACGGGCGCAGTCTGCCCGAAGAGCTGAACGTATTGCTGCAAAAAGGGTTTACACGGGTGTATAACCCCGCGACCGGCATGGTGCGCATCGAAGACCTGATTGGTCCGCTGCCGACCGCCGCCGAAGAGGTGGAACAAAGCGCCTCGCCGATGGGCGTTACAGACGTTATCATAAACGAGCTTCCGGAAGAAACCAAGGCGTTCTGGCTACAAAAAAGCAAGGCTTCCAAGGCTTCGAAGAGCGCAAAGCCGATGTGGCAGCACGATGCCTACCTGCTCCTCGACCGGCTGGTGGTGAAAGACTTTGACGAAGACGACCTGCACCGCATTGCCGACTCAGTACAAACGGCTTTTTATGAAAGCGACGGCGATTGCTTTGTAGAATGCCTCCCCCCAACTCCCTCCGAAGGAGGGGGAGCCTCGGAAAACGTAGGTTTGGGAAAAGCTACGGAAAATGCGAGTACGTCTGCTGTCACCCTTCCCCTTCGGGGAAGGGCCGGGGATGGGGCCGGCCTGCACCACTTCAACTCCCGCTTCGAGCGCGACGACATCACTTTCGAAGAGCCGACTCCCAACCTGTTTTCGCCCAACAACCCAATTGGGGCCTGCCCCACCTGCGAAGGCTTTGGTATGGTTCTGGGCATCGACCCGGATTTGGTGATTCCCGACAAAAGATTATCGGTGTATGAAGGCGCGGTGGCCCCGTGGAAAGGCGAGAAAATGGGCCTCTGGAAAGACGATTTTGTGCGGCAGGGCGCAAAGATGGACTTTCCAGTTCATAAGCCGGTGATGGACCTCACAAGGGAAGAATACGACCTGCTCTGGAACGGCGGCGGGCGCGTGCAGGGCATCAAAGATTTCTTTCAGATGGTGTCGGAGAATCTCTATAAGATCCAATACCGGATTATGCAGGCGCGCTACCGCGGTCGCACCTTGTGTCATGAATGCCACGGCTCGCGGCTGCGCAAAGAAGCCCTGTATGTGAAGGTGAGCGGTGCCACGATTGCCGACCTGCTCAAAATGCCGGTTTCGGATTTGGCCGCCTGGTTTGAAAATATTCACCTCAGCGAGGCCGAACAGCAAATTGCGCGGCGCATCCTTATAGAAATCAACCAACGCATCAAAACGCTGCTCGATGTGGGCCTCGGCTACCTGACGCTGAACCGCACGGCCAACACACTCTCCGGCGGCGAAAGCCAGCGCATTCAGCTGACGAAATTCCTCGGCTCCAACCTCACCGACTCGCTCTACATCCTCGACGAGCCGAGCATTGGCCTCCACCCGCGCGACACGGCCCGCCTCATCGGCGTACTCAAAAACCTGCGCGACCTGGGCAATACCGTGGTGGTCGTGGAGCACGACGAAATGATGATGCGCGAAGCCGACCACATCATTGATATGGGGCCGCTGGCCTCTTACCTCGGTGGCGAAGTGGTGGCCGAAGGCGATTACGAAGCCATCGTCTCCAACCCCAAAAGCCTGACCGGACAATATCTTTCCGGCGAATTGGAGATTGAAATTCCGGAAAAAAAGCGCACGCCCAAGGGGAATCTGCACCTCGAAGGCGCACGGCAGCACAACCTTAAAGACATCACGGTGGACATTCCGCTGGGCGTTTTGACGGTAGTTTCCGGAATTTCCGGAAGTGGCAAAACAACGCTGATAAAAGGCACGCTGTTTCCGGCGCTGCAAAAACATTTTGGCACCGGCACCGACCGCCCCGGCCTGCACCGCGCCCTCACCGGCGACCTCGGTCAGCTTGCCGGCGTGGAGTTGGTAGATCAAAACCCTATTGGCAAGTCTTCGCGCTCCAACCCGGTAACCTATGTGAAGGCCTGGGACGAAATCCGCAAGTTGTTTGAGAAGCAGCCGCTGGCGAAGATGCGCGGTTTTGAAGGCAAGCACTTTTCGTTTAACACCGACGGGGGCCGTTGCGACACCTGCAAGGGCGATGGAGAGGTGATTGTAGAGATGCAGTTTCTGGCCGATGTCCACCTGCTGTGCGAAAGCTGCAAAGGTCGCCGCTTCAAAGACGAGGTGCTGGAAGTAACCTACGGCACCAAAAACGTTTTTGATGTGCTGGAGATGAGCGTGGATGAAGCCCTTCAGTTTTTCAAAGACGAGAAGAAAATCGTGAAGGCCCTGAAGCCGCTTTCCGACGTGGGACTGGGCTATATCAAGCTCGGCCAAAGCTCTGATACGCTTTCGGGCGGCGAGGCGCAGCGCGTGAAGCTGGCGACTTTTCTGGGGCAGGGCGCAGCGAAGCAAAAAGTCCTCTTCATCTTCGACGAGCCGACCACCGGCCTGCATTTCAACGACATCAAAAAGCTCCTGCAATCCTTCAACGCGCTGATTGACGAAGGCCACAGCATTCTGGTCATCGAGCACAATACCGACGTGATTAAATCGGCAGACTGGGTGATAGACCTCGGCCCGGAAGGCGGCGAAGGCGGCGGTTATCTGATGTATGAAGGTGTGCCGGAAGGGATGAAAGAAGTAAAGGAAAGCGCGACGGGAGCGTATTTGTAGGGTGCCGAATTCTTTTATAAGAAGTAATATTGCATGACTATGTTTCACACTTTTGAGCCTACCACGGCAGCTTCGGAAAGCCTGAAGGTAAACCGCGTTAAACGGCTGATTACTGGCGTAATCTCAAGTTTTGCGTATGTGGACAAAGACACCCGGCAATACGTTATTTATTGTCCTTCTCTGGAGATTTCCGGTTATGGCGAAACCCGCGAACAGGCACAGGAGATGTTTCGATTCAGCCTGGATGACCTGTTCCATTTCTGGGTGAACGGTAGCCTGGAAGTCATGAATGAAGATTTGAAAAAACTGGGCTGGAAGAACGACAGACTTTTCCGGAAGGAATTTTCAAAGGATTTTGTAGATGCGGCTTGCTTGTCGGACCATCTAAACGCGGAAAATGACCAGGTAGAGCGCGTTAACCTTGCCGTAGCGGCCTGATGGCTTACAAACCTCTTCCTACCAAATGTTGGATAGCCTTTCTTCGCTCTAAAGGCTACGCCTATAGTCGCACGGCAGCCAGTCACGACCAATGGACGAAGAAAGGCTCGCGCACGATTCCGGTGTGGGGCAATGAAAAAGAAATTCCGGCGCTGCACCTCAAAACCAGTTGCCGGACGATTGGCTGTAGCCTGGAGGAGGTGTATGAATGGGCTGCGAAGAACTGTTAGAGAAATTTCCTCGACTGGCGAGGTCTAGGCGCTTGACTATAGTGAATGAAGCTGGCTACTTTTCTGAGGAGAGTAGGGGCTTCTCTTCATCTTCGACGAGCCGACCACCGGCCTGCATTTCAACGACATCAAAAAGCTCCTGCAATCCTTCAACGCGCTGATTGACGAAGGCCACAGCATTCTGGTCATCGAGCACAATACCGACGTGATTAAATCGGCAGACTGGGTGATAGACCTCGGCCCGGAAGGCGGCGAAGGCGGCGGTTATTTGATGTACGAAGGCGTGCCGGAAGGAATGAAAGAAGTAAAGGAAAGCGCGACGGGGGTGTATTTGTAGGGTGCCCCAAGATGCCTCGGCGTATATATTGCCCGCCATGCCTCACGCCCACAAGCAGGAGATGTTACAAAAAAGCCATCCGAGAAATTCGGATGGCTTTTTTATTTCAGTTCCGGCAAAACCGCTCTTGTTTTGCAATCGGGCCGTTTGGAGGCAGGCGACCTTGCACGCGCGTCACAACTCAATTCAGCTTCGCCACCTCTTTCTCAACCGGCAATCCCTTCAAATCCTTCATGGCACCCCAGCCGCCGAGTATGTTGCGCAGGTTGTGGTAGCCTTCGCGTTTTAGCAGGGAAGCCGCAATGACGCTGCGGTAGCCGCCGGCGCAATGCACATACAGGTTGGCATCGTCGGGCACGTTGGCCATAATGGCCGGATCTATTAAGGAAGCCAGCGGCAGGTTTTGCGCACCGCGCACATGGCCATCGCCGAATTCCCCTTCTTTGCGCACGTCAATCACCGCCATTTTGGGGTCGTGTGGCAAGTCCATCAGCAGTTCGTCGGCCTCAATGTCAATAATCATATCCGGCGTTTCGCCGGCAGCAATCCAGGCTTCATAACCGCCCTCCAGATACCCGACAACCTTATCCAGCCCCACCCGCGCCAGCCGGATAATGCTTTCTTTTTCCTTGCCTGCTTCGGCCACGAGCACCAGCGGGTGTTGATAGGGCAGCAGCGAACCGGCCCACTCGGCATAGCGGCCATCCAGGCCAATAGAGACAGAACCCGGCACAAAGCCTTCGGTAAAGATTCCGGAAGGGCGGGTGTCGATAATCCACGCGCCTTCGGCCACTTTCGCTTTAAATTCCGGAATGGAAAGCGCGTGGTTGGCTTTTTCCATCACCTTTTCCAGTGCTTCGGGGCCTTGCTGGTTGAGCTTGGCGTTGAGCGGGAAATAGGCGGGCGGCGTGGAAAGTCCGCTTGTTACTTCCTGGATAAAGGCTTCTTTGCTGGCGGCATTCAGGGCGTAGTTGGCGGCCTTTTGCTCGCCGATGGTGCTCGTGGTTTCCTTGCCCAGCGCCTTGCCGCAGGCCGAGCCGGGGCCATGTGCGGGATACACAATTATGTGGTCGGGCAGGGTTTTAATCTTCGTTTCCAGCGAGTCGTAGAGCATTCCGGCGAGTTCTTCTTTGGAGAGATTTCCGGAAAAAAGGTCGGGGCGGCCCACATCGCCCACAAATAGCGTGTCGCCGGTGAAGATGCCTTCTGGATTTCCGGAAGCATCGCGCAGCAGGTAGCAGGTGCTTTCTAAGGTGTGGCCGGGTGTGTGGATGGCTTCAAGGGTGAGGTTCCCGATTTTAAAATGCTCGCCGTCTTTGGCCATGTGAATGGGAAATCCGGCTTTGGTTTGCGGGCCATAAACGATGGGCGCACCGGTTTTTTCGGCCAGTTCGCGGTGGCCGCTCACGAAATCGGCGTGGAAGTGGGTCTCAAAGATGTATTTGATTTTCACGCCCAGCGCCTCGGCTTTTTGCAGATATTCGTCAATATCGCGCAGCGGGTCGATGACGGCGGCTTCGCCGTTATCATGGATAAAATAGGCGGCCTCGGAGAGGCATTTTGTATAAAGTTGTTCGACAGCCATGATGCTGATTTTTTAAGTTTTCAAAGGTACGTTTTCCGGAAAACGTGGCTTTGTGATTGTACGCAGGTGCGTTTTTTTCTCGCAGAGACGTATGTGTTTTTCTCGCAGAGACGCAGAGGAGCAGAGACGCAGGGGGTACAAATCTTACCCACAGATAGCGCCCGTCGCGCGACCCAAAGAGGCACAGCACAGGGAAAAAGTCCTTCCCCGGCCCTCGGCCCCATCCCCGGCCCTTCCCCGAAGGGGAAGGGTGACAGCAAACGTAGCTGCGTTTCCATGTATGCGCTCCTTTTGGTGTACGCCTTTGGTAGCCCTGTGACAGCAGACGTAGCTGCGTTTCCATGGCTCCCCTCCTTCGGAGGAGCCGGGGGAGGTCGACCGGAGAAAGCTGACAGTAAACGCACTTACGTTTTCCGGGAAAAGCCCCTCCTTCGGAGGGGTTTGGGGAGGCCTAATCCCGGCTGCGGTTCAGGAATATCATCACATAATAGAGCAGCGTGGCAATGGAGGAAATCGCGGCGACGACATAGGTGCGGGCTGCCCATTTCAAAGCGTCGGCAGCGCCTTCATGCTCGCGGCCCCGCGCCAGCCCGGAGCTTTCCATCCATTTCAGGGCGCGTTTGGAAGCATCGTATTCTACCGGAAGCGTAACAAGTGAAAAAACCGTAGAAGCGGCAAAGAGCAGAATGCCCACGAGCAAAACCGTTTGGTTGCCCCGGCCAAAGCCCAGCATCCCAATGCCGGCCAGCAACACCCACTGGCTGAGCGTGGTGGAAACCTGCACAATCGGCACCAGCCGGCTGCGCAGCCGGAGCGGCGCATAAGCGGCGGCGTGCTGCACGGCATGGCCCGTTTCATGAGCCGCCACGGCAGCCGCCGATACACTGCGCC
>DDEO01000124.1:6629-6792 GCA_002336725.1 Bacteroidetes bacterium UBA1952 | reverse complement strand
CGACCTTGCCAAGGTCGGGGTCGCGCGTTCGAATCGCGTCTTCCGCTCTTTTCTTTAAAATTCCAAACACCTGCTGTTTGGAATTTTTTTGTTTAAGGCCGTTTTTAGGAACAGCCTTCGTTGCCCTGGTGGTGAAATGGTAGACACGAGGGACTTAAAATCC
>DDEO01000124.1:0-6624 GCA_002336725.1 Bacteroidetes bacterium UBA1952 | reverse complement strand
GCGTTTGCGGGCTTTTCTTTTGGGGCGCTTTTTCGAAACTTTTAGAGCAGGGCAAGGGGGCGGCGGCGGTGGTTTTTTCCGGAAAAGGTGCAGCAAACAAGCCCCCGGCCCGGAACGCCCCGTTTGCGGGGCCGGGCGAAAAGCCGAAAAAATTTTTCGCAATCCGTTTTTCTGGAATTATCGTTACTTTTGAACGCCCTGTCCCGGAACGACAGGGACTTTCAAAATAGCCCATGATAAAGAAATTACTCCTTTCTACGGCGGTACTGGCCTGTGGTTTTTCCGGCATGGCGCAGGCCCAGGGGGTCGCCCGCTGTGCTACAGACGAGATGGCGCAGCAAATCCGGAAACAATTTCCGGAACAAGTCGCCCGGAGCGAAGCAAAATGGAAGCAGATATTGGACGCTTCCCTCGGCAAGATGGACTTGTCCAAATATGCGAAAACCACCTTCTCGCCCACTGATACCACCACGGTGTATCATATCCCCGTTGTGTTTCACATCGTTCATAATTATGGCAATGAATTTACCAGCCTGACGAACGATAAAATAGAGGCGGCTCTTCGAGAGATTAACAAACTTTATGACCGGGCCAACGCCGATACTTCGCAGGTGGCAGCACCCTATAAAGGTCTCATCCGGGGTACCAACACCAAGTATATCGGCAAGCCTAAGTTTGTCTTCCACCTTGCGCAGCTGGACCCTATGGGGCAGCCCACAACCGGCATCACGCGCGAGCGCAGCTATCTGACCCTGAAGGGCGGCGACCTGGGCAAACTGAGCGGCTGGGCCTCTGATTCGTATGTGAATATCTGGGTGAATAAATACATCACCAACACGGCAGCCGTAGGCCAGGTACTCGCTTATGCAACCTTCCCGTCTTTCGTAGATGAAAATCCGCTTCTGCGCATTACCGACGGTATTATGGTGGCCTGGAACGCAACGACCGCCGGCGGATCGCAGAGCATCAACTTTGATAATACCATTGGTCACGAACTGGGCCATTACTTTAGCCTGGAACACGTTTGGGGCGATGGTGAAGTAGATACCAAATGCGGAGACGACGGCATCGCCGATACCCCGCCTACCAAAGGGCATTTCTCCACCGGCTGTGTCCCCTCAGCTTTGAATGATGTAACCTGTATCCTCAAAACCCAATCGACAAGCAAGGATACCAACAACGTCAGCATGGGACAACTGAAGCCAGACACCCTGCGCCGCCGCAGCGACGTTACCACGAATGATGGAATCAGCTTTGATGTTTATTCTAATTTCTACATTGATACCGTAACTGTTTATCAGGGTACGGATGCGGGCGGTGCCTTCGCGGTTCAACTGACACGCAACAACGCGCAGGTACAACTCTATCAGGATACTTTCCGGGCAACGAAAGGAACGCCCTACCGCCTGCCGCTGCGGTGGAAACTGGATGCCGGAAAGGGCTATAAAATCAGCTTCCTCCGGAACCCCGGCGCGCTTAAGGATACCAACCTCGCAGCCCCCGTTCCTTATGGCAAGATTTCCGGTGTGGTTTATTTCACCTCCAACGATACCTCGCAGGGAGGCGCTTATCGCTACTTCTACAACTGGAAAGTACGACATGGCTATTTCCGGATTTATGACACCTCTGAATATAAAAGTATTTATGTGTATAGCAACGCCGGAACGCTTCCTGCGGAAGCCGTTTCGCTGCCCGATGGCGGTTTTCTGGTAGATTATCCCGATACCGTTAACTCCCAAAACGTAATGGACTATACGGCCTGTAGCCGGATGTTCACCGCCGGACAGGCAATGCAAATGCGCCTCTCGGCATCCAGCCCCATTGCCGGACGCAACAACCTCTCTGCCCTGCAAAACCTGGTGAATGCCGGTATCATGGACGCTGCGGGCAACATCCTGCCGCGCCGCGCGGTGCGCCCGACTGCCGATTTCTCGGTGCAGCCTTACAACTCTCTGGGAGAGCGGATGTATGTTTCGCCTGGCGTGTACAACTACAGCGACATGGTTTATAAGTGTGCAGGCCAGTCCTTCACCTTCACCAACCGCAGCAACACCGACACTACCAGCAAAACCTTCTCCTGGTCTTTGAGCAACGGCGCTTCGACAAGCCAAAGCAGCAGCGCGGCAGACGTACAGACGACCTTCTCGCAGCCCGGCTGGGCCACTGTGAGCCTCATCGCTACCAACCGCACCGGCTCCGATACCGAAACCCGTCAGCCGGTTTATGTAGCTGATCCTAACAACAAAATTGCTCCTATCGGCTACTTCCAGGACTTCAACCCTAATAGCGATCTGGACCGCTGGCCAATCTTCAACTATTACAACAACTCCTTTAACTGGGAAGTGCTGAACAACGTTGGCGGATATGACCGGACCAGTATGCGGTATAATACCTTCGACTATCGGTATGGTGTTGCAGACCCCACAGACGTTCTGCCCGGCAGCACTCCGGAAGGCGACTTTGATGATTTCTTCTCTCCACCGTTTGACCTGACCGGCCTCAATAACGGCGGCGACCTGAACCTCAACTTCCTGTATGCCGGTGCCAGCCGCACCTCCCTCGCCGATCAGATCACCGATACCTTCCAGATATTTGCCAGCACAGACTGTGGCAACACCTGGCGGTCGGTGAGCATCATGAGCAAACGCGACCTGAATAACAAAGGTGTTGTTGCAATTCCTTTTGCACCCATCGGTATCTGGGACTGGAATCGCAAGAGCATCGATCTGCGCTCATTTGTTGATAACAGCACCAGCAGCATCCTGTTCCGCTTCCGCTATCGCCCCGGCATCACGTCTGCCTCCGGTGGCTCAAGAGGCCCGCGCCTGGGTTCCGGAAACAATTTCTACATCGACCGGATTCATATCTCCAACAACCCGCTCGGCGTGGATGCGCAAGCCCTGAACGAGCGCGGTATGGCACTCGCACCTAACCCCACCACCGCAGGCACTACCATCCTGCTGAAAAATGCTACCGGCGATGTGAACGTAACCGTTACCGATGTTACCGGTAAAGTCGTTTATCGCACCACCACTGTGGGTTCCGGAAGCCAAACGGCTATTGAAATCCCGGCATCTGTAGTGAGCGTAAAAGGCATCTACTTTGTGCAGGTGGCTACCAGTGGCTTCAACCAAACCGAGAAACTGGTTGCGCAATAAACCTAAACAGCCGCAATCCTGAAAATGGCTGCCGGATATATTCCGGCAGCCATTTTTTTTGGGAGAATAGAAAAATGCTACCCACAAAGTCCGGTAAAGGCAAAAAGCCTCTCTGAATTTTGTATGTAGAATATCTCCAAAAACATTGCTGCGCAAGGACTGAAGCCGGAATTTCTATGCAAGATTCAGGCGACAAAAGGGTGTAATGCCATTTTTAATTGGGTAGCTACCATTGCGTTGCTTTCTTCCGTAGAACGCGCCTCTTGGTGCCTTCCTACGCATACACCGCCAGCTATTTTAAAACGGTATAATACCCAATGGACAGCTAAAATGAACACCGCAATTCGGCTCCCCTCTTCAGCCAGAGGCGGAGGCTGGGGGTGAGGCTAACGATGCATGATTTAACTGTCTAAATGGTATTACACCCGGCAAAGGGGAAAAGGCGCTGCATCTCAAAGTCGGGTGTATGACCCATTGCACAGCCGGAGTATCAGCCGCTTATTGAGCTGAAATAGCAGCGGCTTTTTCTCTGCGCCGCTGCGTCTCTGCGAGATTTTGCCGGAGATGCAATCTGTCATGCACCCTCAAAGTCATAAACCCGGCAAGGCCGCGCGGCGTTTGTTACCTTTGGCCTTTTCCGGATTTTCCCGCGCCTCATTTCTAAATAAAGACCGCACAGCACATGACCGATAACACCATCATCTCGCTCCAGAATTGTCAAATTTATCAGGGGGATGCCCGCGTGCTGAAAAATGTCCACTTTCAGGTGGAAAAAGGCGAATTCGTCTATCTCATCGGCAAGACGGGAAGCGGAAAATCGAGCCTGCTGAAAACCCTCTATGGCGACTTGCCGCTGCGCGAAGGCGAAGGATACGTTGCCGGCCACGACCTCCGGAAAATCAACTGGAAAACCCTGCCTGCGCTGCGCCGAAACCTCGGCATTATCTTTCAGGATTTCCGGCTGCTGCCCGACCGCAATGTCTATAACAACCTCGAATTTGTGCTACGCGCCACCGGCTGGACAGACAAAGCCCTGATGCGTGAAAAAATCGACAGCGTACTGGGGAAAGTGGGCCTGCGGGATAAAAGCCAGAAGATGACCTATCAGATGAGCGGCGGCGAACAACAACGCGTGGATATTGCCCGCGCCCTGCTCAACAATCCCAAACTCATCCTCGCCGACGAACCCACCGGAAACCTCGACCCCGATACCCGCGACGAAATCATGAGCCTGCTGCTCACCATCAGCCGCGATTATCAATCGGCCATCATCATGGCGACACACGATTATACCATTATCCAGAAATATCCCGCCCGCGTGGTGCGCGTCGAAAACGGCGAAGTGCAGGATGTCTCGCCGGTATATTCTTAATCAGAAATTACCTTTTATCTCCTGATAGAGATGCTTGGCCAGAAAAGCCGCCATCCAAAACGGCAGCAGCGGATAAAAAGCCGGATGCCGACCGGCAAATAACTGCATCACCTGCCCCTCGGCCTTGCGCATCTGCCAGCGCCGGCTGCTCTGCCCACCGGCAGAAAGAATGGGACGACCCAAAACCGTAAGCGCCTGCGGCAAAAAATACACCGGTCCGGCTTCGGCATGACGCAGAAAATAATCGTGGTCTTCCATCCAGCGCAGTCGCTCATCAAATCTCAGGGCAGTTTTAGGGACAACCGCACAGGGCGTGGCCACCGGATTGCGCGTCAGAAAACGCCACAGCGGATAGCGTTTCGCCCCGGAATTTTCTGGAATTTCCGGAATTAAAGTGCGGTCATGAAATGCCAGCCATGCCGCCGGATGCGCTTCCAGAACAGCGGCTATGCGTTCCAGCTTTTCCGGAAGCCAATAGTCATCGGCATCCAGAAAAGCAAGGTGCGTACCCTGAGCGGCCTCAATACCGGCATTCCGGGCCGCTGACGGGCCGCGATTTTCCGGAAATACAAGCAGCCGGATGGCATCGCCGAAAAGGCTTTGCGCCAATGCCGCCGAGCCATCGGTGCTGCCGTCGTCCACTACAATGATTTCGTGGGCCGCCAGGGTTTGCGCCCGCACGCTTTCAACCGCCCGCGCCAGCGTCTCGCGGTTGTTGTAAACCGGAATAATGACGGAAAAAGAAAGCGGCGACATCATTCTGCAAAAACGTTTTTCCACACCTCGAGCAGCCGCGCTTCTTCGGCTTGCCAGTTATACACCGCGCGCGCCCGCAGGCAGTTTTCCCGAAGCCGATTGGCATATTCGGTGTCTTCGAGCAGGCGGTTTAGCCCTTCGGCAATGCGCTCGGGCGTGATTTCCGGAAGCAGCAGCGCAATTTCAAATTCGCTGTTAATGGCTTCGTATTCGGGATACGCACCCGCCAACTGCGGCACTGCATTGTGCATATAATCAAAAAAGCGGTTGGCCAGACTGTACAAATTGCTTTTGCTGCGCGCCTCAAAAAGTGTGATGCCCACCGCCGCGCCGCGCGTATAACGGGGCAGTTCCGTTGGCGGGATATAACCGGTGAAAATTACTTTTTCTCCCAACTCCAAATCCCGCACCATTTGCTGCGCCTGCGCCATAAAATTGCCATCGCCACAAATCAGCAGCCGCCCGCGCACCTTTTTCATGGCCGGCAACAGTTGCTCAAAACAGCGCCCTTTGTTCACCGCGCCCTGATACAAAATGTAGCCGTGTTCTTCCGGCATCGGCGGCAGCGGACGCAGCACGGTGGCGTTGCGCACAATGGCATAGTCCACGCCATAGCGTTCCCGAAATTCCCGCGCATACGTGGCGCTGACGGTGTAGCCGTGCCGGAAATGCGGAACCGTTGCGCGTTCGATTTTCAGCCACATTTGCTGCGTGGCAGGTCGCGAAACCACTTCTTCCATTTCTGTAAAAAGCTCGTGGGCATCATAAACGCGTTTCAGGCCGCGCAGGCGCGAGGCGAGCAATACCGGATAAATCGTGTCGAGGTCGATGGCACAGAGCGCGTCGGCGGGGCAGCGCATCAGAAACAGAAACAGCTTTATCCAATAAAGAAAATAAAACTTTTTCCCCTGATCCACACGGCGCATATCGAGGCGCACCTGCCGAAACGGCTGCTCCGGAAGGTCTTTAGACTGCGGCCGCAGCCGCCCCACAAGGGTTACATCATAACCCGCTTTTTGCAGCGCCGTACAAATGCGAATCATCCGCTGATCGTAGGCCGGGTCGGAAGTAATGGTGCAGATGATCTTTTTGGGTGTGGACATATGCAGACTGGAACGCGGATAAAACGGAACGGGACGGATTTACACGGATTTCCGGCAAAGATCGCTGATGGAGACGTTGGAGCACGGCGAGGGGGAAATTTTCCCTAATCAACGATAATCAACTCTTAGAACGCACCGAGAGGCGCGTTCCTGCAAAATTTTCCCCGTTACCATGGCTTTTATATATATGAATACAATCATAAGCTACCCCGTCATCTCCACAACACAGAATAAT
>DDEO01000212.1 GCA_002336725.1 Bacteroidetes bacterium UBA1952 | reverse complement strand
CTATAAACCCTATCACTATGAAAACGCTGCGAAGGTAAGGCGGATTTCTCAAAACTTTTAGTATTGTTGGCAGAATTTTTTAGGCAATTTTTCTTCGGCTTTTTTTTGAGGGGAATTTTCCGGAAATCGGGAACGATTTATACCGCAAAACCAACCGAAATGGCGGCATCCCTTTTCCCCGGGCTTCACCCGGGGCTATTCAAATTGAACCCCTTCGGGGTTTCGGGGAACAGAAATTTCCGGAAATTTTAAGCGGTTTCAGTCATAAAAAAAGCCCCGCTTCTCTACAGAAGCGGGGCTTTTTATAAAACCGGAAAAAGAACTGTCTTACACTTTCTTTTTCTTTGGAACGAAAATCGCAATCATGCGGCGGCCTTCCATCTTGGGCATACTTTCCAGCGTGGAAACCTCGGAGAGGCGCTCGGCAAACTTGAGCAGCAGCAACTCGCCACGGTCCTGGAACATAATGGAGCGGCCCCGGAACTGCACATAGCACTTCACCTTGTCGCCTTCCATAAGGAACTTCTCGGCGTGCTTGCTCTTGAAGTCAAAGTCGTGGTCGTCGGTGTTGGGCGTAAAGCGAATTTCCTTCAGCTCGCTCTGCTTGCTTTTGGCCTTCTGCTCCTTGTCTTTCTTCTTCTTCTCGTACAGGAACTTGTTGTAGTCGATAATCCGGCACACCGGCGGCACGGCGTTGGGCGAGATTTCTACCAGATCCACTTCCTTCTCGCGGGCCATTTCGAGGGCCTTGCGAATGGGGTAAAGTCCGGCTTCGATGTCTTCGCCTACTACGCGCACTTCCGGTGCGTCAATTTCTTCGTTGAGGCGGTGTTCGCGTACGCGTTGTAGGCGGCGGGGTTGGGGTTTTCCTCTGCGTCTCTGCATTAATGGTTTTAAAAAATCTGTGCAAAATTAGCTTACAAAAAGCAAGCCTCGTTTTTATTTAAGCAGAAATATTTCCTACTTTTCCCTTCATCTGCTCCCGCACGAGTGCGCTCACTTCCTGCGCAAAGGCTTCGGTCTCTTTCACGCCTTCATCAGCGCCACCATGACGGCGAACGGAAACGGTTCCGGATTCCATTTCCTTCTCGCCCACCACCAGCATATAAGGCGTTTTGGAAAGCTCGGCCTCGCGGATTTTCTTGCCGATTTTCTCGTTCCGGTCGTCAATCACAGGGCGCACCTCGTAGGAGCGCAGCTTCGCCGCCACTTCTTTGGCGTATTCTTCATATTTCTCCGAAACCGGCAAAATGGCCACCTGATCGGGCACCAGCCACAACGGCAGGTTTCCGGCGCAGTGTTCCAGCAACACGGCCACAAAGCGTTCCATAGAGCCAAACGGCGCACGGTGGATCATCACCGGCCGCTTGCGGCTGTTGTCAGAGTCGATGTATTCCAGTTCAAAGCGTTCGGGCAGGTTGTAGTCCACCTGAATGGTTCCCAGTTGCCAGCTCCGGCCCAGCGCATCTTTCACCATAAAGTCGAGCTTGGGGCCATAAAACGCCGCTTCGCCGTATTCGGTAACGGTGTTCAGGTTCATCTCGCCGGTAGCCTCAATGATCGCATTTTCGGCAATCTCCCAGTTGGCATCGGAGCCGATGTATTTGGTGCGGTTTTCCTTGTCGCGCAAAGAAATCTGCGCCGTGAACTCGCCAAAATCAAGGCTATTGAGTACAAAAACAACCAGTTCAATCACCTTTTTAAACTCTTCCTTCACCTGTTCGGGGCGGCAGAAAAGGTGGGCATCGTCCTGCGTAAAGCCGCGCACACGGGTCAGGCCGTGCAGTTCACCGCTCTGCTCATAGCGATATACGGTGCCAAACTCAGCGAGGCGCAGCGGCAGGTCTTTATACGACCGTGGCGACGATTTATAAATCTCGCAGTGGTGCGGGCAGTTCATGGGTTTGAGGAGAAATTCCTCGCCCTCGTGCGGCGTGGTGATGGGCCGGAACGAATCCTGTCCGTATTTCTCGTAGTGGCCCGAGGTAACATAGAGGTCTTTGTGGCCAATATGGGGCGTAACCACCGGCAGGTAGCCGATTTCCATTTGCTTTTCCTGCAAAAAGCGTTGCAGCCGCTCGCGCAGCATCGCGCCTTTGGGCAGCCATGGCGGCAGGCCCGCGCCTACTTTTTCGGAGAAGGTGAATAATCCCAGTTCCTTGCCCAGCTTGCGGTGGTCGCGCTTTTTGGCTTCCTCCAGCAGGCGCAGGTGCTCGTCGAGTTCCTGTTGTTTGGGGAAAGTGATGCCATAGATGCGGGTCAGCATCTTGTTTTTCTCATCGCCGCGCCAGTAGGCTCCGGCAATATTGGTGAGCTTAATGGCCTTGATGGGCGCGGTGTTTGGGATGTGCGGCCCCCGGCAGAGGTCGGTAAAATCGCCCTGCGTATAGAAGGTAATATTGCCGTCTTCGAGGGCTTCGAGCAGCTCCACCTTATAGGGGTCTCCTTTCGCCGTAAAGTGGGCAATCGCCTCTGCTTTGGGCACCGATTTCCGGGAATATTCGCTGCCCGCTTTGGCCAGCTCTTTCATCTTGGCTTCAATCTTAGCGAGGTCGGCTTCGGTAATTTTTTCTTCGCCGAGGTCAATATCGTAGTAGAAGCCGTTTTCAATCGGCGGGCCAATGGCAAATTTGGTATCGGGGTAGATGCTTTGCAGGGCTTCGGCCATCAGGTGGGCCGAGGAATGCCAGAAGGTGCTTTTGCCGCCCTGGTCGTCCCAGGTCAGCAGTTTCAGGCTTGCGTCTTTGTCGATAGGCCGGAAAGCGTCCCACACTTCGCCGTTCACTTCGGCGGCCAGCACCTTGCGGGCCAGTCCTTCAGAAATAGACTTTGCCACGTCGAGCGCCGAGACCGGCATTTCGTATTCGCGCACTGCGCCATCGGGCAGGGTAATATGAATCATAACTAATAAAAAAGTGGCGCAAAGCTAAGACGGCTTTGGGCCGGTGATCAACGTTTTTTTTGAGAAAAAGGATCAGATGAGATCCACAAAAAAACCGCCTGCAACTCTCTAAACAGCGCAGGCGGCACAAGGTTACAGAGATTTTGACGCGCCTACTGACGCGTGTATGTGTTTTCGTAAGTTACCAGTTCCGGACGGTTGAAGCTGTCCACTTCGTTGTTTTTGTAGCGAATCGTGAAGGTATTGGATACATCGCCTACCAGCACGCCGCGCATCGGATCGGTGCCGAAGAAAAATCGTTTGGCATTATTGACTTCCAGCACCGTGTCGCGCTGAATAACCTGCCAGGTGATTTCATCGATGTTCTGCTCGGCGGGCGTGCAGGAAACGGCTCCGTAAAACACTTCGCCGGTGAAGCCTTCGCGCAGGGTCAGGATGTCGTCCTTGTAGCAAACGGGCAGTTTGGGAAACCAGTCCACCGTCGTATCGCGCTGCGTATAGAAGTAGAAAGAGGTTCTTTTGCTAGAAGAGATTTTCCATTTTCCGCGCAACTGCGCTGCCTTGTCGGGCAGGGAAGTTTCTTTTTTACAAGCAGTAACTGCGAGCGCCAGGAAAGAGAGCAGAACGATAGACCTCATGGGTGTTGGAAAGAATAGAGAAGCGAAACGGTGCGTGTGGAAAATTTTTCCGAAGATAATTGCGAAACGGCAAAAAGGAAATTCCGGGCGTTAATTTCCGGAAAAAGGGAATACTGCGACACCGTATTTTCCGGAAATCCCCCATCTCTGCCCCCTTCTGTTTTCCGGAAAAACGACGCTGATTTCCGGAAAATCCTTCCGCTCTATTTCTTTTTCTCCTTAAAAAAAGCGTCGTCTATTCCGGTATTGATCTCGTAGCTGTTGTAGTGGATGTTGATGGTTCCTTTCTTGCGCCTTCCCTTGCTTTCCGTTGTTACTTTTTCCGGAATTGCATTGCCTTCATAGTCCATCGTTACCCCCTTGGGCATCTTGTAATCCTTCACGTCCATCTGCAACTGGATTTCATCGGGCAAGGCATAGGCGATAAAGTTGCCGAAGCGCAGGTTCATCAAAAAAGTACCGTTGTCGCGCGTGGTGGTTTCAGAGCGCAGAATCAACATCCGGTCTTCATCCACCCACAGCTTGGTAAGCACAATATCGCCCGCGTCGGATTCCGGAACCACCTTCAGTACCCGCAGACTTTTCCCATCAATTTCTTCATTGCCGGCATCTATCACCGTTACGTGCCCAACGGGCAGCAATCCGGCCAGGCTCATGTTGGCCGTGCGGTGGGGCAGAATGCTGAGGCCGCCCTCGCGCACCAGCTTCAGCTTGTCGGGGCTTTTAAAGTAGAGTTTGCCGCGCAGTTGCGGAATTTTCATAAAGCTCACGCGGATGTTCATCACCACGTCGGCCTTGTAATCTTTTACGGTAAAAACGCGGTTGCGCAGGGTTTGATAGAGGTCGGCGGGCGCAAGCGAACCGGCCCAACTCACCGGCAGCAGGGCCAGCGAACAACACAGGGTAAGGAGGCTTTTTTTCACGATTGAATGTCTTTTCTCCGAAAGAAATAAACGGTGGCGGCCAGAAACAGCACGGTATATACCAGCAATACCCCACCCGATTGAAAGATGGCATTATAGGGCACCGGATCGCTAAAAAAACCTTTCCAGGCGATGGTATGGGTGGTAAAAAGCCAGGGTTTGAGCGTCTCAAAAAACGGCAGCCCCAGCGTGCTGATAACGGTCAGGAAAAGCACAATGCCCATCGTGGCAATAATCGGCCCGATGCTGTTTTCGGCAAAGATGCTCAGCAGCATGGAGAGGGCCGCAATGCAGGCCATAGACAAAGCGGCAAAGCCAAAAGCGGCCGCATAGCGCCAGAGCAGGTCGTTCTGGAGCAGGAAAACCACTTCCTCGCTGCGCATATTGATCATATCGCCCGTGCCGAAAAGCAGCAGCGAAAGGCCCAGCCCAATGACCGCCAGCCACACCAGCAGCAGCAAGGTGTAGATAACCGAGGCCAGATATTTGGTAACGATGAGACGGGTGCGCGAGATGGGCTTGGTGAGCAGCAGCCGCAGCGTTCCGGAAGCGGCCTCGCCCGACACCTCGTCGGCGGCCACAATAGCTACCAACTGCGGCACATTCACCAGCAGGGTTTGCAGGATGATATAGGTAACGAGATAACCGTTGAGGATTTTTCCGGAAAAGGCAAACTGCTCTTCCAGCCCCTGCATGGCAAAGGCCACAAACGACTGCCCGTCCACCAGCAGCGCCAGCTGGATGATGCCGGCCAGCGCGGCAACAATGGCAAAAGCAATATAGGTGCGGGGGCGGCGAAAAATTTTTTTAAGCTCGATGCGCAGCAGGGTCATCAGGAAGCAGTGAGGGTCAGGAAAAGGTCTTCAAGAGAATGGCGCGAATCGACGGCCTGAATGGCGGCACCCTGCGCACTCAGGAAAGCCACGAGCGCCGGAATCTGTTCGGGGGGCATCCGGAAAACCAGTTCTTCCGTCGTGGTAGCCTTGTCGAGGCAGGCGCTCCACGGGCCGGCTTCCAGAACAGAGGCAGCAAGCGGTGCGCCCAGCGCCACGGCTACACGGGTTTCGGAGGGGCGAATCAAATCCTCGTAAGCGCCTTCCAGCACTTTTTTGCCTTTGTGGAGGATGAGCAGCCGCGTAGCTACCTGCTCTATCTCGGCCAGCAGATGGCTTGATACGATCACCGTCTTGCCCAGGTCGCGGCTCAGGTGCAGGATAAGGGCGCGAATGTCGGCAATGCCCTGCGGGTCGAGGCCGTTGGTCGGCTCGTCGAGGATGAGCAAATCCGGCTCGTGAACCAGCGCAATGGCAATGCCGAGGCGTTGCTTCATGCCCAGCGAGTATTCTTTTACACGGTCGTGTTGCCGGTCGCGCAGGCCCACCAGCGTCAGCACTTCTTCGAGGCGCTTTTCCGGAATATTTTTATCGCACAAGCTGGCAAAAAGCGCCACGTTTTCCAGGCCGGAGAAATAGCCATACATATCGGGCCGCTCTACCACCGCGCCAATATTGCGCAGCAGTTTTTTGCCCGAAGCCGGAAAAGGCATCCCATCGATAAAAATCTGGCCCGAAGTGGGCTTTATCAACCCCAGGATGCAGCGAAGCGTGGTGCTTTTCCCGGCGCCGTTTTCGCCCAGAAATCCATACACCTCTCCCGGCAATACGCGGAAGGAAAGGTCGTCAACGGCAGTGTGCGTTTTGTATTTTTTGGTCAGGTGGCGTACTTCGAGAACCGGCTTCACAGAAATATAAAAATCTCTGTAAAGGAACAACTTTTTTTTCAGAAGGTTGGGCCGTCGGCAGGTGTTTTGAAGAAAATACGCCCAAGCCGTCTTTTCTTTGAGGTTATGAAACGTGTTGTTCCGGCTATCGTCATCCTGATTTCCCTCTCTGTGCTCGGCATCCTCTACACGCAGGTGCAGTGGATTCGGAGCGCCATGCAGGTGCGGCAGGAGCAATACAACCGCTCGCTCGAAACGGCGCTGCGCAATATCAAAACCGGCATTCAGGATCGGTTCCTCGAAGAGCAGGCCTACTTGGATGTACTCGGCGGCGAGGTCTATAAACAGCAGATGCTGGCCAAAACCTTTACGGCGCAGGCGCTGGACCCGGAAACCATTCAGCGCATCATCTACAAAAACCTTCAGGACAACGGCATCCGCGACGGCTTCGAGTTTGCGGTTATCAACGTCTATAACTTCCCGATTGTGGCCTCGCCCGGCTTCGATTCTTCGATGGCCTCCAAAAGCATTGTGGTGTCGCTGCTGCCAGATATGTATCTGCCTTCCGTGCCCGACGGGGCCGAGGAGCGTTTGTTTTTATACTTAGAACACCCCAACGCCTACGGCGGACGCATGGGGCTGATGATTTTCACCGCCGTGGTGCTCATCCTGGTGGTGCTTGCGGCCTTTGCGCTGGTCTTGCGCACGCTCATTCAGCAGCGCAAACTCTCTGAAATCAAAAGCGATTTCATGAACAACATGACGCACGAGTTTAAAACTCCGCTCGCCACCATATCACTCGCCGCCGCCGCACTGACCAATAAAAAAGTCATTGGCAACGAAGAACAAATCCGCTATTACAGCCAGATGATCCTGGAAGAAAACAAGCGGATGAACAAGCAGATTGAAACCATCCTGGAAGCGGCCAAGCTGGAGAAAAACGAAATCCAGCTCGACCTGATTACCCTGGATGCACACGAGGTGATCCGTAAAGTGGCCGATATGCTGGCCCTGCGCATCAACGAGCGCAACGGCACGCTGACGCTGCACCTGCGCGCCCAACGGTTTCTCATCATGGCCGACGAAGTGCATTTCTCCAACATCATCTTCAACCTGATCGACAACGCCATCAAATATTCCCGGCCCGAAGTGCCGGTGGCGATAGAGGTAGATACCAAATCGGCAGCCAAGATGCTGGTTATCCGCATCAGCGACAATGGCGTGGGAATGTCAAAAGAAACCGCCAAGCGGGTGTTTGATAAATTCTATCGTGCCCACACCGGCAACCTGCATAATGTAAAAGGCTTCGGGCTGGGCCTTTCCTATGTCAAGGCCATGATAGAATCGCACGGCGGACGCATCCGTATCGAAAGCACGGTGGGGAAAGGCTCGCAGTTTACGATTACGTTCCCGCTGGCATCTTAGCAAGAGTGATGGAATAACTTCCGCATCTCTTGAGNNGAGCCTCACCCCCGCCCCCTCTCCGAAGGAGAGGGGTGACGATATAACGATAGAAAACGCGGTGATTTTGCCTACATGGCGACTGTAAAAGGCAGCCTTATTTCACCATTTTCGAGAAAGGCTAAGTGAGGAAGTTATTCCGATGCTCTTACTTAAAGAAAAACCGGACTTTCTTTTTTTATAGAAAGTCCGGCAAGGCGTAATCAGGAGCTAAAAAACGGCTATCGCTTCAGCAGGCGCACCGGTGTTTCAGTTGCAGCACCCGCTTCGCGGATAAAGAGCAGATACAAGCCGTTGGAAATTCCGGAAATATCCACGCCCGAAACCGTTTGGGTTTGCAGCACCGTGCGTCCCTGAACGTCGGCTATGCGCACCTGATATTTGCCGACAGGCAGAATTTCAAACGCCGTTGTGGCCGGGTTGGGATAAACCGAAAAGGCGTTTTGCAAAACCGTAGAAACCGCCAGCCCGGAAACCACAACCGTATTGCTGATACCGGTGCAGCCGTTGGAATCGGCGCGGAGCGTGTAGTTGCCGTTGGATGTGGGCGTGAACGGAACACTGGTAGCAACGGGCGTTGCGCCGCCGTTTAGATACCAGCGGAAGTTGGTGTACATCGGGGCGTTTTGCACCGTCAACTGGCCACCTGTATAAGCGGCTATTGGCGTAGGCAGCGGCTTTGCTGTAACATGGATGGCGCGTGAGGTATCGGCACAGCCATTGCTGTTGGTAACAATCACCCGGTAATTTCCGGAAATCCGGGCCATATGACTTCCGCTGGTAGCGCCCGGAATAAATGCTCCGTTCATGGCCCACTGAAAGGTGAGGCCAGCGCCGGTATTGCTTTTTAAAAGCACGCTGTCGCCCAGGCAAAAGGAGGTATCAGTCGCCGCCGAGATGATGGCGATGGTTCGTGGATGCACTGTTACCGTAAAGGGCGCAGAAGTGTCGGCACAGCTACCGTTGCTCACCACCACGCGATAATTGCCGCCCAGACGGGCCGCCCAAACCGAGTCGGTAGCGCCGGGAAGCGGTGTGCCATTGTGATGCCACTGATAGGTCAGCCCGTTGGCGTTGGTAGTACGCAGCAACACCGAATCACCCGGGCAGAAGGCCACTGGCCCGGCGGCGGAAATGGTGGCGTTCACCGGCGGCGTTACGGTTACGGCAACCGGAGCGGAAGTGGCCGTACAGCTCCCACTGGTGATTTGCACCGTGTAGCTGCCGGTCGTGTTGGTTGTGAAGGATGCCGACGTGGCCCCCGTGATAGCGGTTGTGCCGTTATACCATTGGTAAGAATAACCTGCGCCGGTGTTGGCATTCAGCACAACCGAGCCTCCCTGGCAAAAAGTGGTTGCGCCGGCTGCCGTTGCGATTGCCGTAACGCCTGCCGTGCTGGTAACCGTAGCGGTGGTCGTTGCCGTGCAGCCTCCGGCAGTTGTGGCTGTTACGGCGTAGCTGCCGGCACTCAGGTTGGAAAGGTTTTGAGTGGCAGCCGTGAAGCTGCCGGGCCCGGTCCAGGAATAGCTGTTTACCGGGCTGCCGCCGGTTGCAGTGAGGGTGATGCTGCCTCCACTGGTACAACCTGCCGGGGTTACGGTGGCGGAAAGCGTGGGCGCAGTACACGGTGCTGCTGGTTTTGGCGTAAAAGCAACGCCCCGGAAAGCAGTATTAGCCGGCGCGGTTGCAATGGTTACATAGCTGTTTACATAGCCGGTGGCGTAGTTACTATCTATGACTGCCACCAGCCGGTTGTCGCTCGTAGTAGCAAAAAGTTTAGGGAATGCAGAAGACCAATCCACGGCCAGTCCGCGCGCGCCACCTCCCACGTTCAGCGTATCCATGCATGTCCAGGTGCCGGTGTTGAGCACCCACTTCTGAATGCCGCCACCGGCGGCAGCGCGGCCGTCAGCCACATAGGCGATCGTCTCGCCGGCGTTAATGGCAAAATCGCCCGGCTGCGAATTGACGCCTGTGCTAAAGAGCAGTGCGCCGACACCGGTTCCGGAAACCATCGGCATACCGGCAACCTTTGTAATCCCCGGCAGGGTGCCCGTCGTGGAACTGAAATACAGGTTTCCATTCATAATCCGCAGCGCACGGATGTTTGTAACGCTGGTTCCCAGCCCCACAGCCGCGCCGCTATTACCGAGGTATTGCACGCCGCCAGTGCCGCCCACTGCCCAGTAGTCATTTCCGGAACCCTTTACCGCGCTTCGGATATTGGTTGCGCTCAACGCCGTTGCAGTAGCTGCGGCGCGTCCGGCAACGCCGCTGAGGCCCACCGTGTCCACCACCCGATTGATGGCCGAACTACCCGAACCGGGCAACGCCACCGTATTGGTCGTGGAGGCATCATAGCCCGGGATGACGATATTGGTGCTGTCGGCAGAAAGCGATATAGAGCCTTCCGTAGCTGCAGTTCCGGAAATCACCAGACGTTTTGAGCCTGTTGTCGGGATGGTGATAGTGGCCGTTGGCGCGGGTTGCGCGGCGGCGTTCTTCAAATATTCTTTAAGAAAAACGGCATTGCCCTTATTCGACAGGGCAATTGCGCTATCACCCGCCTGCAAAACCACCAGCCGACCCGGGGTCAGCAGATTCTGCGCCCGACTACTGCCGGTTGCTGCAACGGTAAAAAGAACAGTGCTGAAAAGAAATGAGTGTATTTTTTTCATAAAGACAATTTTTACGAAGGTATTCACATCTGCACATAATATCCATATCCGGTAAATCTTTTTTAGAGGCTGTTTGAGTTGAAGTGTTATTTGATAAGCCATGAGGACAGGGAATTGAAGCCTGGCGAGCAGAATAGATCCCGCACCATCGGTGCTGCGTCGCCCGCCGGGGCACTAGCGGGCGACCGGCTTTTTGGCTACCTTTTTTCCGCAAAAAAGGTAGAAAGGAAAACCACTTAGAGCCAATCAGCCCCATAAACCCCTGATAATCAGCGACACGAAGCAGGATATAGCCCAAACAGTTTTTTAAACAAAAAAACCGCCTGCTTTCCGACATGGAAACAGGCGGGTATTTTTCCGGAAATTTCCGGAAAATCAGGCGGCAATTACAGCACCACACAGGCACTTTTGATCACCGATACCACGCGGATGGCATCGAAGATGCGTGCCTCGGTAGCGCCGTGGTCTTTCACGCTTTGCTCGTGGCTCTGCACACAGCGTTCGCAGCCGTTGAGGGCCGACACGCCGAGGCTCACCAGTTCAAAAAACTCTTTGCCCAGCACCGGATTCATCATCACGCTCATGCGCATTCCGGGAGCCGATTTGGCATAGGTCTCGTTGTCGTGCATATAATGGCGGAAGCGATAGAGTACGTTGTTGGCGTTCATCACCGACACGCAGGCCATGATTTCGGCAATCTCGGCTTCGGAAGCGCCTTCTTCCTGGCTCAGCGTCCGGAATCCTTCGGTCAGTGCGCGGTTCTTTTCGTTGACGGCAGCGGCCAGCGCCAGCAGCAGGGCTTCTTTGCGGGAGAGGTGGGCGCTCTTCAGCACCGTGCTGATGTTGAGTTTCAGGTCGCGCAGCGAGCGGCTGTCCACCGCGTCCATTGCTTCGGCGGGCAGGTTGGTATGGTCGGCGGGCAGGCGCAGATCCATAGTAATAGATTGAACAGTCTCGTTGGTATAGGGCATAAAAGGAGTTTTTTCGGGTTGAAAAAGGCATTAAAAAAGACTATTTACCGGCTTTGGACACCGGCAAATAGCCTTGGGTATTTTGGGATGCAGATTAAGCGGTTTCGGCAGCCAGCTTGCTGCTCAGGGTTTCTTCACCCTTCTGCCAGTTGCAGGGGCACAGCTCGTCGGTTTGCAGCGCATCCAGCACGCGGATAACTTCCTGCACGTTGCGGCCCACGGAGAGGTCATTGACATTCACCCAGCGAACGATGCCTTCGTTGTCGATGATGAAAGTAGCGCGATAGGCTACGCGCTCGCCTTCGTTGAGGATGCCGAGGTCTTCGGCCAGGCTCTTGGAAGTGTCGGCCAGCATCGGGAAGCGCAGATCGCGGAGGTCTTTGTGGTCGTTGCGCCAGGCGAGGTGCACGAATTCGCTGTCGGTAGAAGCACCAATCAGCATCGTATCGCGGTCGGCAAAGTCACCGTAGGCTTTGTTGAACTCGGCGATTTCGGTGGGGCATACAAAAGTGAAGTCTTTAGGCCACCAGAACATTACGGCCCAGTTGCCTTTCAGGTCTTCAGATGAAAGGTCTTTAAATTCTTTTCCTTTTTCGAGGGAAACAACAGCCTTCTTTTTAAATTCGGGGAAAGGCATTCCGACGGTAACGAATTTCTGAGTCATTGCGATTGATAAAAAAATGAGGTGATTTGAGGGTGCAAATTTCGGTCATTTTTCCGGCTTCGCCTAAAGATGCGCCTTCGCAAACGTCTAAGGGGGTATAAACGAAACAAATAAAGAGCAGGAAAAAAAAGA
>DDEO01000211.1 GCA_002336725.1 Bacteroidetes bacterium UBA1952 | reverse complement strand
CCCCTCTCCTTCGGAGAGGGGCCGGGGGTGAGGCTCAAGAGATGCGGAAGTTATTCCATCACCGTTCCTTACCTGTTATTCAAACACTCCTCCCGACTTCCTGATGCCCTAACTTCTAACGCTTATCTCTGCTTGCCGGGCTTTCGGCAGGCTTTTAAAGACCAGTTCGTAGGAATGGGCAATCCATTCCCGCAGCAACGTGTCGGGCAGATTTCCGGAAATAGCGACGGTATTCCAGTGCTTCTTGTTCATGTGATAGCCGGGCTGCACTTCGGGGTATTCTTCCCGCAGCAAGACGGCCTTTTCGGGATCACATTTCAGGTTGATGCTTTCACAGTTTTCAATGTCGGTGAGGCAAAAAATTTTATCCCCGACCGTGAAGACAAGCGTGGTTTCATTAAAAGGCATCTTCTCGCCGGAGCCCGGAAGGGAAAGACAATATTCGCGCAGGGTGTCGAAGGTCATGGGCAGGCAGGATTTTTTCCGGAAATTTCCGGAAATTTCGGTTGCCGGACGATTTTTTTAAGGATAGAAGCACAGCGAAAGCGGGCCTTTCCCATCCGGCCACCCGGCGATTGCTTTCTTTTCCGACTTTCACACACGCCCCTACCCGATATTTTTGCCTCAAAACACACCTATGCCCTCTGAACAGCCTTTGCAGGAAACCGAAATCTCCCGCTATCCGATTGGCGAATATCCATTGCCCAAAGGCTTTTCCCCCGCTTCGATTCCCGGCTGGACAGACCTGCTCGAAAACTTTCCGCGCTGGCTCGATGTGCTGATCGAAAACCTGGACGAAGCGCAACTGCACACGCCCTATCGCCCCGGCGGCTGGAGTACACAGCAAATTATTCATCACCTGGCCGACAGCCACCTGATGGCCTACACCCGCCTGAAGCTGGCCCTGACGGAAGAAAACCCAACCATAACGCCGTATCGCGAAGACCGCTGGGCCGAAACGCCCGAAGTTGATGCCGTGCCGGTGAATATTTCGATTACGCTGCTACACGCCCTCCACCGCCGCATGGGTGGGCTGCTGCGGGCGCTGCCGGAGGCCGACTGGAAGCGCCATTTTTATCACCCGGAACAGGGCCGCGCCATTGCCATCTGGGAACTGGTGGATTTCTATGCCTGGCACGGCCGCCATCATGCAGAGCAAATCCGGGAGCTGCGCGAAAGAAAGGGGTGGCGATGGTGAGCGCGTCCCCCAAAGACCACCGGATATTTTCCCGAAAATCTAAAGCAGGGCCGTTCCTGCCTTCGGGACGGCGTTCCCTTGAGAATAAAAATTCTATGCACCCCATCCGTCTGTTCCGCCCCCGAACGGCTGTGTTTTAGCACTGAACGCCTTAGCTTTACCCTTTCTTAAAAAAAACCTTCTCTCCCGATTATGGCCACCGGAATGCTTCATCTGCACAACCTCATGCGCTGGCTGGTATTGATTGCTGGTATCTGGGCGCTCCTGCGCACCCTGCCGATGCTCTCCGGAAAGCGGCCCGTGTTGAGTGCCGACCGAAAGGCAGGTCTGTTTTTCATGATTACCTGCGATATCCAACTGCTGCTGGGGCTGTTTTTGTATTTCTCACGCGGCTGGGCTACGCAACTTTCTGCCGGCGGCGAGGTGATGCGCAACGCGGGGCTGCGCTTCTGGACCATCGAGCACTCGGTAGGCATGATAGTGGCCATTCTGCTGGCTCACATCGGCTATGCTTCGCTGAAACGCGGCGTGGGCAAGCGCGCCGGCATTATGTTCCTCTTCTCGCTGCTCCTCATCCTGATTACCATTCCGTGGCCGTTCCGCGATCTGATAGGCCGTGGGCTGTTCCCCGGTATGAGTGCCTAATTTCACCAACCCTCTTTTGCCCATGCGACAGGTCGGGCTTTTGTTCTACGCGCTCTATTGTGCCATCCTGTTTATCATAACGCTGCCATTTGCCACGCTTGCGGTGGCGCTGCTGGCCATTCCCGCAAATGCAGCCGCGCGTCGGCGCATCTGGGCTTTTCTGCACGGCTGGGCCCGTTTTTATCTGGCGCTCACCCTTCGCTCCGTGCAGCATCTCAACGCGCCGGCGCAGCACAACGACTATTGTGTGGTGGTTCTCAACCATCAGAGTTATCTGGATAGCATCGTGATTTTTCCGGCAGTGCCGGGCTATTTCCGGCCGCTTGGAAAAAAGGAAATGGCACGCATCCCGCTGTTCGGATTTATTTATAAACAAATCACGTTGCTGGTGGACCGCTCCAGTTCTCATAGCCGCGCCCGCTCCATGAAGCTGATGGTGCGCGCCCTGCGCAAAGAAGGCCATATCGCCATTTTTCCGGAGGGCACTTTCAACGAAACCGGGGATCCGATGTTGCCTTTCTATGACGGTGCCTTCCGGCTGGCTATTGATGCACAATCGCCCATCCTGCCCGTTTTGATGCCCGATACCAACGACCGCTGGCATGGCGTAAAACTCTGGAAGATGAGTCCGGGCCGAAACCGGGTGCTTTATCTGCCGCTGGTCCTCACCGCCGGGCTGTCTCAGAAAGACCTGCCTGCGCTGCGCGAAAAAGTGCGGACGATGATGGTGGATGCCATGCAGAATCTGAAAACAGCGTCTTCGCTCCCCTAAATCCGGCCTTCGGAGCGCATTCTGCGATAGACGAACAGTATCCGCAATGACGTGTACTGTGAAGGGCGCGGCGAAATGCAAGGCATACGTCATCCCGCGTACGTAATCCCGCGTACGTCATCTGTCCTGGCGGCACGGAATCAAGTTCAGCACAAGCTCCGCCTGTGCCGCTGAAAAGCGGTAAGCCGCCCTCCGGCATCGCCCAAAATGCAAGATCCTGCCCTGCCCTACCTTTGCGCCCGATATGAGCAAGCCATCTATCCCACAGGGAACCCGCGATTTTTCGGCCATTGAAGTGCGCAAAAGGCAGTATCTGCTGGGCATTTTCCGGAAATATTTTGAGTTGTATGGCTTTCAGCCCTTAGAAACACCGGCGATGGAAAACCTGCAAACCCTGATGGGCAAGTACGGCGAAGAGGGCGACCGGCTGATTTTTAAAATCCTCAACAACGGCCTGCACGAGAAGAAAGACAAAGAGGCCCTGCGCCAGTCGTGGGAGACGCTTTTGACGCGCCCCGCTTCGCAGACCAGCATCACCGAACGCGCCCTGCGCTACGACCTCACCATTCCTTTTGCCCGCTATGTGGCCACGTATCATCAGCAGTTGCCCATGCCCTTCCGGCGCTATCAGATGCAGCCGGTGTGGCGCGCCGACCGCCCGCAGCGGGGCCGCTACCGCGAGTTCTGGCAATGCGACTGCGATGTGGTGGGAAGCACTTCGCTGCTCAACGAGGCCGAGTTGATTGCCATCTACCGCTCGGTGTTTGCAGCCCTGCAAATTCCGGAAATCACGATTAAAATCAACAGCCGCAAGCTGCTGCTGGCCCTGGCCGAGGCTTCGGGACACCCGGAGAAGCTCACAGACATCACCGTAGCTATCGACAAGACTGACAAGATTGGCTGGGAAGGTGTGGCAAAGGAACTGAACGAAAAGGGTATTTCGGAAGCGGCGCAAACGCTTATCGGGCAGATTACCCAACTGAAAGGCGCTCCGGAAACCGTGCTGGATGCACTGCAAAATCTGCTGGGCGAACGCGCCGGGGCCGGCATTGCCGAAATCCGCGAGACGCTGCGCTACCACGAGGCACTCGCCCTGCCGGAGTGGACTTCAAAGCTGGAAATTGACCTGTCGCTGGCGCGCGGCCTCAACTATTACACCGGCATCATCCTGGAAGTAACGACCGGCGCGGTGAAGATGGGATCTATCGGCGGCGGCGGGCGCTACGACGACCTGACGGGTCTGTTTGGCGTAAAAGGTCTTTCGGGCGTGGGCATCTCCTTTGGCGTGGATCGCATTTATGACGTGATGGAGGAGTTGTCTTTGTTTCCGGAAACGCTCACGGGCGCGGCAGAGGCGCTGGTGGCCAATTTTGGCGGCGAAGACGAATGGTATGCGCTTTCTGTCCTCCGGGCACTCCGGCAGCAGGGCATTTCTGCCGAGATATTTCCGGAAAAAGCGAAGCTCGACAAGCAGTTTAAGTATGCCGATAAGAAAGGCATCGGCTTTGTGGTGATTGCCGGGGAGCAGGAGCGGCTGGTGGGCCGCGTAGCGGTCAAAAATCTGGCGACCGGCGAACAGCAATCGGGCGTGCAGGTGGAGGCGTTGGGGAAGGTTTTGGGGCGGGAAGGATAAAAGCCCTCTTGTCAAGCCATAGAAGGGAACACGGAGGACACGGATGGAGACGGATTTTCACGGATCCGGCAAGTATTTTTATCGGCTTTCTTCCGGAAATAAACACCGCTATTCCACCGGTTTTTCTGCCCCTGCATTTCCCCGGTAAAACAGCGTGCTGCCGTTGCCTTCCCGGAAAATCTCCTGCGTCTGCCGCTTCAACTCCTCAAGGCTGATGGCCTGATAAGCGCCCAGCTCGTCGTTGATGAGGGCGGCATCGCCGAGCAACTCATAAAAAGCCAGATTGGCGGCGCGGCTCAGCAGGCTCGTGTCTTCAAACTCAATGGCGGCTTCCAGCTTGTTCTTCGCCTTCGTCAGTTCGGCTTCTGTAACGCCTTCTGCTACAATTTTACGGACTTCTTCCATCACCGCCGCATTGGCTTCTTCGATGCTTTTGCCCTGCGATACCTTGCCTTCAATCACCAACAGGCCGGGGTCGGTGGAGCCGGTCTGATAGCAGTTGATATTGGTGAAAAGCTCCTGTTCCTTCACCAGCCGCTGATGCAGCCGCGAAGAGAATCCATTGCCCAGAATTTCGGTGAGCAGGTCGGCGCAATAGTAGCTGGTCGTGCGGCGTGCGCCGATGTGCCAGACCTTATACAGTGCATCAAGCGGCACGTCGGCAAACACGGTTTCAAAGCGTTCGGTCTCTTGTCGCGGCTCGGTGGGATAGGTGCGCGGCGTTACCTCTCCGGCAGGGATATCGCCAAACCATTTTTCCGTCAGCGCCCGCACGGCTTCCACCGTTACGTTTCCGGCCACACACAGGATGGCGTTGTTGGGCAGATAGTGATGAAAAAAGAAATCGCGCACGTCGGCGAGCGTCGCGTCTTCGATGTGTTTCAGCTCCTTGCCGATGGTCATCCAGCGATACGGGTGCTGCGTGTAGGCCAGCCGGCGCAGGTGCATCCATGCGTCGCCGTAGGGCTTGTTGAGGTAGTGTTCTTTAAACTCCTCGCTCACCACCTTGCGCTGCACCTCGAGGCTTTTGGGCGAAAAGGCCAGCGATTTCATGCGGTCGCTCTCCAGCCAGAAGGCCGTCTCCATGTTCTGCTTCGGCAACTGCACATAATAATTGGTGAGGTCGTTGGTGGTGTAGGCGTTGTTTTCGCCACCGGCTTCCTGCAAGGGCGTGTCGTATTCCGGAATGTTTTCCGAGCCGCCAAACATCAGGTGTTCGAAAAGGTGGGCAAAACCAGTGCGTTCGGGGTCTTCGTCGCGTGCGCCCACGTCGTAGAGCACATCCACGGCCACCATGGGCGTAGCGGTATCCTGATGAACAATCACGCGCAGCCCGTTGGGCAATACAAACCTTTCAAAATGGAGCATGAGGGCGAAGTTAAGGCAGGGGTACAGGACGGATTTGGGATAAAAGGGGCCTTTTCTGCGTCGCTGCAATATTCTGGCGGAGCTGCAATCTGCCATATACCCGTCTTGTAACGCGGATATGCGGAACGCCTGAAAATCAGAAGCGCCGCATTCGCAAGCACACGCAGCACGTTGATTATCAGCTATTTCAAAACAGGATCTACCTTATTCAAGGCATTAGGCTTAGCTATTTTGAAACAAGATCCGCGACTCCTTTAAAACACCAAAGGTTCCGGAAATTTCCGGAACCTTTGGCATTTACCTTCACACCAGCATCTGCCTGCCGGCTTCCCTTTTTTTGACCCCTGCCGGCCCACGAAGGACAAAGAAGCAGGTGGGCTTTCTGTATGTACGGCTACTTCCCACGATAGCCGCACATGGCACACCCACGGCGAGGGGTTATGAATACTGCAAGATTAGCACCTCTTTATCCGGCAAAAAATACCCTAAAAGGGGTATTTTTTGGGTAGCATTTCCGGAAACCAGCCATCGGAATTGCCAGACGTAGCCGCTTTTAGCACAACAACACCGAAAAACCCCAGCGCGGCCCGGCATTTTGCATCAGCGGCGTTCCAAGCTCCAATGCTCCCATTTCGCGAAGCGATGTCCAATAGCGAAGCGGTCCAATTCTCCAATTTCGCCGAAGGCGATGTCCAATTCCTTAAAACGTTCTTCCAATCCCTACCACATACCGGAATTTGAAATAGTCTTCGCCGGCAGGCGGATGGCTGAGCAGGAAGGGCATATCAAAGCGAACGGTCAGCGGTTTTGCTTTGTCGAAAATGCCCCATTTTTTGATGGTCATCGCCACGCCGAGGCCGGCATCCATACGAACGCTACTCCACACGTTGGCGGGAAGAAGATTGGAATAAGCAGCCAGACTATCGTAGCGGGAAAGCTCCACAAGGGCGGCATCGGCGAAGAGATAGGTATCAAAATGCAGCCAGTTGCGGAAGGCTTTGGGCTGAAATTTCACGAGGCCACCAAAGTCCATTTCGGCGTTGAAGGCGGCACCGCTGCGGCTCTTGTATCCCAGTAAAACCTGCCCATTGCGCTCTTCAGCAATGAGATAACCGGCATAGCCGCGCAGGTTCAGCCCGCCGCCTTGTTGCAGGTGGTTGGTGGTGGTGGAAGAATAGCCAGTCCAGTCGGTCGGCACAAAACCCACCGAGCGCAGGAATTTATTCTCCATCAGCACTTCCGGGTTGGCTCCGGCGGCAAACAGCGTACTTTCCCACGGGATGTTATTTCCCAGGCCATAGCGGGCAAAAAGGCGGGTGCGCCAGGCCGTTTTACCCCAGTTCCAGAAGCGTTTGCCTTCGCCCTGCAGGTAGCCATAATCAAAGGCATTGGCGCCGGTTCCGGTCAGCAGCGGTGCGCGCAGCGAAAGCGAGAAGTTGCCCGTTCCGCGCCAGAAGTTGGGCATGTAATTCCAGCCCAGGTTCACCGAATTATTCAGCCGCGCACCGGTGCTGCTCCACTCCTGCGGATAGAGCAGATAATCCAAATCATAGACCCGTTGCCGCCACAAAGCGGTGAAATTTCCGGAAATCTGTGTCCTTTCAGACACCTGCCAGACGAGGCCCAAGCCGTGCCGGTTCAGTCCGTCGTTGATGCGACTGTAAAGGCTCCATTGCAGCTTCGGGTAGAAGCGCGTTACCGGCGAGGCGTAGCTGAAATTATAGGCAAAAGGCAGGTAGCGGTCGTACCAGCCTTCGCTTTGGTAGGAGAGATATTTGTCCTGTTGCAACGCGTGGGTATTGGCCCAAACGGTAGCTTCAAAGCGGTGCATCAATCCCAGATAATCGCCCTCGGCGTGGAGGCCCGCCTTGAGGCCGTCCACGGCGTTGCCCCAGAGGTCGGGACGGATGGCAAGACGATAGCGGCGGCGGTCGGGCGGCAGCCGGAAACCCCAGTCGAGCCGCGCAGCCGCGCCCCTGCACAGTCCAAAGCCAGGGCGGTAGCTGTTGTCGGGATAATAGATATCGGCAAGGCGGTACGTGGTGTCTATCTGCACTTCGCGGATGCCGGCGGGCACGGCAATGCGGGCGGTGTAGCGCGGTTGCAGTTGGCCCCAGCCAATCCAGCGCGGCAATACATTTTTAGCATTGGGCGGCGTATCCCAGCTATTGGGAATGAGGTAGGTTTGGCGGCTGCTGTCTTTGCCGAAAACGGTAAACTGCACCGGCATTTGCATTTGTCCGGCGCGGCGGAATTTCACGTCGAAAGAATCGGTTCCGCGCACCTTTTTCACCCCGCAAATGCCGTAGTCAATCGTCTTGGTGGTTTCAAACCATTCATCGAAAAACCAGGATAAATCCTGATGGGTGAATCCAATAACGCTTTCCCGGAAATCTTCAAAATAGGGATGGGCAAATTTCCATTGGTTGAAGTAGTGCTGCATCGCGCCGAGGAAGAGCGAGTCGCCCAGCACATACTGCAAATTATACAGCATGGTGGCCGTTTTGTAATACACCATGCCGTAGCCGTTTTCGTGGCCGATGGCATTCCGGAAATCGTCGCTGTGGGTATTGAGCGGAATTTCGTTTTGCTGCAACGCCGTGTTGGTATAGGGCAAAATCACGTTGCGGTCCACAATCGTAGGCGCTTCGCCGCGACGCGAAAAGAAGGGCGCGGGCACGCTAGCCAGTCGGCTTTCGCCGTCAATTTTCTTCAGGCCCCAGGCGGTGAGGAACTGCGTAAAACCCTCGTCCATAGCGGCGCGGTAGGTTTCGTTGCTGCCCACCATGCCATAAAACCAGTTGTGGCCAATTTCGTGAACCAGCAGGCCGCGATAGCCCGGGTCGCGCCCGCCGTCGAGCGTCAGCATAGGATATTCCATACCGTCTGCCGCATCGGCAGCTACCATCTTGGGATAGGCATAAGCGCCGAAATCTTCGGAGAAAGTTTTGATGATTTTGGCCACATACTGCGCGCTGTTTTGCCAGCCCGAAGCGTGCGGTTCCTGCGCAATGCCCACGCATTCCACGCCGTTCCAGTATTCGGTAGCGATGCGATACGACGGGTCGGCGGTCCAGGCAAAATCATGCACGTTTTCAGCGCGGTATTTCCACACCTTGCGCTCGCCCGCCACGTAGGGAATGATGATGGACGGCGCTTCGTCCCAGGGCTTGTCTTTAAAATTTTTGAGGTCCAGCTTTTGGCGCAGGGCTTCGGGCAATACCTCGCTGCGATTTTGGAGTGCGCCGGTGGCCTCCATGATGTAGTTGGACGGCAGGTCGATGGAGACATTCCAGGAGCCGAAGTCGCCGTAGAATTCCTTACCGAGGTGTTGGTAGGTATCCCAGCCGTGTTTGGCATCATAGACCGAGAGCTTGGGGAACCATTGGCAGGCGTTGTAGTGCTTAAAACCCCAGGCATCGTACATCTTCATGCGTCGGCGCGTGGTGCCGCCGTCGTCAAAATAGGTTACGAAATCGAGCGTCAGCGTCGTGCTACTATTGGGCAAAAGCGGCTTGGGCAGAAAGACTTTCAGGATGGTATTGTCCAGTTCGGTTTGGGCCGGTTGGCCGTCGGCGGTCATTCCGGAAATCGTGGTGCCGAGGCCGGTGGCTTCGCGGGGGCCAAAGCGGTGGCGTATTTTCTTTTCGGTTTGGAGCCGGTCGAGGTAGCTGCCTTTGACGAAAGCGTTTTGGTAGAGGTGGAAATACACAAAGCGCAGCGTATCGGGCGAGTTGTTGGTATAGCGCAGCGTTTGGTGGGCGCTGATGGTGTGCTGCGTTTCGTCGAGGCGGGCGTTGATGGTATAATCCACATCCTGTTGCCAGTAGGCGGCGTGTGGTTTCCGGGTTTTCCAGTAGAAGGGGTTTTCCTGTGCTTGTAGCAGTTGCGGAAGGAAAAAGAGAAAGAGGAACAGTCGGCGCATGAGAAGGCGCGAAGTTCGGGTATTCTTTTTGGGATAGAAATGAGATGCAGGCACAGCCTGCGGGATAGACAGACGTAGGCGCAGCCTACGCCTAACGGATGCCGAACGGGACTTTCTTTATTTTAAAAAAATCTCCTTTCCGTCTCTTGCACTCACAACCATCCCGATTTATTTTTACGCTGCTACTTTAAAAAAAAGCGCCTTTATGTCTATTTCCAATCTCAACAACGTACACCTCACCGCTGCCCAGCAGCAGGCCATCAACAACGCCATCACTGCGCTGGAAACGGCTATGGCCCCGCTAACGGTAAACCTTACACCCGAAGACCGCAAAAAATATGGCCGCATCAACGAGCAAAACAAACTGATTGTGGACAAGGTGCAGAACTTCTACGTCGACGCGCCGCAACTGGCCCGCCCCGATGTCAACTGGCCGGAGTTTCAGAACGACTACAACAGCCGCCGCGTAATGGAAAAATTTATTAACCGCATCGACGGCCTGCGCGCCCGCCTGGTGGATGCCAAAACGCTCCACGATTTCGACAATTACCACAACGCCATCGACGACTACGGCTACACGTCCTACATGGCTTCTTCCAACACACCGGGCTATCAGGCCAAGTATGACGAAATGAAGCAGTTCTTCTCCCGCCGCAAGGCTTCCGACAACAGTGCGCCCACGCCTGCCTCGGACAACAACCCGCCCGTATAGGAAAACCGGCGTTGCACAAAACAAAAAAGCTATCCTGCGCTCTTTCAGGATAGCTTTTTTGTTTATAAAAGCCCCCTTTTGGCTTCAATCAGGGGGGTTACACCCCTTAAATCAAGGGGTGGGACCCCTTAAATCAAGGGGTCAACGGGTTAAATCAAGGGGTCGACGGGTTAAATTAAGGGGTGGGATGGGTTGATTTAAGGGGTCGGGCGGTTGAAGCACGCTATGTAGCGTAAGATTATCCTTTGACAACGCTCTTTTCGTAACTGCCCAGGATGAGGCCTTACCGAAAAATACATTTCTAAGCCTGAAAATTTTAAAGGAATATTGAGCCATGAAACCTAAAAAGGCTATTCAATCGGTAGAACCCAATATTGCAGAACTGGGAAATGGCTGGCTCAAATCTTACAAGCTGGATTACAAGCTGGAACAAGAATCGCTCAACACAGAAATTGACAAAGCACTCAGCGACTATTATTCCAAAAACGGCGGCGCAGGTGGCAATCGCCCGGATGCCAAATTGCTGCTCCATGACGAACACCTGAATCCATTCCCCATACTTATTGAGTACAAAGGATATAAAGACCGCCTCGTAAAACTGGACGGCGAAGGACAGGTAGAAAATAAAACCGCTAAGAACGAAGCCAACTTCAAAAACGTCAATTCTTATGCGGTAAACGGCGCTGTGCATTACGCCAACGCCCTGCTGCACCACACCAGCTACACCGATGTAATCGCTATCGGGATGACGGGCTACCGAGACGAAACGGGCGCTCTTCAACACGAAATCGGGGTCTATTACGTCTCTAAAACCAATTTTGGCATTGGCCAGAAAGTAGGCGATTACTCCGATTTTTCTTTTCTTAAAAAGGAAAATTTTGGCGCATTTATTCAAAAGGTAAAAGCCCTCAGCCTCTCGCCTGCCGAGATAGACCGGCTGAAGCAGCAGCGGGAAAAAGAGATTGACATCAGCCTCGTAAAGCTGAACAATGACATCTACCAAAATGAAAAAGGACTGGGCGAAAACGACCGCGTCTATCTCGTAGCCGCTGCTATCATTGCCACACTGGGCATTCCCGGCAAGGTAATCCCGCTGGAAAAAACAGACCTTAAATCCTCTACCGAAAAAGGCAACACCGACGGCGATATCATCGTCCGGAAAATAAAAACTTTCTTAGACGAAAAAGACCTCCCCCAGGAGAAAAGAGACCTCGTCGTACGCACGCTGCAAAACACCCTGACCACCGAAAACATCAACCGGGTCATCAACGGCGAAAGCCAGCTTAAAAGGGTATTTACCAAGATTGTAGACGACCTCGGTATCTACTACAAAATCGGCCTCACTACCGATTTTACCGGAAAACTTTTCAACGAGATGTATGGCTGGCTGGGCTTTTCGCAAGACAAGCTCAATGATGTAGTTCTCACGCCCTCCTATGTAGCAACCCTGCTGGTAAAATTGGCGCGGGTTCATAAAGACTCCTACGTCTGGGATTTTGCGACCGGCTCGGCGGGTTTGCTGGTAGCGGCCATGAACGAAATGCTCATAGACGCAAAAGAAAAAATCACTTCGCCTGATGCGCTGGCTCAAAAAGAATTAGAGATTAAAGCCGGGCAGCTACTCGGCCTGGAGTTGCTTTCCTCTGTCTACATGTTGGCCATCCTCAACATGATTCTTATGGGCGACGGAAGCTCCAACATCCTCAACAGCGACTCCCTGCTCTTTGACGGTAATTACGGCTACGGCAAAAAAGCCGGCGCTTTCCCCGCCGATGCTTTCATCCTTAACCCGCCCTACTCTGCGCCCGGCAATGGGATGAACTTTGTAGAGAAAGCACTGGGCATGATGGCTAAAGGCTACGCCGCTATCATCATCCAAAACTCGGCAGGCTCCGGCAAAGCCAAAGAAATTAACCGCCGCATCCTTCAAAAAAACACGCTTATAGCCTCTATCAAAATGCCTTTAGACCTGTTTATAGGCAAGTCGAGCGTGCAAACACAGATTTACGTTTTCAAAGTAGGCGAGGCTCACCACCCCGACGAAGTTGTGAAGTTTATTGACTTCTCCAACGACGGCTACACCCGCACCAACCGCAAAAAAGCTAGTAACAACCTGCGCGACACGGCCCAGGCCAAAGAGCGTTACGAAGAACTGGTAAATCTGGTGCGCTTTGGTAAGACGAAGCTGTCTATCCTGACAAACAAAGAATATCACGAAGGAACCATTGACCCGCTGAATGGCGCCGACTGGAACCAAACGGCCTTAGCAGAAGTTCCACCTGATTTACAAGACTTCAAAAAAACTATTAGTGACTATCTAGCTTGGGAAATAAGTGCTCTATTAAAGACACAGTATGCCGAAGAAGTGGGAAAGTAGTATCCCCACTTAGCGAGAAATTGAAAAATGCTAAGTGGGGGAAATTCAATCTTCTGGACCTTTTTGGAAAATCAATTCGTGGCAAACGGTTAAAGAGTGAGGACAGAATTCCCGGTAATTTACCCTTTGTAACGGCTGGTGAAAAAGACGAAGGCGTATCAGCTTTTATTGGAAATGAGGTAACTGTCTTTCCAGCTAATACCACCACTATCGATATGTTTGGATCTGCAAAATATCGGAGTTATCCGTATGGAGCCGATGACCATATTGCAGTAGTTAATACAGAAACCCTCTCTCGATTTGCATCTATTTTTGTAACCACGGCAATAAACAAGTCTTCTTATAATGGGCAATTCAATTACGGAAGAAACTTCTATGCTAAAGACGCTGATGAATTAATCATACAACTACCTATCCTAAATAATGGCCAAATAGACTACGATTTTATTGAAAATTTTATCTATGCAGTAGAGTCAGAGCGCCTAAAAAAAGTGGAAACATACCTATCCATTACAGGATTGAAAAGCTATCTATTGACTCCTGAAGAAGAAAAAGCACTTGAACAATTCAGGATTTCCCAAAACATGAGGGGGGGGGTAATATGATTGGGCTTAAAGAATTTAAAGTCGTTGATGTATTCAACGTAAGGAATTCTAAGAGCATACTATCAAGAGACATCATTAAAGGCAGCGGTAATATCCCTTACTTATGTGCAAGTGCGGAAAATAATGCTATAGAGTCTTATATCTCTTACGATGTAAGGTATTTGGATAAAGGAAATTGCGTCTTTATTGGTGGAAAAACTTTTGTAGTAACGTATCAGGAAAAGGATTTTTATTCAAATGATAGCCATAATTTGATTCTGTACCTGAAAAACGAGGGAAAGAAAACCAAACTCAACCAACTTTTTCTAGCAACTTGTATTTATAAGGGCTTAGGACATAAATACTCTTGGGGCGATAGCATAAGCAACAGGAAAATACAGTCAGATACCATCCTCCTTCCCTCTCAAAACGCCGAACCCGATTACGCTTTTATGGAAACCTTTATTTCTGCCGTTCAGAAGTTGGTTATCAAAGAAGTCGTTTTATACGCCGACCGGAAGATAGCAGCTACAAGGGCGGTTGTTGAATAGACCTCTTGCGAAAGTCTATTTATTCCCTTCCGGGTGATACTTCCGCCGTTGCCAGGGTTGTCGTAGATGCAAATACATAATTCTAAACTGCTCCATAATCTCCACAACACAGAATCATGGAG
>DDEO01000150.1:20592-20785 GCA_002336725.1 Bacteroidetes bacterium UBA1952 | reverse complement strand
ACATCATCGCCATCCTCGGTATGGACGAGCTTTCTGAAGAAGACAAGCAAACCGTATCACGCGCCCGCCGCGTACAGCGTTTCCTCTCTCAGCCTTTCCATGTGGCCGAGCAGTTTACCGGCCTCAAAGGCGTTCTCGTTCCGATTGAAGAAACCATTCGTGGCTTCAACATGATTATGGACGGCGAAGTGGA
>DDEO01000150.1:0-20506 GCA_002336725.1 Bacteroidetes bacterium UBA1952 | reverse complement strand
AGCACATCAGCACATCAGCACATTTAATTTATGCAACTCGATATTCTCACACCGGAGCGCAGGATTTACAGCGGCGAGGTTTATGGCGTACAGCTTCCGGGCGTAGAAGGCTCTTTTGAGGTTCTCGACCGCCACGCGCCGCTCATTGCCGCCCTGGGACAAGGCCGCATGAAAATCATCACCAGCAAAACGAGCCACGAACTGTGGACGATTACCGGCGGTTTTGTGGAAGTACTCAACAACAAAGCCACCGTGCTGGTAGAAGGCGCGAAGGAAATGAACGCCTAAGGATTTTTTCCGGAAATTTCTGGATTGAAAAAGCCCTGTAGCCAACGTGCTGTGGGGCTTTTTTGTGTGGAGTGATTTAGAACGCGGATGCCATAGCCCTTCGATGGCAACCCCATTTACGAGGTTTACGCTACCGAAACCGGAGAACGCATTAAAGAATCGGATTTCATTGCCAGCCTTATGAAGAAAATCCTGCTTATCTTTGAATGTAGCCAATAGTGGCGCTCAACCAACCAAAACTGCTGAGCTATGAAAAGCACCGTAAAGTATCTTTTGCTTTCTCTCCCGCTTCTGGTTAGCGCCTGTGTAAAAACGCAAAGCCGGGCGACCTATCAGGGTGTCTGGGATATTACATCCGTCGCCTTCGACGATCCAGCGCCGAAGGTTAACCCCGGAGAGGCGATGAGCCTGGAATCTTTCCTGGTCTATTTTGTTACCTCTGGTCAATCCGGACTGGAGAAGGTAACTATTAAAGACAGCGTTCTCTGGCTTCATTACGCCGACGGAAGCACAGATGACACCCTGCGTTTCCATGCGTTTAAGACGGACGAACAACGCTACCGGCTCACCAACGACAGCGGTAAAAATATTGGTGAAATCTCCTGTCCGGATGCCTCAGGCTGTCAGCTTCGCTGTTATGGCTGGTCGTTCGCCCTGAAGCGTTCCGCTGCTAAAAGTTGAAATCTTTTTGTGCACCTTATGGCCACTGCATTGGCAGAAGGCGCGAAGGAAATTGCCGCCTGTTTTTCGGGAAAATCCGGATTGAAAAAGCCCCGTAGCGAACGTGCTGCGGGGCTTTTTTGATTTACGGTCGGGCCGTTTTTGTTGAATTCGTAGGGACACGCGTGGTGCGTCCCTACACGATATTCCGGAAATTCCGGCAGCGGTTTCCGGAGTTTTTAGTAACGGGCTATGACGCGGGATTGCGGCAGGCGATAGCACACGCATGACGCGGATTTCGACGGATTTTCACGGATTTCTGATCCGTGAAAATCCGTATCATCCGTTTTGTCCGCGTTCCGTCTCTGAAATCGGGTTAATTTTAGCCCCATGAAGCTCGCCGATCTCCACACATCCGACAAACCCGTTTCTGCTGTTCCCTTCCGCAAAGACGGCGCAGGCACAGTCGCCGCTATCCAACTGCGCGGCGGCGGGCACCTGAAAGAACACACCACGCCCGTTCCTGCCACGCTGGTATGCGTTTCCGGTTCGGTGAAATATGTAGATGAAAACGGCGAAACCGTTACGCTCTGCTGCGGCGACTACCACCCTATCGCGCCGGGCGTAAAGCACCACCTCGACGGCATCGAAGACTCGCAGTTGCTGCTGATAAAATAAGTGCGCAGATGGATTTTCACCGGCAGCACTGCGACTGGATAACGAGCCACGCGCCGCCGCAAACCATTTCCGGAAAAGGGGTTCGTTTTTCCGGAAGCGTATGCCTGTCCTCCGGGCTACTTCCGCTGCGGCCACTCGCGGTAGCGGTCGCGTACCCACTGCATGAGTTCCAGTTCGGTAGCCGTATTGAAAAAGCCGCGCGACATTGGGTTTTGCCGGATGAAAACATAGGCCGTGGAATCATCCAGTCCGGTGAGGCGCTTTACGAGCGGCGCATTGTAGCGGATTGAAATCAGCTGCTCGTTTTCGTGGGCTTCCATCGCTTTCTGAAAACGCTGCGCCCGCTTCTGTTTTCCGGAAAATTTCAACGCCAGCCACGTAATTCCACCATCTAACCGCAGGCCGTATTTAAGTGGGTTGCGTATTTCGGGCTTAAAGGCCGCGTCTCCCAGTTCTTTGCGGTAAATAAGCCGGTTCGCTGCCGAGTCGCGCTGCCATTTTTCATAGGGCATCGTAATCTTCACCTCTTTGAGCGTGCCGCCGGTAAGGATGCGCGGCGTGTCGGCCACCTCCTGCGCCCGCAGCGTACCACTCCAGCAAAGCAGCGCAAGGCAAAGAAGATTCTTCATTGGGAAAACTCAGGAATCATTTCCACATTGAGTAATTGAGTATTGAGCCATTGCGCCCTTAATTCAAAGCGTACTCATAGCGCACCGTTACCGTTGCGGTTTTGGATTTGCTGGCCGTGTTAAAAGCGCCGCCGTAGGTGAAATCCTCGTTGGAGTTGCGGCCCGTAATCTGGAAAACGCCCATGCTCGCTTTGCGCAAGCCGCCGAGGCTGCTGTGGCCGGCTTTGGCAATCGTCTCGGCGCGGCGGCGGGCATCTTCGCCGGCCTCCTGCAGGAGTTTTATTTTTACGTCTTTGAGCTTGGTGTAGTAATACTGCGGCTCCTCGGAGTTGAGTTCTACACCGGCTTCGAGCAGGCCGGTAACCTCGCGGGAAATGACTTCTACTTTTTCAATATCGACCGACTCTACCCGCACCCGCTGGCTGAGCTGAAACCCGCTAAAAACGGAAGAAGTGCGGTTGCCCCGGTCGTCGAAAGTCTCGTTGTATTGGCGGCTGATGGTGATAGAGGAAAACACCGCTTCTTTCTCGTTGATACCCTTGCTGCGCAGGTATTCGCGCACCCGCATCTCGTCTTGCTTGAGCATGGCATAGGCCTCTTTGAGATCCATGGAAGTGCGCATATACGAGCCGGCCCACACGATGAGGTCGGCTTCAAAATTGTATTCCGCCGAGCCGGTTACGGGCAATGTATTTTTGGCTTTGAACTTATAATTGTAGCCCGATGCCAGAATGGCGGCAATAATCACAGCGGCCAGCGCCGTTATCAGGGTTTTTAGGGGGAAGTTGCGCATACAAAAAGAACGGGGGGCTTCTCAAAGGTATTGCATAGAATATTTCCGGAAATTTCCGGAAAAACCAGCCCTTATTTCCGGAAAATCGTCTCCCTCAGAGGTCATCAGCAACACCTTTACTTAGGGCCTATCCTAAATTTAAGGAAATGTGAAAGGATGTGGTTTTTCGTACGGTTTTTTTGTCACCCCGGAACGGGGTCTTTGCAGTTGCGAGCCGACAAGTTCCCGTTCCGGGATGACAAAAGTTTATGACTGAACCAGCCTCACTACTGATTTTCTGGATAGGCTCTTAGCAGGACGCTGCAAAAATTCTATCCTTTGGGAAAGAAGGAAAGTAATTCCTCGCCCAGAGGCCGGGTGAGCAGCAGGTTGGCGATAACAAGCGAAATCGGTTTCTTTTGCAGCGAAGAAAAAGTGCTGTAAAAATCACGGCTAACAGGTTGCCAAAACCGCTCCGGTGCTATCTTTAAGCCGCCGCAAGTGGCACGGTATTTGTTCCCCGTGTAAGCATTCTGCGTGCTCCCATCTCTCACATTTTTACGCTCTCGCTTTATGGCACAAACAGGTAAAACAATAGCAACATTGCTCACAGGCGTGGCCGTCGGTACCGCTCTGGGGTATCTTCTGGCAACCGATTCCGAAGAACGCCGCGAAGAACTGACCCGCCTTCGGGAATTTATGAACGATAAATATTATGACCTGAAGAGTCGGTTCTCCAAAGAACGCGCCGACCTGGAAGAAGAAATCTACAACGCCTAATCCCCTTTTGCCGTGCGCAACCTTCTCAACGAGTGGAAAGAAAATGCAAACCGTTTTCTGGAAGTCCGGGTCAACCTGATAAAACTCTCTTTCGTAGAGCGAACGTCTAACGTCCTGAGTTTTCTTATCTACCTTTTCATCCTGCTTTTTCTGGCCATCGCGGTGCTGATCTTTCTGGGGGTCGCCCTGAAGGAGACCTTCACGCAGTGGTTTGACTCGGCCATTGGCGGTGCCTTTGCCACGCTGGGCTTCTATCTGCTTCTGGTACTGATCGTGGTGCTGATGCGCAAATCCGTGCTCAACAGCTTTGCCAGCATCTTTGTTCGCCTGCTCACCAGCGAAGACGAGGCAGACGACCTGGCACACGCCAAAAAGATTCAGGTAAAAGACTAAAGCCCTTTTTTATACACGCCTCTAAACCCGAAAACGCCTGTGCAACTTTATAAAAGACAGCTTAAAAGCATCGAAGATCTCAGAAGGGAGAAGGTTTTGCTTGAATATGTAAAAGGCGAAAGCGATGCTGCCGACCTGTTTACAATGGAAGGATTGAAGCGCAGCAAAACGCCGCCGACAAAGAGCAATCTTGCGGCAGAAGAAGCCCCGACCAATCGCCTGATGAGCCTGCTTATGGAGACGCTGGGCCTCGGTGCCGGCACGGCTGCCTATGAAGGGATGTTGCCTTTTATCGAAAAAAACTCGTCCGCACTCCGCCTCGCGCAGAATTTTCTACCTAAGAAACAAATTAAAAAGGTTTTTTGGGAAATCATCTCCGGCTATCTGAAATGGCGGGCGCTCGAAGGTGGTGTCTGGCTTATCAAAAAAGGAATTCAGCGCCACAAAGAGAAGAAACGATTTGAAAAAGCCGCTATTTATTACGACCCACGTCGCAAACGTCAGGAAGTTGTCGTTCTGAAAAAAAGAAAGAAATTCCTTGGAATCTTCTGAATAAAAAAATCGCTTTCTCCGGGAGAAAGCGATTTTTTTGGATTTTAACGGGAATCTCGTTTTAGAGCGCCTGATTTTCAACTACTTGTTATACCATTTTGTAGCCTAAATTTTTCATAGAAATTCAAGCTCCAGACAGTAATGCAGCAAAGATTTTGAGCGATTCCAATGAGAAAGATTTAGCCGCCCATTTGGCATAAAACTATTTTTAATTTGGTAGCCATAGATGAAACAGATCCGCATAATGGAGATTCCGGGTCAAGCCCGGAATGACGGCTGACGTACGCAGGGAAACGTACGCATATACCGCCAGCTATCTCAAAACAGTATAAGCCAACGCAGGTATTGGTTTAGGGAAAGTGGAAAGCCCCGTAGAGACGCAGGCTTGGGTTTCGACAACCATCCCTACACCGCTACGGGGCTTTTTCTACGTCTGATTTCCGGAAATCCTGTTGTTATTTCTTTTCTCTGGAGAGGTGAAGAGCCAACAAAGGCACGGTGCTGTGTTCGGCAAGTGCCAGAGTGTTGCTTTTATGAAAAAGGCCTGCCCAAAAACCATATTCGCCCGGCACCACTGCCAGCCAGTCGGCGGGATGATCCACCGCAAATTGCGCGATGATGGCATCGATATGCTCGTTGCCGGCGACCTCGTGGAAGGTAGCCCCCAACGGAGCCAGGCCGGTCAGCAATTCCGGCGACAAAGAGCCGTGGGCATTGACGGTAATCACATGGAGTGCCGCGCCGGTGAGGCTCAGGACGGCGTGCAATTCTGCCAGCGGAAAAGTCGCTGCCGGCTGATCGGGGCGCAGGGCCAGCAGGATTCGCCGCACGGGCCGGTAGGTAGCGTCTGTTTGCACCGCCAGCACATTGTGGCGCGATTCGCGCAGGATATCCAGCCCCCGGTGGTCTTCCCACCAATCGTTCATACTGCCCGGATCAACGCCCACAACAACGAGGCTGTTGGCCGTTTGCGGGTGGTCTTCCAGAAGAGCATCTGGCCCCATCAGCGCCAGATGCGAGGTCGTAGGCACCTGCGGGAAGCGTGTAGCGTATTGGGTTGTCAGGTCTTGCAAGTGCTGCGCCGCAATTTTTTGCGCATCCTCGATGGGCAAAAAAGTTCCGGAAAAAACGTCTGGTGCATAGAGCAGCGGCACGTCATAGATATAGATCAGCAAGACCGGCAGATGCTTCTCTGCGGCTAAGGCATAGCCATATTCGATGGCAGAACGCGACTCCGGTGCGGAGTCGGCAAGGATAATGATGCTTTCCATAGGCAGCGTGTTGACTGCCGGAAAGATAAGGAATCAGGATTTAAGAACCCTGATCATTTTAGCTGACCTTCTTTTGGGAAGGGACGAAGCGGGCCAGAACGCTCAGGAAAGTCTGGAAAAGGATATAAAAATCCAGGCCGATGCTGCGGTGTTTCAGGTAGTAGATGTCCCAGTGGATGCGTTTGCGCAGGTCGCGGGCATTGGTAATTTCGCCGATAAAACCGTTGATTTGCGCCATGCCGGTCATGCCGGGCGTTGCCTCGTGGCGCAGGTGATAAAAAGGAATCTGCCCGGAATAGTAGCGGGTATGGAACAACATATGGGGGCGCGGGCCGATGAGGCTCATATCGCCCAGAAAGATGTTGAGGAGTTGCGGCAACTCGTCGAGGTGCGATGCGCGCAGAAACCTGCCTGTGCGGGTGATGCGGTTGTCGTTGGCCGTGGCCTGCCGGGTGTGTGCTTCGTCGTTGACGCGCATCGTCCGGAATTTCAGGCAATGAAATGTTTCTCCGTGCAGGCCGGTGCGTGGCTGGACAAAAAAGACCGGCCCTTTAGAAGAAAGTTTTACCAGCAGGGCGATGATGGGGAAAAGCCAGCCGGTCAGCAGCAGCAGCACGATAGCGAAAAGCAGATCCATGCCACGCTTGGCTGCCAGATAAGCGGCAGAAGGCTGATGGGCAATGTAGAGTTGGTTCATCTGCCGGAACATATCCCGGATCTCGGCCATCTCCGAATTTCCTTCCTGAATGGCGGGCTGGAATTTCGGTTTAATCGAGGGCGTATTCAGCACCACAGTTGACATCATACCTGTATAACGCGTTATAAACCGGCTTCCCCTAACGGAGAACCGGTTTTTCTGTTTTTATTTTTGAGGGTGCAAAATTCACGGATATTTTTCAGGGCAGCAAATCCGTTTAAGGCGTTTTCCGGAAAGCCGCACACGGCGCTGCAATGGCCGCTACAATCGGCCATCAAACGGCTCCTGAAGGCCGGAGTTCAAGGCGTTTCCTGCGTGCTTTAAAGGCTTTTGGGAATAGCTATCCGCAACGAAAACACTATATATAAACATATAAAAAACAACGCCCGCCTGCGTTTCCAGCACGGCTTCCTGCATCATAAAGAAAAAAGAGAGCAGGGCAAACAGGAGCAGAAAAGGCTTCCGGGAAAACTGACGCAAACCGATGACGAACAGATTGCCCACCGTCCACAGCAAAAGCAGCAGCCCGATGCTTCCGGTGGCCAGCGTGGTGTGCAGAAATGTATTGTGAAGATTGATGTCATAAAAAACATTCCTTTGGGGATGGTCTTTCTCCATATTTGGAATGCCGAGCGCCCGGACACTTTTGTTGATGGCCGCGTGGGCATCGCCTACGCCGGTGCCTCGCAGCAGCATTGCCGGCGAAGAAGTAATATTATGAATGCCGACACGCCAGAGAAACAAACGCACATTCATATTGCTGAAGCTGTTTTCTTCTCCCTGATAATGTTTGAGGAAAGACAATTCCGGGCGGCTTTGTCGCAGTTCTTTAAAACGGGCCTGAATGGCGGGCTGCTGAAAAGCGATTATCAGCGCCAGCACCACTACGCCGGTGAAGCTCCGGGTAAGCACTTTCTGCGCGAAGGCCGTTTTTTTCCGGAAACTGAACACCAGCGCCGTTGGCAACCCAATGGCGACAAACAGGAGGAGGAGGGTGCGGGCCGCGAGCAGCAGAAAGAAAGGCAGCAGTATTGCCAGCAACACCGCCCGCAGGCCGACTTCGCGCCAGCGCCGGCCTTCCTGCGTCCCGATTGGCTCCAGCAGAAGGAAAAGAAGCGCGGCAACCACATACCATGCCATATATACAGCGTTGGCACTCAGGCCCGACACCAGCCGGTGATAAAAAAACACCTGAATATCCTCTCCGGCGCGATAGTTGGCAAAGGCCGTTCCCATGCAATAAATACCTACGACAGCGATGCCCAGGCATAAAGCACTCATTACGCTGCGCCGGAATGCGCGCCCCTGCAAGCCACTGCCGCCAATGGCGATGGGCAGCAGCAGGAGCGGTAATTTGGTACTCAGGATATGGGCAGCTTCGGCCTTGTCTTCGCTCCACAGCCCGCTGGCCAGCGCCCAGATATAGAGGGCTACCGGTGCCCAGAGCATCTTGTTTTTCCGGAAATTTCGGAAAAGGGTTTTGCCTTGCGATGCCCCTGCCGCGACCACAACCAGAATGACCCCCACCGAGCCAAAAAGAAACGGAAAGGGAATGGCAAAGGCAAGCAGGCAGGTGGCCAGCAGCGGGAGCGCACGCCGATAACCAGTGGATTCGGTCATGGGCTAAAGATAGTTGCGCTATGGCGAAATCCTATCTTCTGATTAACCAGCATTGTAGCAGTATGGATACAATAGGCTTCCTGGGAAAGTAATTTCATGCAGAATCTCCGTTGTTGTGCAATACGCCCCCAATCACGATTATTCTGTGTCATAAAGATGACGGGGGAATTTTATAATTTGAATTTTGCGCCGATGGCAGGCATAACAACGATGAAAGCCTCAAGTATTGTCCAAAAGGAACAAATAGGCTTTTGCAAGAGGTCTATTTCTACAAACATCATTAGAAATAATCATTTTGCACGCAGCTCACGTTACTCGCAGAAAGCCTGTAGTTAATCTTTAATTTTGGCGTTTTATTTCTCTCCCAAACACTCTCTTGGCATCTTCGCGGATAAAAAAGCTGGTTGGTAGCGCCGGTATGCAAACCATTGCGCCGCAACTGCTGGGCATGGCGCTGTTTTTTGCTTTTTCCAAATGGCTGCCGAAAGCAGATTTTGGCCTCATGGGCTGGTGCACCGCCACCGCCTATCTCCTGGCTACGCTTGCCGGTTTCGGGTTAGAACAGGTCGTTTTTCGCCGCCTGGCCGCCGGTTCCGGAAAAAGCAACTGGGCCGCCAAAGCATTCTGGATACACAATCTGGCTACCACAGTGCTTGCGCTGCTCGTCCTGCTGGCGCTGGCGGCTTTCTCTGCTGCACCCAAACTCCGGCTGTTGCCCTTCTTTTTTGCCGCGCAGGCGATTCTTTCGCTGGCCACGCCTTTCCGGCTTTTGCTCAACGCCCGCCTGCAATATGGGAGCTACGCCCTGGCCACCCTAACGGCCAATGCCGCTAAACTGCTGGCCGCCTACTTGACGCATACTACCGGAAACCTGACGCTGCCGGTCGCCGCCGTTATCCTGATTTCCGGAAATGCGGTGGAATATGTGCTGGCTTGGCTGGTTTCCCGAAAACACCAATCCGGCAGCGTCAAAGGGAAAGCCTATCGCCTGTTGCTCCGGGAAGCCGTGCCCCAATACCTGACTGTCATTTTTGACGTAAGTCTGGCGCGGCTCGACTGGTTTTTGCTTGGGATGCTGGCTACCACTGCTTCGGTGGCCGAATACAGCTTTGCCTACCGCGCTTTTGAGGTCGAAAAACTGCCCACCGCCATTGTTGGCAGCCTGTTTCTGCCGATAGCCGCCCGCTGGTGGACCGGCGACAAAAAACCCTCGCCCGACCGGCAAAAAGCCTTTTCGGTGCTTTTATTTCTGATTCCGGCGCTGATGGGCTGGGCCTCGCTAATGGTGGTTGCGCTGTGGCAGCCATTGGTAGGCGGCGTGTTGAAAAGCGAGTTTGGAAACGCTTCTTTCCTGCCGCTGGCCATCCTCAATCTGGCTATGGTGCTGCAATTCAGCATCAATCTGCTGTGGGTACAAACCTTTGCGGCCCGTCAGTTTCGCACGATTGCCAAAATCACCGCTGCTACCGCCCTGCTGAGCCTGCTGCTAAACCTGGTGTTGATTCCCAACCTGGCTACTGCCGGTGCGGCCTTGAGCCTTGTGGCTGCTTCTTTTTTTCAGTTTGCCTGTTATGCGCGCTGCGCCCGGCGGCTGGAATTACATTTGCCCTGGCGCCGGTTGTTGTTTGTTTTCGGGGTGCAGATTTCCGGAATTTGCGCTTTTATTTTCCTTAAAATACCGCTGCCGGCGGGCCTTGCAGGCGTGTTTGCCGGTTATCCGCTTTTGATGTGGCTCGGTGGCATCTTTGCACCCCAACACCGAAAAACGCTCGCGGGTTTAAAACAATAGCGGTCATGAACATCCTGCTTTTTTGCGACGAATATCCGCCCGGTCCGCACGGCGGCATCGGCACGGCGGTGCAAACGCTGGCGCGTACACTGTTGCGGCAGGGCCACGACGTGTGGGTAGCCGGTTTGTATGATTACGGCTACGGCGGCGCAGATTATGAAACAGACGAAGGCGTGCAGGTATATCGGCTGCGTAAAAAATCCGAAAGGCTGGGCATTTCTATGCGTTATACTTTCTACGATAAAGTCATGCGCCGCCTGCTTTCCCTTTCCGGCCGGCTTGAAAAAGAAACCGCCGAAGGGCTGGAGCGCCTGCGTTTGTTGGTGGAAAGTCTAACGGCAAAACACAACCTGCAAATCGCTGAAACGCCGGAGCATCAGCATTATACGCGGCAGGTGAAAAAACCGGTGTATTTTCCGGAAATGGCGCTGCCGTTGGTGGTGCGTTTGCACGGCGGCAATGTGTATCTGGGCGCAGAGCTGACCCGCCCGGTGAGCGCGGCTGCTGTTGCTATCGAAAAAGACCTTTTATCCAAAGCCGTTGCCATCGTCAGCGTGAGCCGTTATGCAGCCGCAAAAACGCTTGCATTGCTGGGCCTGCAAAAAAAAGCAGAAGTGATTCCCAACGGCATAGCCGTGCCGCCGTGGGTTGGCTTTGAAGATAAAGACCCGCTCAAAGTTGTTTTTACCGGCTCTTTGCAACCCGGAAAAGGCGTTTTTGAGTTGATGGAAGCCTGGAACGAAGTGCAGGCCGCCGTTCCCGGCGCAGCCTTGCATCTGTATGGCAAAGGCGACCTTGATGCGCTGAAAGCGCGGTTAAAACCAGAAGTTTCCGGAAGCGTCTTTTTCCACGGACATCAGCCGCGTGCCAGCGTAATGGAAGCGCTGCATTCGGCGGCAGTGGGCGTTTTTCCGTCTTTTGCCGAAACCTTTGCACTGGCTCCCATGGAAGCCATGAGTTGCGGCGTGGCCACCATTTTTACGCAGCGTACTTCCGGCCCGGAGCTGATAGACAACGGCACAGACGGACTGCTTATCAACCCGGCGCAGCCAGCAGAGATTGCACAGGCCATCATGTGCCTGTTGCAGGATCGGAAACTACGCGAGCGCCAGGCGCGGGCCGGATATGAAAAAATAGCGGGGCGATTTACTATCGAAAAAATAGCGATGGCGCAGGTTGCTTTTTACCAGTCCATCCTTATCAAAACAGCATTATGAAAAGCATATTTGCCAAACGTAAAATAATTGACTGGCCGCTACTTCTTCTGCTGACAGTGGTTGCCAATCAAGGCATTATCTGGCTCAAATTTGCTGCTTTGCTGGTAGTTTTTATGCTGCGCCCGCAGTTGAAAGGATTGTTTAAACGGGGTCGGTTGTCGCCCTTTATCCCTTTATTATTAGCAGCGGGTGCTGCCAATTTTTTCTTGCTGGTGCGCGATTTTTCAGCTCCTTCGATGGCCGCTTTTGGCGTGAGTGCTGCTTTCTGGGGGGCGGCTTTTCTGGGCGCTCATCAGGTTCGCCTAAGCGTAGAGCGGATGCCGCAAAAAAATTTGCCAACGCTGCGGCTTTTTGTCTTGCTCAACGTAGCCGTTTCTTTAGCGCAGCTGGGTCATGCCGCTTGGGTCAATGGCGTGTGGAATCCTTACAAAGATCTTCCTTTTCCCTATGGGATGTCCACCGGCGACCTGCTGGCCGGGGTTTTCTGGGAGGGCGGCTACCACAATGCTTTTGTAAATAGCCTGCTGGCCATTTTTTTTCTGTTTCGCCGCGATTGGTTTTATACCGGTTTATGTCTCCTGTTGCTGCTCCTCATCTTTGGAAATGCCCTGTTGATTTCCATGGTGTTGGTGTTGCTTTTGATAGCGTTTTTTGGCCTAAGATGCCTGTTGCCTGTACATTTAAAGCCCACAAAATGGCGGCTTTTCCCATCCCCCAAAATAGCTGCGGTGGCGCTTGCTTTCGCTCTTTGCCTACTGGGAATGCTTGCCTGGGTATCGCCTGAAAATGTGCAGTATATAACCGATAATATCACCCAAAAGGAAAAAAATGTCCAGGCAACAACCCCAACCCAAACACGAGGTCTCTTCCATCAGGTAGAACAGTTTCATTTTGACAAATACCTGCACAATGGCGCTTGCCTGCCTGATACCGCAGACTTCCGGCACAGGCTGTCAACAACCCGGTTGGCGGTCAAAAGCCGCAACGGCAAGAAGCTTTCTTTGCTCGAAACGATGGCTTATCTGCAATCAGGCGCAGGGCCATTATTAATGGGTGCAGGACCGGCGCGATTTTCCAGCCTTACCGCAGCGCGTATGTCCGGGCTGGATTCCAGCCGTTTGTTTACACGAGTGCTGCCGCCCTTTGCAACCTGCCTTTATCAGGAAAATCATCGGCTGATTCATCAGGTGCGCATTTCCGGAGATGAGGCCTGGCTTTCGACAACCAACTGGCCCAATAGCTTCTACAACCAGCTACTAGGAGAATATGGTCTTGTAGGGCTGCTGCTTTTTATGGTCTTTTATGTGTGGCGGTATGCACGTCATCTGCGTCGCCTTAGCTACGGCTTCTGGGCCTCTGCGCTAATGATTCCGATTGCCCTGCTCACCTATCTTGTAGAGCCGCTGTGCGTACTTTTCTTTTATGAATTAATCATGGAAAAAGACCTTGCTGACGCTTCTAAAACAGTTTCTGCCTGAATATGCCCTTTTTCACCGTGCTGATGCCGGCCTACAACGCTGCGCCTTTCCTGCGCGAAGCCGTTGATTCGGTGCTGGCGCAAACCTTTACCGATTTTGAGTTTCTAATCATCAACGACGGCTCTACCGACGCCACCGCCGAAATACTGGCTTCTTATACCGACCCTCGCATCCGCGTTCACCAGCAGGAAAACCAGGGCGTGATTGGCGCGCTGAATGCAGGTCTGGCGCTGGCCAAAGGAAAATATATCGCCCGCTTTGATGCGGATGACGTGTGTTATCCCCAACGCCTGCAACGCCAACACGATTATTTCCGGAAAAACCCCGATTGTGTGTTGCTGGGCAGCGCCGCCGATTATATTGACGAAGAAGGAACGTATCTTTTTGAATGGCAGCCCGATGCCTGCGAAACTGCTGGTCTTCAAAAAGCAATCCTCAGCACCTGCCCGCTCGATCATCCCACCGTTGCCTACCCGCGTGCGGTGGCGCTCCGGCTGGGTGGCTATCCGGCAGGTGCCATCCATTTTGAAGACCACTTGTTCTGGACGGCTTTTTTCCGGGAAGGAACGGTGGCTAACCTGCAAGAGCCGCTCATTAAACACCGCTTCAACGCGCAGTCGGTAACGATAGATGAGAAATGGCGCGGGCCGGTTTTCCGGGAAATCAAGTATCGCGCCATCCGCGAAGGAAAAATATCGCCCACCGATGCTGCCCGCCTGCGCGAAATCCTTAAAACACAGGATTTGCGCAGCTACAAAGAGGCTGCCTATCACAGCATGATGGGAAAAAAATACCTTTGGAACTGTTACCGACCCCGCAAAGCCCGCCAGCATTTGCTGCGGGCCATCCAGACCCAACCTGCCAAAGCCGAGCCTTATCTGTTGCTGCTTTTCTCTTTGCTGCCTTCCACCTGGATTCAAAAGCTTTACCACAAACTGAAATCCTGAGCCTCTCTGATGCGTGTCGCCTTTATCTCCCGCGCTACTGTCTATTCCTCGCCCGGCGGCGATACCAAGCAAATGGACGCTACGGCCGAAGCCCTGCGCCGGCTGGGCGTAGCGGTGGATATTTTTCCAACCAATGAACGGCCCGATTATCGCCAGTACGACCTGCTGCATTTCTTCAACATCATTCGTCCGGCAGATATTCTCTACCATATTGCGCAGTCGGGATTGCCCTATGTGGTGAGTACCATTTTTGTAGATTACGGCGCTTTTGAGAAAGAGACACAGGGCGGCCTTCGCGGACTGCTCCATCGCGTGTTCTCCGACGATGGCATGGAATACCTCAAGGCGCTGGCGCGGCAGGTGAAGAACGGGGAGAAAATCCGCAGTCAATCCTACCTGCTCCGGGGCCACCGGCGCTCGGTGCAGCAGGTGGCCCGGGGCGCACTGGCCCTCTTGCCCAATTCGGAGAGCGAATACCGGCGCTTTGTAGCCAAATATGGCGTGGCGCGGCCCTACCGCGTGATTCCCAACGGCATCAGCCCCGAAATTGCCGACGGCGTGCGCACCCGGCTGCCCCGGTACGAAGGTGCCGTTTTGTGTATGGCACGCATTGAAGGGCGGAAAAACCAGCTTTCTTTGATTCGGGCGCTATCCGGTACGCCGCTTCAGCTCTTCCTGCATGGCGAGCCTTCGCCCAACAATCAGGCCTATTACGAAGCCTGCCGCCGCGAAGCCGGTCCAAACGTTCATATTCTGCCGTGGCTTCCGGAAAAAGAGGTATATCAGACGTATGCTTCGGCAAAAGTTCATGTGCTGCCGTCTTTTTTTGAAACCACGGGCCTTTCTTCGCTGGAAGCGGCGGCGATGGGCTGCAATGTGGTGGTTACCGACCGCGGCGATGTGCGCGAATACTTTGGCGACCACGCCTGGTATTGCGAACCCGAAAGCGTGGAATCCATCCGCCGGGCTGTTCTGGAAGCCCACGCCGCGCCTTATGAGCCGGGTTTCCGGCAACATATTCTTGACCATTATACCTGGCAGCGCGCCGGCGAAGAAACGCTCAAGGCGTATCGCGGCGCATTGCCCCATCTTTTCCGGAAAGCATGAAAATAGGCATCCTCGGCACGCGCGGCATCCCCAACCGCTACGGTGGCTTTGAGCAATGCGCCGAAAAACTGGCACTCGGATTGAGCCGGAAAGGCCACGAAGTTTGGGTGTATAATTCTCACCTGCACGACTATCAGGAAAGCTGCTGGAACGGGGTAAACATCATTCATTGCAAAGACCCGGAAGATAAACTGGGTACGGCAGGACAGTTTCTGTATGACCTGAATTGCTTTCGCGATGCCCGCAAACGCGGCTTTGATGTGCTGCTGCAACTCGGCTACACCAGTTCTTCGGTGTGGTGGCGACTGTGGCCAAAAGATTGCCCCAATGTGGTGAATATGGACGGGCTGGAATGGAAGCGCAGCAAATACAGCGCGAAGGTGCAGCGTTTCCTGAAATGGGCCGAAAAGGCCGCCGCCCGCCACGCCGACCTGCTTATTGCCGACTCGGTGGGCATTCAAAGCCATTTAAAAGAAACCTTTGGTAAAGATTCCGTTTTTATCCCTTACGGTGCCGATATTTTCCGGAATCCCGACGCGGCGGTGTTGGAGCAATACCAGCTTTCGCCCGGCGGCTATCACTTGCTCATCGCCCGCATGGAGCCGGAAAATAACATCGAAACCATTCTGGATGGCTACGCGCTTTCCGGAAATCCCGCGCCTTTTGTGGTGGTTGGCAAGACCGAAAATGCCTTTGGAAAGCATCTGGTGGAGAAATTTTTCGGAAATAAAGCCATTCACTTCCTGGGCGGCATCTACGATTTTGGCGTGATTGACAATCTGCGCCATTTCGCCGACCGGTATTTTCACGGCCATTCCGTTGGCGGCACCAATCCCTCGCTGCTCGAAGCCATGGGCTGCGGCGCGCTCATTGCCGCCCACGACAATATTTTCAACCGCTCCGTTCTGGGCGAAGATGCTTTTTATTTCAAAGACGCTGCTGGTGTTTCCAGCCTGCTTCAGGAGCCTGTTTTTCCGGAAATGCGCGTCCAGATGACGGCGGCAAATCTTCAAAAAATCAGCGATTGCTATAACTGGCCCGCCATCACCGATGCCTACGAAAAAGCATTGCAGTACGCAGCGGCAGGGGCGAAATAAAGGAGCGATTTTTCCGGAAATAAAGCCGACTACAGCAGCGAAGCCTTATTCCCAAAATCTTGCAACGCCGATGATTCCGAAAAGCTATTTGCAGCTGATTTTCATCGAGCGTGGCTCGTCGATATGGGGCTTTTTGGCACCGCCCCGGTAGGTTACGGCTTTGCCGCCGAAATTGGGCTTGGAGTAAAAAGTAACGGTGGTGTTTGGCCCCGACTCGAAAGAATCGGCCTCGTCGTCCCAGTCTTTATCGGAGCCGGGCAGGCTTTTGAGGTCGGCATATTCGCCGGGTCCTTTTACAACGATATTATCGTCTTTGTAGTTTTTGCCGTCAAAGAGATGTACGTAGCACGCGCCTTTGTCGCCGCCGGACGTTTGTGCGTTTACGGTAACGTAGCCGGCAAGCGCGAGGGCCGAAAAAGCCAATAACAGTGCAGGTTTCAGGGGGTTCATGAACGGAGAAAGGTTTTAAATACAAACCTGTTATCGTCCAAGAAGCGTGCCGGAAAAGGATTTATTTTCCGGAAACACGATTGATTTTCCGGAAATAATGCCAAATGGACAGCTAAAATGAACACCGCAATTCAGCCCCCCTCTCCTTCGGAGAGGGGCTGGGGGTGGGGCTAACGCGATGCATGATTTAGCTGTCTAATGTTATAATGCCCCTACCGGAAGGCCGGATTTCGGGCAAAAGCCGTGTCGTTCAGCGTCTGGAGGAAGGCTTTGAGTTGTTCTTTTTCTGTTGCATCCAGCCGAATGCCATTGTGGAGCTGTGGGTCGGTATAAGGCGCGGGCTGTGCGGCAATGCCTTCCGAATAATGCTTTAGCACATCATCGATTGTCGCGGCACGTCCATCATGGAAATAGGGCGCGGTAAAAGCCAGATTGCGCAGCGAAGGAACCTTGAATTTATATTTATCTCCCTCATTGCGGTTGATGCGCATCCGTCCCGAATCGTTTGCCACACCGGCAGAAAGACCGTTGCTACGAAATGCAAAATCAGTAAAAAGCGGCGGTTTGTGGCAGACGGCACAGTTGGCCATAAATACTTTTTCACCCCTCGCCTCATCTGCCGTAAAACTTGCCTGCCTGCGCTGCACGCGGTCCCACTTGGCACCGTCGCTGATGAGCGTGGCCTCAAACTGCGCCATGCTCTTGAGGATACGCGCCAGGTTGATTTCCGGCGTTCCCCAGGCTTCCAAAAAGGCTTTTTGATAAATCGGTTGCGCCGATACCCGCGTTACCAGTTCCTGCGGCGACATTTCCATTTCTACATGGCTTTGCAGCGGGATCAGAATCTGCGTTTCCAGATTGTTGGCCCCGCCGTCCCACATCAGCGAGGGATGCCAGACAAGGTTGAAGAGGCCGGGCGAGTTGCGCGTACCCAGTCGTCCGTCCACACCGTGGCTGATGATATGTCCGGTTTGTGAAAAAGCGCCCGCCGGCTGATGGCAACTGCCGCAGGAAATGGTGCTGTCGCGCGACAGCTTTGGGTCGTTGAAGAGCTTTTTGCCGAGTTGGATAATCTCCGGTTTCAGCGGATTTTCGGAAAAAGAATAGTAGGGCGCAGGCCAGCCCGCCGGAATGTGGAAGCCCGTTTCGGCAGAAGCAGCAAGCGGATTTTCCGGAATGGCGGGGTCTTTGCGACAGCCGGAAAAAGCCAGCAACGCGCCGAGCAGCAGGGGCATAAAGGCCCGCTTTTTTTTACGGATCGATGCGAACAAGACGGAAACCTTTTGAGTAGTTATTGGCAATGGCAACAGCCTGCGGCCCGGGAGCCATCACGCTGGAATAATCGGCAAAACCAAAGGGCGAAGCGCCGGAAAACCAACTTGCCACATCCGATTGAAATTGAAGGGTCGGCATTTCGCCTGCCTTCACGAGCAGCGGCGTGGGCAGGTCGAAGGATATGGTTTGCAGAACATTATTTCTGCCGGAAAAACCGGCAATATGAAAATAAAAATCGCTGCCCGACAAGATGCTTTGCGGCGAAAACCCTTCCAGCTTGGCCATGATATAACCGGCATCCCAATCCCAGAACATCCCCTTGGATTGCTCCAGATCGCCGGTTTGCGCCCCACTTACATTGCGCGCCGAATCGACACCGAGCAGGAAAGAAATCCGGGTATAGGTGCCGGGCGGAACATTCCGGATTTCGCGCGGATGCACGTCTGCCGCATCTACCAAAAAGTAGCTTTCCGGCACTTTCACCACGGCACCGCTATCGGTTTGAAGGGTAAAATTGCTGACGTAGTATTTGTGATCCGAAACCTGAAAGCTGTCGCCGGCGGCATTGCGATACCAGGCCGAACGGAGTACCAGCGGCGCACCGTTTACCGTAGGCGTAAACTGCACCCGAAGGCCCGGCAGCCCGATACCGCCGTTGTCGATTAGCGGTGCTTTTTCCGGTATTGGATCGGGTTGCTTGCGGCAGGCCGCCATCAGGATAAATATCCAGAGGAGCAGCACGCCGGGACGTATCCTTTTCATCTGGTAAAAATACGAAAATTACCACAGAAGATCGGCATCGTCCTGCGGCGGTGCGGGCGGATTTTGCTGCCGGTAGCGCCATTTCCGGATTTGGCGCACGGCAATCAGCCGGGCCAGTTCACGCGCGGGTTCTGCGCTTAGCGCCGCATTTCCGGCATCAGATTCCGAAACGTCTATCCGGTATAAAATCTGGCGCAGCCGCTCCGGGTCGCGGGCAATCAGATGCGCCACCCATGCTTCGAGCGCCTGCAAAAAAACCGGCTCCGGCTGCCCTTCGTAGGTGGGTAAGAACGCTTCTTCAGGTGTCATTTTTCCGGAAAAGGAACAGGAATGTTTGTCAACCCGTTATTCCATTAGGGTAAAAATGTAGAGACAAGGCATGCCTTGTCTCTACAGAACGAAATATCAACCCACATCAACTCTCATCAACCTTCATCAACAACGATCAACAATCATCAACAACAATCAACAATCATCAACAACAATCAACCTTCATCAACAATCATCAACAGGGTGTCCACAAGAGTCGCCCCTACCATTCAATACGGAAACGCAACCGCTTCATTGACGATGCGGCGCACGTCTTCGAGTTTTACGCGGTCTTGCTGCATCGTGTCGCGGTGGCGCAGCGTAACGGTGCCGTCTTCTTTGGTCTGGTGGTCAATCGTTACGCAGAACGGCGTGCCGAGGGCATCCATCCGGCGGTATCGCTTGCCGATAGAGTCTTTTTCTTCGTAGAAACACTTGAAATCGCGGCGGCAGGCATCCATCAGTTCGCGGGCAATTTCCGGAAGGCCATCTTTTTTGGTGAGCGGCAAAACGGCGAGTTTCGTCGGCGCGAGGAACGGCGGCAGGGCAAGCACCACGCGGCTATCCTGCTTGTCGTCGGTGCTGAGGTCTTCTTCGCGGTAGGCGTGGCTGAGCACCATCAGCACGGCGCGGTCGAGACCAATAGAGGTTTCAATCACATACGGGATGTAGTGCTGATTGATTTCGGTGTCGAAGTACGTGAGCTTTTTGCCGCTCAGTCCGGCGTGTTGTTTCAGGTCAAAGTCGGTGCGCGAGTGGATGCCTTCTACTTCTTTAAAGCCAAAAGGAAACTGAAACTCAATATCGCAGGCCGCATCGGCGTAGTGGGCCAGCTTGGCGTGGTCGTGGAAGCGGTAATCGGTTTCCGGAATGCCGAGGCTGCGGTGCCATTGCAGGCGGGCTTCTTTCCAGTATTCATACCATTTCTGCTGCTCGCCGGGGCGCACAAAAAACTGCATTTCCATCTGCTCAAATTCGCGCATCCGGAAGGTAAACTGGCGGGCTACGATCTCGTTGCGGAACGCCTTTCCGGTCTGGGCAATGCCAAACGGAATCTTCATGCGTCCGCTTTTCTGCACGTTCAGGAAGTTCACAAAAATGCCCTGCGCCGTTTCGGGACGGAGGTAAACTCTATCTGCGCCGTCGGCCACTGCGCCCATCTCGGTGGAAAACATGAGGTTGAACTGGCGCACGTCGGTCCAGTTGCAGGTGCCGGAAACCTGGCAGGTGATTTTGTTTTCCTCGATAAAACGCTTGAGGCCCGGCAGGTCGTCGGCGGCCAAAAGTGCGTCCATATCAGAAAGTAATTTGCTCGCCTTAGCAAATAAGGAAGAATACTCTGACTCTTCCATCGCTTTGGTTACCTCGTCAATACTTAATCCTTTTGTTTCTTTAGAGACTCTGTCGTAAACTTCTCGTGATTGGTCAAAAATATTCTGGGCAAAGGCTTCGATGAGATGATCGACGCGGTAGCGTTTCTTGCTGTCTTTGTTGTCGATCATCGGGTCGGAGAACGAATCCACGTGGCCGGACGCTTTCCAGACGAGCGGGTGCATGAAAATGGCCGCGTCGATGCCAACGATGTTATCGTGCATCCGCGTCATGCTGTTCCACCAGTATTCGCGCAGGGCGCGTTTCAGTTCTACGCCATTCTGGCCATAGTCATAAACCGCAGAAAGGCCGTCATAGACTTCCGAGGACTGGAAGATAAAGCCGTATTCTTTGCAATGCGAAA
>DDEO01000190.1 GCA_002336725.1 Bacteroidetes bacterium UBA1952 | reverse complement strand
CCCGCAAGCCCGTCTCGTTTTTATGTGTTATACGTTAAACCGGAAGTGCATCACATCGCCGTCGGCCACCACATATTCCTTGCCTTCGATGCGCAGCTTGCCTTTTTCCTTCGCGCCGGTTTCGCCGCCGAGCGCCACAAAATCTTCATAACCGATAACCTCGGCCTTGATAAAACCTTTCTCAAAATCGGTGTGGATGACCGAGGCCGCCTGCGGCGCACGCCAACCGTGGCCAATCGTCCAGGCGCGCACTTCCTGCACACCGGCGGTGAAATAAGTAATCAGGTTGAGCAGGCTGTAGGTGGCACGGATCAGGCGGTTGAGGCCCGGCTCCTTGAGGCCATATTCTTCGAGGAAAATCGCCTTGTCGTCGGGCGATTCCATCTCCGAAATCTGCGCTTCGATATTGTTGCACATCACCACGGCCTGTGCACCTTCGGCAGCCGCCATTTCCTGCACCGCCTTCGAGTATTTATTGCCCGTCTGCATGGATTCTTCATCCACATTGGCAACATACAGCACCGGCTTTTGGGTGAGCAAAAACAGGTCGGCGATGGCTTCGAGGTCTTCGCCTTCGAGGCCGAGCGCACGGATGTTTTTTCCGGAATCGAGATGGGCTTTGCACTTTAAGAGTACTTCCTGCACGGCTTTGGCCTTCGGATCGGCCTTCACCATTTTCTCGGTTCGCGCCAGCTTTTTTTCTACGCTTTCGAGGTCTTTGAGCTGGAGTTCGGTATCAATAATATCGCGGTCGGAGACGGGGTTGATAGCGCCTTCTTCGCGCAGGATATTTTCGTCTTCAAAACAGCGCAGCACGTGCACGATGGCGTTTACCTCGCGGATATTGGCCAGAAATTTATTGCCCAGTCCTTCGCCCTTGCTCGCGCCTTTCACCAGCCCCGCGATGTCCACAAACTCAATGGTAGTGGGCACAACGCGCTGCGGAACCACGATTCCGGCCAGCGCATCGAGGCGCTCGTCGGGGACATCCACCTGCCCTACATTCGGCTCGATGGTACAAAAACGATAATTAGAAGCCTGTGCCTTGGCCGAGTTGGAAACGGCGTTAAAAAGCGTGGATTTGCCCACGTTGGGAAGCCCTACAATGCCTGCCTGCAATGCCATAAAGAGATACTTTTGAATTTCGGGCGCGAAGGTAGTTCATGTTTCATGTTTCGTGTTTCCGGGGTGCTGCGTCCTTATTGTTTCTGGCTATTATTTTCGGCAGATCCCGGCTGCGGGCTTTTTTGGGGCTTATCATCGCTGCCCAAAAGGAAATATAGGGGTTCTTGCGGAGGAATGCGTTTATATCCCAAATCCCTTTTTATTTTCAAATGAAAAAAGCTATCCTCCCGCTGCTGGCGCTGGGCGTAATTGCGTTTACAGGCTGTGGCAAAGACGATAATAACAACGTTACCCCCAACAACAGCGCCCCGCTGACGGGCAACTGGAAGCTGAATTCCTACGCCATAGACTCCAACCGCGATAATGTGATGCAGATCACGGAGCAGCGCGCGCTCGAATCAGGCGAATATGGCTATCTGTATGCCACCAACCAGCATATCACCGACTCTTTTGGCATTGGAGGCGCTCGGATAACCCTGGAGTATACCTATCTGCTCCGCAATGATTCTGTATTCTCATCTATGATGGGCGAAACAGAGCTGCAATTCGTTATCCAGAAACTGGACGCGACAACGCTTAACATCCTGCGCCCTTACAGCACCGGCACGGAGTGGTATTTCTATACCCGCCAGTAACCTAATTTATGCTCTCTTCTTCTTCAAAAAAAGCCGCGCTTCACCAAGCGCGGTTTTTTTGCATTTCCGGGACGCTTTACAAAGCACGCTCCGCCAATTCAGGTCTATTGGCTTCGCCGATATTCCGGTATTTTCCGGCTGTCGGGTTTTTCTTTGCAGCCCGGTCAGCTCTCCGTCGCCGGAAAATCCCCCTCCTTGCTATGGACAATTTTTTCGTGTTGATTTTCATTGGCCTCGCCATCGGCACCTGCGGGACGCTCATTGGCGCGGGCGGCGGTTTTCTGCTCGTGCCGCTGTTGCTGCTCAGTTTCCCCGATTTGCCGCCCGAAGTGATCACCGGCGTTTCCATTGCCATCGTTGCCGCCAACGCCATTTCCGGAACTTTTGCCTACGCCAAATCGGGCCGGGTGGACTACAAGGCGGGCTTTCTTTTTGCGGCCTTTACCATTCCCGGTTCCATCATTGGCGTTTATCTTACCAACTATATTCCCCGAAAAGCCTTCGATATCGGCTTTGGGGTGTTGTTGATTGTACTCTCTGCGTATCTGTTCATCAAAAACCGCAAGAAGAAAACGGTAGAAACTGCCGTCGCTATCCGTACTGATGGCAGTTGGAGACACCACACGCTCGTTGATAAAAAAGGCCACAGCTTCAGCTATTCCTACAATCAGACGCTCGGCATTGTCATCAGCGTTCTGGTGGGGTTCATCTCCCCGCTATTGGGCATTGGCGGCGGCATCATCCACGTTCCGGCAATGGTGCAATGGCTGCATTTTCCGGTTTATATCGCCACGGCTACCTCACATTTCATCCTCGCCATCATGGCCACTATCAGCGTGGCGGTTCACATCTTCAACGGCGACTACAACAGTGCGCTGGCCCTGAAATTGCTAATCGGACTGGGCATCGGTGTCATTCCGGGTGCGCAAATTGGTGCCGCCCTGAGCCATCGCATTCCTACCGGCGTTATCATCAAAGTGCTCGCCGTATGCCTCGGACTTGTCGCGTTGCGGGTGTTGTGGAACGGGCTGGCATAAAGTCAAGGAAACGTTGTCGGGTTGAGCCTCACCCCCGGCCCATCTCCGAAGGAGAGGGGAGCCAAAAGAACCGACTGTTTCACCTTGTTGTACACGAATTTGCCCACAAAATTTCAGATGAATGAGCCAAAAGAACCGACTGTTTCACCTTGACTCACCACTAGCGTAGGGAAAGCGGGGATTTTATTTCCGGAAATTTCCGGAATTTTTACCGCGTAAAGCGCGTGCTGTACACCGTTTCATTGCCCACCTCGTCGTGCGCTGTGATGCGCAGGTTATAGCTTCCTTTCGGCAGGCGGTCGTCGAAAACATAGCTCCATTCGTCGCCGTGCTGCTCCAATAAAATCCATTTGCCGCTGGCCTCGGCGCGTACGGAAGCCACGCCGGTTGTCTTGTCGGTGATTTTAAACCGCAGCATTCCGCCGCTGGTTTTCAGGGGCGCAATGACCGGCCCCGCAGTGTCTGCCGCCAGCCAGAACGTGCCGAAAGCCCGTGTGTTGCCGCGATACCAGCGTTCTGAATCGGACACTGCGGCAGCGCCGGTTTCCTTTTTGCCGTCGCTGCGAATGAGGGCGATTTTGCTGCGCAGGTTGAAAGGCACGGGCCGGTTGGGTTTTATCCAGACGGACAATGACGTGTGCAGTGGAATATCGGTCCGGCCAATTTGAAAAGCATCCGAGAGTGCGGCCGCCTTCGGGGTTTCGGTTACGGTTTCACAAACGGCATCGTAGAGCGCCTGTCCGTCGCCGCGCAGCCGGATATTGGCATTTGCGTAGCTGATAATGCTATCGGGCTTCCAGACCGGCCGGCAGGGCGCGGGCGATTTTCCGGAATTTTTCAGCCAGAAAGCATAGCGGCTTTGTTGTCCGGCGGCATCTTCCCAGTAGCCTTCGATTTTCACGGGTGCATTTTTCAATTCCACCACGCCGTCGTTTGGGGCTTCGTAGATGCGCGTCAGTCGATTGCCCGGCAGGCGGAACATGAGCTGCACCCACGGGCCGCCTTTTTGTTTGATACTGTAATCGGCGTAGGCGTGTAGATAGCGCGTTTCGTCGTAGCCAATATCGTCGAGGGTAATGCCGCAAAGGGGCGTTCCGTTTGCCGAGAGCGACGTGCGCAGCGGTGCCAGCGTATTCTCCGAGCCATCGGCATAATCATCGCCGTCAATGCCAATGCCCACGCGGGTAGCAGCTATTGCAATGGTGTCGCCGCCCGTGGGTCGGTATTCATTACCGGATTTTTGCAGTGGGATTTTCCGGGGTGAAGTTTGATAGATGCTGTAATCGAGGTTGTAGAGATAAAGGTTGCGCAGCACGGGTGCGCGGCTGTCTTGCGGCATCAATCCAAAAAGCTGCGGGTTGAGCGGGCGCTCGGTCTGGCTGTTGCGGATTTCAAAGTGCAGATGCGGCGCGGTAGAGCTGCCGGTATTGCCGCTCCAGGCAATTTGCTGGCCCTGGGTTACCGGAAAAAAGCTGGCAGGAAGCACGGTGTCCAGCTCCCAGTTTTCGGCGCGGTATTGGGCATTGCGCACAAAATCCTGAAGCGGTTTTACGAAGTCGTTGAGATGGGCATAAACCGTGGTGTAGCCTTCAGGATGCGTTACATACAGGCAGTGGCCAAAGCCGCCGGGCTTCATGCTGATGCGCGACACATAGCCGCCCGCCGCCGCGTGGACGGGCAGGTTTTCTACGCCGTTGGTTTTGATATCAATGCCGGAGTGAAAATGATTGGGGCGGCATTCGCCGAAGTTTCCGGCCAGTTTTATGGGGATGTTCAGCGGATTGCGGAAGAGGTTTTGCGGGTATTGCGGCTGGGCTATCGCCGGCAGGGCAACGGCAAGCAGCAGCGATAAGAGGACGGTCCGGCAGCGTTTCATGGTTGCAAAGGTGCGGTTTTGGGAAGCGCCTTTCCGGAAAATAGCGCCCTAAATCCGGAAGCTGCCGGGTCTGCCCCTATTTTTGTCCCTTATGTTCCGCAAGCTGCAACAGAAATGGGGTGTGGGGCCGGTGCGGCTGGCGCTGGTGTTGTGCACCTTCGCCATTGGCGGCTCGCTGTGTGGGCGGCTGGGCGCTTTTCTGCTCACCCGGCTGGGCGTGGAAAGTCTCTGGCTCTATGTTCCGCTGTATGTGCTATTGGTAACCTTGCTCTGGCCGCTGTGTGTACTGCTTATTAGCATTCCGCTGGGGCAATGGCGTTTTTTTACGCGGTATCTGCGCAATATGGGCAGCCGGATGAAAAGCCGCCGATCGCAAAAAGCAAAAGTCCGGCATTCCCATCAGCAGCGGCATCGACGGCCATTGTAGGTGTCCCGTTCGGTGTCCCGCAAAATGCACGGGTTCGTCGGATTATTACTTCTGCGCTCGGCAAAAGCTGCGCTTTCGTCGGATTAGGGTGCAGACGTTCGGCAAAAGCTGTGCTTTCGTCGGATTAGGGTGCAGGCTGCGCCTGCGACTTAAAAGCAGGCGTAGCCTTGCAGGATAGTCAGACGTAGGCGCAGCCTACGCTAACGCACAGCCTACGCTAACGCACCGCTCCTTCTTTGCTTTTACAAAGCTCAAATACCCATCGCGGAGAATTACCTTCGCAGGTCTTTTTTATTGCGACAAGAATCTATACACCTGAAAAAAGTCTTTTCAAAAGACTCTTTTAATACTGATGAAAGCTGTTTTTGACCACCTGTTTGCCCCGGAGCCGGAAATGGAGTTTATGCCCATCGTGCCGCTCGGTGAGGAAGAACTCAAGGAAGAAGAAAAAGATTCGCTGCCCGAACTCGTTCCGATAATCGCGCTGCGCAACACGGTGCTTTATCCCAACGTGGTTTTGCCCATCACCGTCTCGCGCGAAAAAAGCCTCAAGGCCATCGCCGAATCCGATAAAACCGGAAAATGGATTGGGGTGGTGGCGCAGAAAGATGCCAACGCCGAAGACCCTACCGCCGAAGACCTTTATAAAATAGGCACGCTGGCCAAAGTGGTAAAGCAGATTAAAATGCCCGACGGCAACACCACCATTTTTATCATGGGCCGCGTGCGCTTTGCCTACGACGCGCTGGAGCAAACCGAGCCGCATTTTGCCGCCCGCGCCCGCTACCTGAGCGACGAATATCCCACCGCCGACGCCGAATTTACCGCGCTGGTGTCGAGCATTAAAGACCACGCCGAGCGCATCCTGCAACTCTCGCCCAATATGCCGGGCGAAGCTGCTATTGTGCTCAAAAACATTGAGCAGCCGTCTTTCCTGCTGCATTTTATCGCTGCCCATCTCAACGCGCCACTCGTATCCAAGCAGGCGCTGCTGGAAGAGAACGATGTGCGCGTGCGCGCCGAAGCCCTGCTCGGCCTGTTGCAATCGGACCTGCAAATGGCGGAGTTGAAAGCCGAAATCACCAACAAAACACGCGGCGAAATCGACAAGCAACAGCGCGAATACTTCCTGCAACAGCAGATGAAAAGCATTCGCGAAGAACTGGGCGGCGAACCCAACGAACGCGAAATCCGCGACCTGAAAGCACGTGCCGAAAAAATGCACTGGAGCGAGGCGGCGCAGGAGCTTTTCCAGAAAAATATCGAAAAGCTGGAGCGGATGCATCCCTCCACGCCCGATTACTCGGTGGTGTATAATCACCTCGACCTGATGCTCGACCTGCCGTGGGAAACGTACACAAAAGACCGTTACGACCTGCGCAAGGCAGAAGCGATTCTCGATGCCGACCATTATGGTATGGACCGGATCAAAGACCGGATTCTGGAATACATCGCGGTTTTAAAGCTCAAAGGCGACCTCAAATCGCCCATCCTGTGTTTTGTAGGCCCGCCGGGCATCGGCAAAACCTCGCTGGGCCGTTCTATTGCCTCGGCCATCGACCGGAAATATGTGCGCCTCTCGCTCGGCGGGCTGCACGACGAAAGCGAACTGCGCGGCCACCGCAAAACTTATATCGGCGCGATGCCGGGCCGCATCATTCAGCAACTGCGCAAGGTGAAAACGGCCAATCCGGTTTTTATCCTCGACGAGATTGATAAAATCGGCAAAGACTTTCGCGGCGACCCGTCGTCGGCGCTGCTCGAAATCCTCGACCCGGAGCAAAACAGCACGTTCTACGATAACTACTTAGAGCTGGAATTTGACCTTTCCAAGGTGATGTTTATCGCCACGGCCAACACGCTCGCCGATATTCAGCCTGCCCTGCGCGACCGGCTGGAAATTATCCAGCTTACCGGCTATAGCCTGGAAGAGAAAGTGCAGATTGCGCGTCGCCACCTCATCCCGAAGCAAAAAGAACTGCACGGACTGGAAAAGATAGCGTTGAAATTTCCCGACAAGGTGATTCAGCGCATCGTGCAGGAATACACCCGCGAGAGCGGCGTGCGCGAACTCGACCGGCTGATGGCGGCTATGATGCGCGCCATCGCCCGCAAAGTGGCGATGGACGAAGAAGTTCCGGCTACGGTGGATATAGAACTCGTGCAGAAAGTGCTGGGCAGCCCCAAATACAACAACGAACTATACACCAAAAACAACCCGGCAGGCGTGGCTGTGGGCCTCGCGTGGACGGCAGTAGGCGGCGAAATTTTGTTTGTAGAAGCGAGCCTGAGCAAGGGCAAAGGCGGCCTGACGCTCACTGGAAATCTCGGCAATGTGATGAAGGAAAGCGCCTCTACCGCCTTGTCTTATCTGAAAGCGCACGCACAGGAATGGGGCATCACCACTACGGCGCTGGAAGAGCAGCAAATCCACATCCACGTTCCGGAAGGAGCCGTTCCCAAAGACGGGCCAAGCGCGGGCATCACCATGCTCACCGCCCTGACTTCGGCGTTTACGGGCCGGAAAGCAAAGCCTTTTATGGCCATGACCGGCGAGATAACGCTGCGCGGACTGGTGCTGCCGGTAGGCGGCATCAAGGAGAAAATCCTGGCGGCCAAGCGCGCGGGCATCAAGGAAATCGTGCTTTCCAGGCAAAACGAAAAAGACGTGGCCGAGATTGACGCGGCGTATGTGAAGGGCCTGAAGTTTCACTTCGTTTCGCGCATGGACGAAGCCTTGCAGGTAACGCTGGGGAAATAATAGAGCGCATTTTCCGGAAATTCCAAACCCTGGAAATTCCAAACCTATAAGGTTTCCAAAACCTTATAGGTTTTTTTGCGCTCGAAAAAATGTTTATTTGGCATTATCCGTTTTGTAACGTAATGTTACGTTATGAAACGAAAGAAGACGCTACCGCAACTCACCAAAGCCGAAGAAGACATCATGCAGCACATCTGGGCGCTGGAGCGTTGTTTGGTGCGCGATATTTTGGAGCGCCTGGGCGATGAAAGCATTCCGCACAGCACCATTTCCAGCGTGGTGCGCATTCTGGAAAAGAAAGGCTTCGTAAGCCACAAGGCCTACGGCAAAACCCACGAGTATTTTCCTATCGTCTCGCGCGAGGAATATGCCGGCCAGGGTGTGCAGGGATTGGTGGAACGCTACTTCAGCGGCTCGGCGGGGCAGTTGGTGTCGTTTCTGGTGCAGCGCGAAGACCTCAGTAAAAAAGAGGTTTCCGAAATCCTCGCCCTTCTTCAAAAATCCAAAAAGAAATAGCCATGCTGTCCTATCTCACCGATGCTACGCTTTTCTGGGCCGTCAGCCTGCTGTGCTACGTCCTCTTTTTCCGGAAAACCACCTTTCACGGCTGGAATCGCGCGGTGCTGCTTATTACCCTGCTCGCCGGTTTTTTGCTGCCCTTCTGGCCGCAGCCGGCGGCGCAGACGGCTTCTCAAATTCCGGTTTATATCCAGATGCCGGTAACGCGCCTCAGCGCCGCTAAAACCGAAGCAATAGCCGAAATTTCGGCCAGCGTGAAACCGGTTTTTTCCTTTTCATTGTGGACGGTTTACTACGCCGGCTGTGCGCTTGCCGCGTTGTTTTATGTACGGGCGGCAACCCTTCTTTTTCGCATCATCCACAAGGCCCGGAAGCGGGAAATTTCCGGAAAATCCATTTACGAAACCGGCATCGTCCACACGCCGTTTTCTTTTTTCGGCAAAACCTTTCTGACCGATGCTTCGCGCTATGCACCCGTCGACCTGCAACTGATTTTAGAACACGAAGCCCGCCACGGCGCTTTCCGGCATTCGGCGGATGTAGTGGTGCTGGCCGCGTTGCGCATCGTGTTATGGTTTCACCCTTTCATCTATCTCTACGATTATTTCCTAAAGCAGGTTCACGAGTTTCAGGCCGATGCTTTTGCCCGCGATCAGGTCCGTCCCTACGGCTATCTGCTCTTGCAGGAAGCCACGTCCAACCCCTTTCCGCTTGTTCATTCCTTTCATCATTCACCTCTTAAATCCCGGATTGTGATGCTCACCAAAAACACCACACCCGCCCTGTTGAAAATCGCTTACCTGCTGCTGATTCCGGCGCTGTTGCTGACCGTGGAGGCTTGTAAGAAGAAAGAGCCGGTAACGGGCTTTCAAACGTTGTCCTTTCCGGGCGACACCGTGTTCTATTTCAGAGGGAACAAATTTGTACGGGAAGACGGAACGAAAGTCGGCAACTGGAACGGGGCCGGACGATTTGAATCCAGCGGTGCCATAAAGAAAATGAATGGAGAGCCTGTTTATTTCCAGAAAGACTTAGATCTACCGGCAAGGTATATCGGCCCGGCAACGAGCGCTTTCCAGGAATTATGCAGACGCATCCTGCCCAGCTTGCAATCTTTGCCGGATGGCGAATACTCCATTATAATGGGCGGCGGCGAGGAAGTCATTTCTAAAGAAGGGGCGCTCGCACTGTATGGCAATGCCTTTGTTGGAACGGGTGTTACTACCATCGCAGACCTCGCTTATATTCAAAACGCCGGAGCGGCAAAAGTGCAGGAATTGTCGGAGGCCTCAGTGCGGCCTGTGATACAAGCCATTAATAAGGCGCTGGAAGAAGGCTTTGAATTCTCTCCGGCGATAAAAGACGGCAAGCCCGTGAACAGCATTGTTTTCCAATCCATTTTTACGACTATACCCCATCCCACAATAATCAAGGTAAAAAGTGGTCAGGTAACTTTTGGCGCAGGCACAGCACAACGCCCATCCCACAACAAGCAGGATATAGCCTTGGTAAAACAGCAGGAGCGCAACCGGCAGGAATCGGAGAAAGCAGCCGCGCAGACCAGAGCGAAAAAATTAAAAGACCTGACAGAAGTCGCCAATGAGTGGAAAACAAAGCAACACCAACAGGAAGCTGAAGCTGCAATAGCTCAGGCAAAAGCAGCCGAGGCCATGGTTCAGCGCAGCACGGCTGAAATTAAAAAAGCCGAAGCAGAAGCGGCACGCTGGAAAGCAGTCGTGAACAGGCACGAGGTCGAAAAATCCTTGAAGCGTTAAACTTTCCGTTCGGCAAAAGCTGCGCTTTCGTCGGATGATCCCCGCAGGCTGCGCCTGCCCAAAAACCTATAAGGTTTCCAAAACCTTATAGGTTTCCGAACGAAATAGCCCTGCCCTTACAAGAACATGGCCCGAAAATCAGGTCATTTGAAAGGGTAGAAAACCACTAAAAAAGCTTTATCCGAATACATGAACCGAAGCCAAATAGACACGTAATTTCCGGAAATCACAAGTGAATTTTACCCCGCCCAGCCTTCCCGGTCGAGGCTGCGATACTGAATGGCTTCGGCCAGATGCTCGGGGCGGATGTCGTCGGTGCCGGCGAGGTCGGCAATCGTGCGGCTTACTTTTAAAATCCGGTCGAAGGCACGCGCAGAGAGGTTGAGCCGCTCCATCGCCACCTTCAGCAGGTTCATGCCCACCGGCGACACGACGCAAATTTCCTTCAACAGCTTGCTGCCCATCTGCGCATTGCAATACACACCGGCGTGGTCTTTAAAACGCTCCGCCTGTTTTTCCCGCGCTTTCAACACGCGCTCGCGCACCGCTTCGCTCTTCTCCGACCGGCCTGTGGAAGCCAGTTCGCCAAACGGCACCGGCGTTACTTCTACGTGTAGGTCAATCCGGTCGAGCAGCGGGCCGGAAACCTTGTTGAGATACCGCGAAACCATCTGCGGCGAGCAGGTGCACTCGCGCTCCGGGTGGTTGTAGTAGCCGCAGGGACAGGGATTCATAGATGCCAGCAGCATAAACGAAGCCGGGAAATCGATGCTCAGCCGCGCCCGCGAAATCGTTACGCGGCGCTCTTCCATCGGCTGCCGCATCACTTCCAAAACGGTGCGCTTAAATTCCGGAAGTTCATCCAGAAACAAAACGCCGTTATGCGCCAGGGAGATCTCACCCGGCTGCGGCACGCTGCCGCCGCCGACCAGCGCCGCGTCGGAAACGGTGTGGTGGGGCGAGCGAAACGGCCGTTGCGCCACGAGCGAGGCATGGCCCGGCAGTTTTCCGGCTACCGAGTGAATCTTGGTAGTTTCGAGTGCTTCGTGCAGCGTGAGGGGCGGCAGGATGGTGGGCAGGCGCTTGGCAAGCATCGTCTTTCCCGCGCCGGGCGGGCCGATGAGGATAGCGTTGTGGCCGCCGGCGGCGGCAATTTCCAGTGCGCGTTTGACGTTTTCCTGTCCTTTTACGTCGTTGAAATCGAGGTCGTACTGCGTTTGGGCGTGGGCAAATTCTTCGCGCGTATCCACAAAAACCGGCTTGGCGGTGCTGCGGCCTTCCAGGATTTCAATCACGTCTTTGATAGTGGCCGCACCATACACTTCCAGATTATTGACCAGTGCGCCTTCACGGGCGTTTTCCTGTGGCAAAATCAGCGCCCGGAATTTTTCTTTGCGTGCCTGAATGGCGATAGGCAGCGCACCCTTCACGCCTTTGAGTGCCCCGTCGAGCGACAGTTCGCCCATCATCACGTATTCTTCCAGGTTGGGGCATTTAATCTGCTGCGAGGCAGCGAGCATGGCAATAGCAATCGGCAGGTCGTAGGCCGCGCCTTCCTTGCGGATGTCGGCGGGGGCCATGTTGATGACTACTTTTTGGCGCGGACGGCTGTAGCCGTTGTTTTTCAGCGCAGCGAAGATGCGTTCGAGGCTTTCCTTTACCGCGTTGTCGGGCAGGCCCACAATGGGGTAGCTGGGCGTTTCTACCACAACCGCATCTGCTTCAATGGTGATGGTAATGGCATCCACCCCCATAACCGCCGAGCCAAAAACTTTTACGAGCATAGAGGCTAAGGTAATGTGAAAACGGCTCAATTTCTCAATAGCACAATAAGATAGGCCACGGATACCAGGGCGGGTACAGATATACAAGGAATTTTCCGGAAAAATTTCAACTTCATCAACTTTTAGCTCCTTTGCGCGTGTCAAGTGGCATCAACCATCCTCAACGTCTAACTCCCGGCCAGCTTACCTTGCACTCCGTGCGCACTCCTATTGGCATATTTGACTCCGGCTACGGCGGACTGACGGTTTTCCGCAGCATCTACGAGCGGTTGCCGCAGTATGATTATCTCTACCTCGGCGACAATGCGCGCGCGCCCTATGGTGCGCGTTCTTTTGAAACGGTGTATGAATACACGCTGGAGTGTGTGGAATGGATGTTCCGGCAGGGCTGTCCGCTGATTATTCTGGCGTGCAATACGGCTTCGGCGCGGGCGTTGCGCAGCATTCAGCAAAAAGACCTGGAACGCATTGCGCCGGGCAAACGGGTTTTGGGCATTATCCGGCCCACGGCAGAGGTGATTGGCCAGTATTCCAAAAGCGGCGTGGTGGGCGTTCTGGCCACGAAAGGAACCATTCAGTCAGGATCGTATGAGGTGGAAATCAGTCATCAATTTCCGGAAATTTCGGTTCACGGGCAGGCCTGTCCGCTGTGGGTGCCGCTGGTGGAAGCCGGCGAACACGAAAGCGAAGGCGCTGATTATTTCGTCCGGAAATACGCGGCAGCATTGCTACACAAAGCGCCGGAAATGGATGTTGCTTTGCTGGCCTGTACGCATTATCCGCTGTTGGAGGATAAAATCCGGCAGCATTTTCCGGAAAAGGTGCGCGTGTTATCGCAGGGGCCGATTGTAGCGGCCAGTCTGGAAGATTATTTACACCGCCATCCGCAAATGGAAAATCAAATCAGCCGGGGCGAAAAGCCGGTTTTTTACACCACCGATAATCCGGAAAGCTTCGACGCGCCGGCCAGCCGGTTTTTCGGGCAGGAAGTACGGTCGCGGTTTACCGACTTGTCAAGTCGGCATATGAAACAGGATTTGACTTGATAAGTCTCCTCAAAAACGTACACGGACTTGTCAAGTCGGGGGGATGTGTTAGATTTTCTCTGTAAAGTGCCGCTCCGTTTTGGGCTGCGCAAATTTATCGGCGTTGTAGGCTTCGGATTGGCCTTTAGGAATGCTCAGCACCTGCCATTTTTCGGTTTTCATCGTCTTGGCAGCATGAACCATTTGCCCGACATGATAGCTATAGTGTGCCAGTTGCCGCAGAATGGCATCCGGCACACTATGGCCTTCGTTACGAACATAAACCGTTCGGGAAAGGTCTCTTTCAGAGAGTTTGCGCAGGGTATTGAACAGCAGCCGCCAGCTTTCTTCCCATGCCTGCATCAGTGCCGCGCGGGAAAGCGTGGGAGGTTCAAACTCGCCGTCGCGGTTGCGCCAGGGCTTCTCGCCGTCCGAGGTAAGGAAGTCGGTAAAGCGGCTTTTCATATTGCCCGCCACGTGCTGCACAATGACGGCTATACTATTTTCGGATCCTTGCTGGTGAAAAAACTGCGCATCAGAAATCTGCGCAAGCGTTTTCTCTGCAAGGTTTTTGTAGTAATCAAAGAGTTTAATAGTTCCGGGAAGGAATGTGGCCATAAAAAGGGATTTTCGGAAAGATAGGTTTTTATCCCGCAGCGGCGGATTTTCTCTCGCAGAAACGCAGAGGCGCAGAGGCAGAACTCTCTTTGCCGGAATGCCGAATTTTTAAAGTGGTCTGGGGCAGCGGCGGATTTTCTCTCGCAGAGACGCAGAGGCGCAGAGACTCCATCGGGATACTGTGGTCTGGGGCAGCGGCGGATTTTCTCTCGCAGAGACGCAGAGGCGCAGAGACAGAGAACAGAACTCTCTTTCCCGGAATGCCGAATTTTTAAAGTGGTCTGGGGCAGCGCCGGATTTTCTCTCGCAGAGACGCAGAGAACAGAACTCTCTTTGCCGGAATGCCGAAATTTTAAAGTGGTCTGGGGCAGGGGCGGATTTTCTCTCGCAGAGACGCAGAGACGCAGAGGCGCAGAGGCAGATAACAGAACTCTCTTTCCCGGAATGCCGAATTTTTAAACAGGAACTTTACCACCCCAAAGCCGAAGGCTCCAACGGCGAAGCCTGTCCAACATCCGCCATCGGCGGAGTCCAAGCGAAGCTCCAACTATAAACATCCGCCATCGGCGGAGTCCAAGCGAAGCTCCAACTATAAACATCCGCCATCGGCGGAGTCCAAGCGAAGCTCCAACTATAAACCATGCAATCCCTCCTTTCCCCCAACTACACGGCCCTGTTCCACAATGCCTTTCCCGGCGACGAATCCGGCAGCCTTTCTTCCCGCCAAACGCCCGGCAAACTCTGGAGCGCGACACTTCCCACGATGGTGGCCGCGCCCAAATTGCTGGCCTGGAGCAAGGACCTCGCCCGCGAACTGGGCATTCAAAAGCCGGAAACGGAAGCCGAAATCGCGCTGCTTTCCGGAAATGCGCTCGCTCCCGGCATGAAACCCTACGCCTCGTGCTATGGCGGCCATCAGTTTGGAAACTGGGCCGGGCAGCTGGGCGACGGTCGGGCTATCACGCTCGGCGAATGGCGGCGACCTGATGGCAGGACTGAAGAACTGCAACTCAAAGGCGCGGGCCGGACGGCCTATTCGCGGCGCGGCGACGGGCGGGCGGTGTTGCGCTCTTCGGTGCGCGAATATTTGATGAGTGAAGCGATGCACCACCTCGGCATCCCGACAACCCGCGCTTTGAGCCTTGTGGAAACCGGCGACGATGTCATCCGCGATATGCTTTACGATGGCCACCCGCGCCCCGAACCTGGCGCGATTGTGCTGCGAACCGCACCGACCTTTATTCGATTTGGCCATTTTGAACTCCTCTATGCCCGGCAGGAATTGGAGCTGCTGGCCCAACTCACCGGCTGGGTGATAGAACGTTATTTTCCGGAAATTGGCGGCGAAAACGCAGTCGTGGATTTCTATGAAGAAGAAGTCCGACGGACGGCGTTTTTGATGGCGGAATGGATGCGCGTGGGCTTTGTGCATGGGGTGATGAACACCGATAACATGAGCATCCTGGGCCTCACGATTGACTATGGGCCGTATGGGATGCTGGATGCCTACGATAATTTCTTTACACCCAACACCACCGACCTGCCGGGCCGCCGCTATGCCTTTGGCAATCAGCCGCAGGTAGCGAAATGGAACCTGGCCAATCTGGCGGCGAGCCTTTCGCCCCTTGCCCGCGACCCACAGCAACTGGTCGCCGCGCTGGAACGCTACGACGATTATTTCGCCGAGGCGTATGAAACGATGCTGCTGGCCAAAATGGGTATTTCTACCCAAAGTCCCGAAAGCCTGTTGCTGGGCGAAAAGCTGGAAACGCTGTTGCAGACGCTGCAACCGGATTATACGCTGTTCTTTCAGCTTTTGGAAACCATTCCTGCGGAAGCAAGCAATGACCTGGCGCATTTTATGCCCGCGCTTTACAGCGAGCCATTGGCCGAAGCCGCCGCTCTTTTGCAGGCATTTTTGGCTCAATACCGAGCCTGTTTTTCCGGAAATTTCTCCCCCGAACGCGCTGCGCTGATGCAAAAAACCAATCCACGTTTCATCCTGCGCAATTACCAGCTCCACGAAGCGATTGAGGCATTAGAAAAGGGCGATGATTCGTTTTTTCGCAAGCTGGAAGCGGCCCTGAAAACGCCTTACGAAGTCAGATTTCCGGAACTGAACGAGAAGCAGCCGCAATGGGCGCTCACCAAACCCGGCTGCGGGATGCTTTCGTGTAGCTCGTGAGTCAAAAAACTGCTTCCCGCGCGGACGCAACCGGCGCTGTCTGGTATTCTTAGCCCGTTGCTGCTTCGCCCATCGGCAAATGCTTATGACATAATCTAATTTTTTGGAGCATTTTATGGCAACTCTTTTATATATCCATCCCTTTCGGATGATAAAGTCATATGAAGGCTATGGGCTGATTCACGTTCATTACAGGCGGAGCCTATGCCGCTGAAAAGCGGTAACCCACAAACTCCGCTTTCTGTGTTGTGGAGATTCCGGGGTATTTTATAATTACATTTTGCTCATATTTTAACGTGAATCTCGGATAAAGAGTCCATCTTTCGTCTTCTTTTGCCTTGAGGCAAAAGAAGCAAAAGTTCAAGGCTGTGATTTTTCTGGCTAAAAATCCGCTTTCGGGGCTAAAATTTGCAAACTTGCTTCACTTCGTTTCGCTTCGGACCGTGCAAATTTTTTAACGCCCCTTCACCGGATTTTCTTAACGCCGAAAAATCAAGGCCGTCCGCTAACGACAAAGCATATAAAACGTTCATTCTAACCTATTTTAAAACGAGACTCACGTTATTTTAAGCGTAGCAACGAGGAAAGTATTACCCGAAAGGGAATAACTACCTGAATCTTGCAGAGCAGAATGCTCAAAAACGCTTGTTACGTAAGGGCTGGAGCCAGGATTTCTATGCAAAACGCAGGCGGCAAAATGGCATTTTACCTTTTAGACAGCTAAATCATGCATCGTTAGCCTCATCCCCGGCCTCCGCCTCTGGCGGAAGAGAGGGGCCGAATTGCGGTGTTCATTTTAGCGGTACATTTGGCATTAACCCTGTCTGCAACGAAATTTCCGGAAATCTTGTCCCAGCAAAAAACGCTGTGTATTCCGGCATCGGAAGCCACAGCGTTTGCAGTTGGTAAAAAGGGTGTATCTAAGCGGTTGCGCCTGCCAGGGCTTGCGGCTGCGCTTCCTTGCGGGCGGCGCGTTTTTGAGAATGTGCCAGTGCGGCTTCGCGCACCCACGCACCGCTGTCCCAGGCATTGCGGCGCATTTCCAGACGTTCGCGGTTGCAGGGTCCATTCCCTTTGACCACATTCCAGAACTCATTCCAGTCAATAACGCCATAGTCGTAGTGGCCGCGTTCTTCGTTCCATTTCAAATCCGGGTCGGGTACAGTCAGGCCCAGGAATTTGGCCTGCTCTACCGTTACATCAATGAATTTCTGGCGCAGTTCGTCGTTGGTAAATCGCTTGATTTTCCAGCGCATACTCTGCTCGGTGTTGGGCGAATGGTCGTCTGGCGGACCAAACATCATCAGCGAAGGCCACCACCAGCGGTTGAGCGCATCCTGCGCCATTTTCTTTTGCACCTCCGTGCCTTGAGCCAGGCGCATAATAGCCTCAAATCCCTGCCGTTGGTGGAAAGACTCTTCCTTGCACACCCGTATCATGGCGCGGGCATAAGGGCCGTAGCTCGTGCGGCACAGCGGCACCTGATTCATGATGGCAGCACCATCCACCAGCCAGCCAATGGCACCCATATCTGCCCAGGTGAGGGTGGGATAGTTGAAGATAGAGGAATATTTGGCCGTGCCATCGTGCAGCTGCTCCAGCATCTGATCGCGGGTGATGCCCAGCGTTTCGGCAGCCGAGTAGAGATAGAGGCCGTGGCCCGCTTCGTCCTGCACCTTAGCCAGCAAAACGGCTTTGCGCTTCAGCGAAGGCGCACGGGTGATCCAGTTGCCCTCCGGCAGCATCCCGACATACTCCGAGTGGGCATGTTGGGATATTTGGCGGATTAATGTTTTTCGGTAGGCTTCCGGCATCTCGTCGCGCGGCTCAATAAAGGAGTCGGCGGCGATTTTGGCCTCAAAAGCTTCATTTGCAATATTCATAAAATCCTGATTTACGTGAGTTGATAAAGATACGAAAGAAATTCCGGGATGTGGTTTCCGGAAAAGCCCAAGCCTGACAGTGGGAAGTGTAGTCCATTTGCCAACGGCTGCCGATTTCTATTTTTTTAGAATTTTCCGGTATTCTGCCGGCTGCTCCAGCAGCGATACCGCTTTGTCATAGTCGGGGTCGTTGCGCAGGTCCTGGATGAGGCGGCCCTTCTGGTAGTAATACCGGCTGGCGATTTCGCCTTCCAGCAAGCGTTTAATTTCCGTTTTCTGCCGGTTTAGGTCCGTGCGTTTGTCGTGGGCCAGTTTGTTGCCGAGCGCCGTAAACTCTCCCTTGGCGGCGGTGTAAGTGCCTGCCCGTGTGGTAACTGCCTGGAGCGAGTCAAAGAGGTCGTCGGCCTGTGTGCGATAGCGGAAATCTTTTCGGTCCAGATAGCTGTTGAAAGCGTCGAAATCGGCATCGGTAAGCGCAAATTGGCCCGGCGCGGCGATGGTTTTATGCTCTTTATTAAATTGCGTGGCCCAATCAAAGAACAGCCCTTTGGTATAGAGCGCCACAATCAGCCGCGACGGAATGCTGTCTTTTACCCGTACATCCGGCTCCACGCCGCCACCACTTTTCACCAGTCGGCCGGCAGTGGTTTTGTAAGTCTTTTTCAGCGAATCGGGGATATTGCTCACCTTGCCGTCAGCACTGCGGTGGGTATAATCGAGCTGTTGGATGCAGCGTCCCGAAGGCGTGTAATAGCGGGCAGTAGTCAGCTTCAGCTGGGCATTATAACCCAGTCGGCGGGTGATTTGCACCAGGCCCTTGCCATAGGATTTCTCGCCGATGACTACGCCCCGGTCCAGATCCTGCATCGTTCCGGCTACAATCTCCGAAGCCGAAGCCGAGGAGCCATTGATGAGCACGGTTACCGGAATTTCGGTGTTCCAGGGCGCGTTGTTTGTACGAAATTCCTTGTCCCAATCCTCCATTTTGCCTTTGGTACTCACGACCAGCTGGCCGCGGTCAATAAACAGGTTGCAAAGGTTTACGGCTTCATCGAGCAGGCCGCCCGGGTTGCCGCGCAGGTCGAGTACCACACCTTTCAGCGCCGGTGTTTTGCCCTTCAGCGAGTCGAGCGCGTGGCGCACCTGCCGGGCGCAGTCGGGGGTGAATTGCGTGAGCTTCACGTAGGCCATATCTTTTCCGGAACCGGCCAGTCCGGCGTAGGGCACACTGCTCAGCGCAATCTGTTCGCGCGTAACCATCTTCACGACTTCATTGCCGGTGAAGGCATCCTTTACCTTGACGGCAACCGACGTGCCGGCAGATCCTTTGAGCAGTTGGGAAATAGCTTCTACCGAACGGTTGCGAACATCCTGATTGTCCACACCGAGCAGGATGTCTCCCGGATGCAGGCCGGCGCGCATGGCCGGCGTATTCTCATAAATCTCGCCGATAACGATATCGTCGCTGCGTTTTTGAAGCGTGGTGCCGATACCGCCGTATTTGCCGGTCGTTTGAAATTCATAATCCTCAACATCCGACTCAGTAATGTAGTTGGTATAAGGATCCAGCTCGGCGAGCATGGCATCCACACCCACCTTCACCAGCTTGCCCGGCTCGATGGGATCTACATAATAGCCATTGAGTTCCCGGAAAAGAGCGGAAAAAACATCGAGATTTTTGGAAATCTCAAACATCGTGTCCGTGTCTTTGCCCTGGATAAAAAGCCCCATAACGGCGGCGCAGCCCAAACCGGCAACAAACCCGCGGCTGCGGCGGGTCATGGTTTTGAATGAAAATTTCATTTGCTAAAAGAACCCCAAAAAAACGTTTTTGGTTGGATGAAAAGTATGCCAGAAGGCAACGGTGGTACAAATTTAACAGCCTAAACTTTGGATTACAGATTGGATTTTATCCACAAAAACCCTAATTTTGAACCCAAAGATTTTTTTATGAAAAAACTTCTTCTCCTTTTGCTTGCTGTGTTCTCTTTTGTAGAGGTGCAGGCGCAAACGTTTGATACCCAATACGGCGATACCAGCATTGCCAATTATAACGCCGGAAGGCCGGATCTGAAAGTCTATAACGCCATGCGACTGATTGGCGGCGCTTCTTCCCGCGTGCTGGAATGGCGCTACCTGTCTCATAACATCCCGGCTAACTGGGTGGTAGAAGGTATCTGCGACAATGTTCTTTGCCGTCCGCTCAACACCCTCACTTCCGGAGCCTGGTTTCGCACCGATACCGTTACGAGTGTACCTGCTTCCTTTTACTTCAGCCTGCTGAGCGTACCGACAAATGGTGTGGGTATTATGCGGGTCGAAATCCGTGATCCACAGGTTTCGGGTTCTAATCGTACCATCACGTTTATTGCCAATCGCTCGGCGCAGGGCATCACCACTACGGTTCGGGTAGAAGACAATATCAAGGTGTTTCCTAACCCCGCTCACGAATCGGTGAACGTAACTTTTGAGAACAGCGATAATGTCAAAACAATCGGCGTGTACAACCTGCTGGGGCAGCCTATCAGTATGTTTCACATCGTGGGCAACAGTGCCAATATTCCCTTGAACGAAGCGCCTGCCGGTGTTTATTTCCTGCGGATGTTTGACGCGCAGGGCAAGATTGT
>DDEO01000066.1 GCA_002336725.1 Bacteroidetes bacterium UBA1952 | reverse complement strand
GCGCAGCTTTCGCCGAACGGACAGAATCCGAAAAAGCACCGCCTGGGCCAAACGGCGGGGGCATACAAAAATCTGCGGCATCTTTGCACCGCTAGCATCTCCAAAGCATTCTTTTTCCCCAAAAAAACGCATGAAATCCTACCAACAATACATCGGGCTGGCTTTTCAGTGGGGCATTCTGCTGGGGCTGGCCGTTTGGGGCGGAATCCAACTCGACCGGAAGCTGGGTTTTGCAGCATTGTTCATCATCCTCTTCCCCCTGCTGGCGCTCGCCTACCTGTTTTACAGTCTGCTGAAAAATTTCTCCAACAAAAAATAAATACCCCTTTTCTTTTTTATGCGAGCCATCCTGCTGCGCACTACCCTGCTCCTTGCCGTTCTGATTGCCGCCGTTCTTTACGGAATAAAGGACCGGTTTGCCTTTGATTTCCGGTTGCTTTTCGGCGCCAATATCTTTCTGGCGCTGGTTACGATTCTGAGCGGCATCCTGAGCAGCCGGGGGAATGCAGCGCGGCCTGCTTCCTTCATCAACAGCGTTTATAGCGGCACACTGCTGCGCTTGTTTCTGGTGGCCGGCGGCGCGGCGGTTTATATCATTACAAATAAAGGAAAAATAGATACTCGCTCACTGCTGCTGGCCGGTGCGCTTTATATTGTTTATACCGGTGTAGAAACCTTTGTTTTGCAAAAAGCAACGCGGAAAAATACCCCGCCGCCGACAGCGAAATGATGGATGCGCTCGCTCAACGCCTCAAAGACCTCGAAGCCTTTCTGCCGCCGCGCAGCTTTGAGGCCGTGCTCCCTTTTTTCCGGAAATATGCCATCGGCCTCACTATCACGCGCGAGCGCAGAACGCGGCTGGGCGACTATCGCGCACCGGCAGCCGGCGAAAAGAATCACCGCATTTCGGTCAATGGCAACCTCAATCCGTATGCCTTTCTGATAACGCTGCTCCACGAAATTGCCCACCTTCTGGTATATGAAAAATATCAACACCGCGTAAAATCGCATGGAGCGGAGTGGAAAAGCACTTTTGGCGCATTGCTTATTCAGTTTGCCGACCGGGGCATTTTTCCGGAAAATCTGGAAGCCGTGGTGCGAAATTCGGCGCTTTCGCCCGCCTCGGCCACCTTTCGGGATGTGGCGCTTAGCGGGGCGCTGCGCCGCTATGACAGGGGCGAAGACCCCCTGCTGGCCGGCGATTTAGCGGTGGGCGATTTCTTTACGGCTACCAACAAGCTGATTTACGAAGTGCTGGAGCGGCGACGCAGCCGCCTGCGGTGTCGGCGGATGCAGGATGGCCGGGAGTATCTGGTGCCCTTTGCCGCGCGGGTCGAAATTATTCAATCGGCATCCCAAAACGGGCGCGTAACTTAGAACGCTTTTCTCCAAAGTAATAAATCCTTCTTTCCCGTGGCTTCCAGAAACCCGAACGAGGCACTCTCGGTTTTTGATATCTTCAAGATTGGCGTTGGCCCTTCTTCCTCCCACACGCTCGGCCCCTGGCGCGCGGCGCTGCGTTTTCTCGACGGATTGCGGACGCAAAACCGGCTCCGCGACGTAACGAAGGTGCAGGTGCTGCTCTATGGCTCGCTGGCCAAAACCGGCAAAGGCCACGGCACCGATGTGGCCGTGATTCTGGGATTGCTGGGCGAAGACCCGGTAACATTTCCGGTAGAAGACATCTACCCTACGCTGGCCCGCATCACCGAAGAACATCAGATGCAACTGGGCAAGGATGTAGAAGTGGTCTTTGACCCGGTGGCGGATGTGGTTTTCCTGATGAACGAAAGCCTGCCCTTTCACCCCAACGCGCTTACCTTTCTGGCTACCTTCGGCAACGGCGAAACGCTGGCAGAAACCTTTTATTCCATTGGCGGCGGCTTTGTGGTGAAGGAAGGCGAAGACGCGGGCAAAAAAGGCGGGCCGGAACTGCCCTTCCCGATTGCCGATGCCGAAGACCTGCTGCACTGGTGCATCAAAACCGGCCTTCCGGTCTCCGAAATTGTAGCCGAAAACGAGGCCGCCTGGCGACCGGAAGCGCAGACGCGGCAAGGCGTCTGGCAAATCTGGGAGACCATGCGCGACTGCATCTATCGCGGCTGCCACACGGAAGGCATCCTGCCCGGCGGGCTTGATGTGGTGCGCCGCGCGGCAGGGCTGGCCAAAAAGCTGATTTCCGGAAAATCCTATACCGATTTCGACACCTGGGCAGCAGCCATTCGTTCGGGCGGCAGCGGGTTTAAGTACACCCTCGACTGGGTGAGTGCTTTTGCGCTGGCAGTAAACGAGGAAAACGCCTCGTTTTCGCGGGTCGTAACAGCGCCGACCAATGGCGCGGCGGGCGTGATTCCGGCGGTGTTGCTCTATTATATCATCTTCAACGACGGCTACAAAGAAGATGCTATCCTGCGGTTTTTATACAACGCTTCGGAAATCGGCTCTATCTTCAAGAAAGGCGCAACGATTTCGGCGGCGATGGGCGGCTGTCAGGCCGAAATCGGCGTTTCGTCGGCGATGGCGGCGAGTGCGCTGACGGAATGCCTCGGCGGCTCGGTGCGGCAGTGCCTGATGGCGGCAGAAATTGCGATGGAACACCATTTGGGCCTCACCTGCGACCCGGTTGCCGGACTGGTGCAGGTGCCCTGCATTGAGCGCAACACGATGGGCGCTATCAAGGCTATCACCGCCGCGCAACTGGCCCTGCAATCCAACCCCGATAATGCCCGCGTATCGCTCGACAATGTAGTAGAAACGATGTGGGAAACCGCTCTCGACATGAATGCCAAATATAAAGAAACGGCAGAAGGCGGGCTTGCAGTGCATATCCCGCTGGGATTGAAGGAGTGTTGAGCGGGTGAGGAGTGAGGGGTTGATGAAGGTTGATTGTTGTTGATGGGGTTGATGAGGGTTGATTTTTGTTGGTGAAGGTTGATTGTTGTTGATGAGGGCTGTAGGTACATTCTAACGGTTGCCGGTAGTAGAGGATTGATTTGCACGAATCCCTCTGTACGAACGCCTCGCCATTGATATGTATAACAGAACGCGCCTCTTGGCGCGGTCCTACTACAAGACCGTTTCTCCGAAAAAGCTCCCCAAAAAAGCCCATTTTCCATTTCCGGAAAACGGGCTTTCAAAAAGGGGGAAAACCTCCCCCCTTCGGGGGGATTGAGGGGGGGCCGAGGTCCGCTCCTACAAGTGCATCTTGTCTTTCTTTATCAGCAATTCTTCCGGCGTTTCCACATGGTTTTCGTCGGGTACGCAGCAATCGACGGGGCAAACGGCGGCGCACTGCGGCTCTTCGTGAAAGCCCTGGCATTCGGTGCATTTGTCGGGTACGATGTAGTAAATATCTACCGCCACGGGCGCGTGTTTGGCATCGGCGGTGGTGATGCTGCCGTCCTGTAGCTGATAGTCGCCGGTTACGGCCGTGCCGTCGGCCATGCGCCATTCTACGCCGCCTTCATAAATCGCGTTGTTGGGACACTCCGGCTCGCAAGCGCCGCAGTTAATACATTCGTCCGTTATTTTGATTGCCATAGCTGAGTTCTAATCTTCAAAATTGTGCCGCAAAATTACGCTTTGCAGCCGCACCGTTTGCCTTCTTTTTTATGTCTCTTTTAGAAAAACGCATTGCCCTGCTTTCCGCCTTAGGGCAATATATGCTGTCGGATGCGCCGGAATGGCTGTCTGCTCAAGACCTCGCCGCCCGCAAAAACGGCTGGTTTACGCCCGAAAGCATCTGGCTGGCCGCCGAAAACATTGCCCACTCTTTTTTGCGTCCCGAAGCGTTGCGCGACTGGGTTTCTGGTTATCATCTTCCGGAAAAATCGTGTACGGTGGGCATTGTGATGGCCGGGAATATCCCGCTCGTGGGCTTTCATGATTTTTTGTGCGGATTTATGGCGGGTCATTTCCTGCAAATCAAATTATCGTCGAAAGATGACGTGCTGCTGCCGCATCTGGTGGGTTATTTGCGAAGCCTCGACGAAGCGGAAATGGTACGCGTTCAGTTTGTAGAGCGCCTTCAGGGCTGCGATGCTTATATAGCGACCGGCTCCAACAATTCGGCGCGGTATTTTGAGCAGTATTTCGGCAACCGCCCGCACCTGATACGCCAATCGCGCACCTCGGTGGCCGTGCTCGACGGCGACGAGACACCGGAGGAATTGCAGGCCCTGAGCCGCGATGTGTTTGATTACTTCGGGCTGGGCTGCCGCAACATTACGCAGGTATTTTTGCCGGAAGGCTATGCGCTACCCCGAATCTTAGATGCGTTGCAGGGCGAAAAGCACATTACGCAGCACCATAAATTCCGGAATAATTACGATTATCACCTGGCGCTGTATCTGCTCAACAAGGTTCCGTATCTGGTGAGCGACAATTTGATTTTGGTGGAAAACGAGATTCCTTTTTCCGCCGTTGCCACGCTGCATTATCAGTTTTACACCGACCGCGCGGCGCTGCTCGAAAGGCTCCGGGCCGACGACCGCATTCAGGCGATTGTAGGGCACGGCGAAATCCCGTTTGGCGGCGCTCAGACACCGGCTCTCTGCGACTATGCGGATGGTGCGGATACGATGGCGTTTTTGTGCGGGCTGGGTGGGTAAAGAATAGGTAGTGATAATATCTGCACAGGTAGAGGCAAGGCGTGCCTTGTCTCTACTCTCCCCTACTTCCGCTCAAAAAACACAAAACCATTCTTCTCTCCCAGAAACTTCAGCAGCGGGTCGGCCAATAGTTTTTCTTTTTCGGTAATCTTGGCCACGAAAAACGTGGGCTTGTCCACCGGGCCGGTGCGCAACCATTCCTCGCTGCGCGAAGCAGGGGTTTGCGGCGACATTTTCCGGAAATAAAAAAGCTGCGCATAGCTCTTGTAGCCCACCACCTGCACATACACATCCTGCCCGGCCTTGCTCTTGAAAAACGCAATGGCGGCGCGCTGCGAATAGGCTTCAATCTTGGGCGTGAAATGCAGCAGCGTTACCTGAATGGCTATTATCTGCACGGCAAAAAGCACCCAAATCCCTTTCTGCGGCTTTCGGCGTAGCAGCAAAAGCGCCGCCCAGATACCCGCCAGATACAACACGCCCCACGCGCATTCCCAGTAGCTCCACGGCACATCGGCCTGAAGGTTGCCCACCGCAAACGGGTCGGCGATATACGGAATAAGAGCTTTTTTGTTCAGGCCCACAACGGGCAGTGCTATCAGGATAATAGCCCACACCGTTCCCAGAAACAACAATCCCGCCTGAATGCCTTTTCGCAACGTTTTGCGGCCTTCCAGAAACGCTTCTACCTCGCGGGCGGCCAGATACGTCATGGGGAAGTAGCAAAGCGACGAGTAGTGAACGATTTTGGTCTTTACGATAGAAAAAAGAACCAGCACCACCCAGAACAAAATCCACATCCAGCGGGTAAAATCTTTCTCGCCGGTCTCGTGGCGGTGAGCGGCTTTGCTGCGCGTAGGTATCATCAGCAGCGAAGCCGGAAAAACGCCAATCAAAAGCACGATAGGATGATAATACCAGGGTTCTTCGTGGTCGGCAATGTTTTGGGAGAAAAGGCCCGCCTGATAGGCGATAAACTCGCGCACAAACCACCAGCCATGCTTGGCTACTTCTACCACAAACCACGACGAAGCTACTGCCAGCGTGATGCCCGCAAAAGCCAGCAACCGCCCGAATCCGAAGCCCGCAAAACTGCGCGTCCGGATAATATACACCGCGAAGCACAGCCCCGTTACGACCAGCGCCACCGGCCCCTTAGTAAGCACGGCCAGCCCCAGAAAAAGCCCGCCCCAGAGCGCATTGGGCAGCCAGCGAACGGATGTCCTCAAAAGATAAAGCTGATAGACCGCGCCAAAAATCAGCAGGTTGAACAGCGGGTCGATGATGCCGGTTTTGAAATAGAAATGCGGCAGCCACGAGGCCAGATAAAAGCCTGTCCAAAGCAAACCGCGACGCTCGCCGCCTGTCCTGCGCCCTACATGATAGAGCGATAGCAGCGTGGCAATGCCGACCAGCGCATTCGGGAAGCGGGCAGCGTATTCGTTTACGCCCAGCAGCTTCATAGAAAGCACTTGCAGCCAGATGAACAGCGGCGGCTTTTCCCAGAACGGCAGATAGTCGATCTGTACGCGCAGATAATCGTGGCTCACGATCATCTCGCGGGCGCATTCGGCAAAATTGATCTCATCCCAGTCGAACAGATGCACCGCGCCCAGCGCCGGCAGAAAAAGCAGCGCACCCAGCAGGGCAATCAGTCCGTAGCGTTGATAAACAGCCATAAAAAGAAGTGCTTTTTTAGTTTTCATGCACCGACATCCGGGCTTCGTTCGGGCCGTAGAAATGATGGATCTTGCTTTTCATCACCCAGAAAAAAGTGGTGGAAAGAACCGTTCCCAGAATAGACCCTACATAGACATCGGCGAAGAAATGGGCCGCCAGATACAACCGGCTGTAGCCCACCAGCAGCGAGAACAAAAGCAAGGGCAATCCCAGCCACCGATAGCGGGCAGGCAACAGCAGGGCCAGCATACAATACAGCGCAAAGGCCGCCCCGGAATGCCCCGACGGAAAGCTGTGGTGATGCAGCCGCTCGCCCCAGCTTTGGGAGAAGTGGATCCAGGAAGAATCAGACTTGAAATATTCAAAGGGACGCGGCGCATTGAAGAGGGCCTTCAGCCCCTGAATCACCAGCGCCGGAACCGTATTGCACACCACGGCCGTGAGGATAAACCACCAATTCCGGAATTTGGGAACGGCCATCAGCAGCAGCAATACCAAAAGGATAATGGGGCCGGTGCCGAAATGCGTAAGGGCGCTCATAAAGGTGTCGAGCGTCGCCGAGTGGTGGCCATTCACAGTTTCGAAAAGCTGCCGACGGTCGAAATTGCCCAGCAGGATGCCGCCGATAAGAACCCACGCAAAAAATGGATAGAAAAACCAGGGATTCAGGGGCGACAGGCTCGGTGGATTATGGTCTTGCACAGGCAGTTTTTTTAAGCAGGAATGGACGTGCGCCGCACAAAACGGCTGCGCAGCGCATTCCAGATACGGAGATAGGATTCTTTTTGAAAAAGCGGCGAGTCGTTGCGTGCCTTGCGGATGATAAAGAGCGCCAGCGGTGTCAGCAGGATGGTGCTGCCCCACATCCCCAGCCAGGGCGGCAAAGATCCGCTCGTTACCAGCTTTTCGCCCACAAACGTCAGGATATACCAAATCAGAAACAGCACTATCGAGGCCAGCATCGGCATTCCCAGCCCGCCCTTGCGGATGATAGCGCCCATCGGCGCACCGATGAGGAAGAGCAAAATACAGGCGGCGGCCATCGTAAATTTCCGGTGCCACTCCACCTGAAAACGAATCATCCGGTCTTTGTCGGCGCGTTCGTTCACGGCGGTCATATCCACGAGTTGCTGTGCGTTGCGCATATTTCCCAACGCCGTTTGCACCAGCCCCGACCGCAAGCTGTCGGGCAGTCTTTCGGCAAAGTTTTCTTTGTAAGAAACGGGTGTTTGCCGGGCCGCCTGCGTCAGGTATTTCCGGAAAATACTGTCTGCCTGCGGGCTGCTCAACGGGTAGAGATAAGAGGCGAGATAGCCCCGCGCCGAGTGTGCCGTTTGGCTGTTGGTTTTGCGCAGCGTGTCAATCTGTTCCTGTAGCTGTCCCAGAGTCATCATTTTCTGATCGCCCGAAAAGAGGTTCTGATCCGTATTATTTATCCGGAAGGAAGACAGGTCAAAAACCTTATCCCATTGCCGGAAGTGCATCCGCACCTGTGTATGTTCCTGCCCGTTCATCCCTTCTTCGTAGCGCCAGCCGTTGAAGAGGCGAAACACCAGCAGCCGGCCATCGCGCGAGGGCAGCATCTGTCCTTTCTCGGCCACCACTACTTTATCGTTGCCATAGCTGTTGAGGTGGTCGTAGATGGTGATGTTGCGGATGGTTTTGCCGTCTTTGTCTTTAGAGCCTACACGGATGGAGAAATTGGGAATATCGTTGTTGAACTGCCCGGCGCGGATGTTGAGCGTGGGCTTGGAGTTGCGCAGGTCATAGAGCATCGAGAGCGCCTTGAGGTTGGCAACCGGAATGACGTGGTTGTTGAACAGAAAAGCGCCGAAGCTCAAAGCAACAATCGTTACCAGCAAAGGCCGCATGAAGCGGTTGAGCGAGATGCCCGAACTCTTGATGGCAACCAGCTCAAAATTTTCGCCCATATTACCAAAGGTCATGATAGTGGATAGCAGCACGGCGAGCGGCAGCGCCAGCGGCACGAGCGTGGTGCTCATGTAGAGCAGCAGTTCCAGAATCAGCGAGATGGCCAGCCCTTTGCCCAGCAATTCATCCATATAAAGCCAGAAGAACTGCATCACCAGCACGAAGAGCGTGAGGAAAAACCACGCCAGAAAAGGGCCTGCGAAACTGCGGATGAGCAGGATGTCGAGTTTTTTAATCACTTGCGGGCGAAGCTAAAGACCGTTTGGGCAGCAGCGGTGAGAAAGGAACATTAAAACGGCTCTTTCTTTCCGGAAAAGGCGGAGAAGAAAGAGCCGGAATGGGGCCGGAAAACTGCTGTATTTCCGGAAAGCCGACTACGCGCCAATGCGGTGTTTGAGGTCGGCTATCTGGCTGCTCCAGAGGCGCTCCTGATCTTTGATCTCCGAGGCATCGTCCACAAAATCAGAGATGCGCAGGATGGTCTCGTTAGTTACCGGGCTGATTTCAATCCGGAATTCAAAAAACTCATCGGGCGCATAGTGTTCCCAGCGGTAGCGAACATAAATATTTTCAAAAGCTTCGATTCGCTCCGCCACATCTACACTGCCATTCCAGTTAAAGAAGAAAGTATTGTCCCGCTGATCCACTTTATCGGCAAACCATTCCTGCAAACCAACCGGGGTAGAAAGAAATTCATAAAGAATGGTTGGAGAAGACCGGATAGGAAACTCCAGGGTGTACATCACGCGCTGTTTGGCCATTATTTGGTTTTAAACTTTCTTTTCCGGAAAAGAAAAGAAAAATGAACGGAAGGGAATGCAATAATAAAAAAGTTCGCGAGATTTCAAAATCGAAAGTCTTTTTATTGCACGGTAATAATAACACAAAAAAGGGACTTAGAAAGCCCCCTTTGTTAAAACCACTTTAATTCTTTTTGGAAATAGCCGGATTATACCCTTAGATTTGCTTTGATTTAACGGAATATTTTTGATTCCGGCCCTTCTCTCCTCACCGTTCCCAAATTTTTCATTGCTTATGTCGATGCGTCAACTCAAGATTACCAAGTCGATAACCAACCGCGAAAGCCAATCGCTCGAGAAATATTTGCAGGAAATCGGAAAGGTGGATTTGATCACCGCAGAGGAGGAAGTGGCGCTCGCCGAGCGCATCCGCATGGGCGACGAGCGGGCGCTGGAGAAACTCACCAAGGCCAACTTGCGCTTTGTGGTTTCGGTGGCCAAGCAATATCAAAATCAGGGGCTTTCCCTCTCCGACCTCATCAACGAAGGCAACCTCGGCCTCATCAAGGCGGCGCAACGCTTTGACGAAACGCGGGGTTTTAAATTTATCTCCTACGCCGTCTGGTGGATTCGGCAGTCTATCCTGCAGGCGCTCGCCGAACAGAGCCGCATCGTACGCCTGCCGCTCAATAAGGTGGGCCTTTCCAATCGTATCAGCCGCGCCTACTCGCAGCTGGAGCAGGAATATGAGCGCGAACCAAGCACCGAAGAACTGGCCGAACTGCTGGAGATAGGATTGGAAGAAGTGGAAAATACCCTGAGCGGCGCCTCGCGCCACGTGAGCGTGGACGCACCGTTTTCGGAAGGCGAAGACGGCAGCCTGCTGGATGTATTAATCAATCCGAATGCCGAGGCCACTGATATATCCCTTGCACACGACGACTCGCTGCGCAGCGAAATCGCCATGGCCATGCTCCTGCTCTCGGAGCGGCAGCAGGATGTTTTGAAACTCTATTTCGGCATCGGCATGGAACACCCGATGAGCCTCGAAGATATCGGCGAGCGTTTTGCCCTGACCCGCGAGCGGGTGCGGCAGATTAAAGACAAGGCCATCTCGCGCCTGCGCACCGATGGACACTGTGCTGCGCTGCGCACGTATCTGGGCAACTAAAAATTTCCGGAAATTTCCGGAAATCACCCATACCGACGGCCCGTTTGGCCTGCCTTTTTAATACAAATCGCAGGTTTCTTCGGTCGTGATACCGCCCTGCTCTTTGGGTTTTTGGGAATTTCCCTGACAGATGTCGCGTGCTGTGCCTTTCGTGTCGCGGATGGGATATTCGCGGTGAACATCTGCCGGCAAGCCCGCCTGACCGGTATATTTAATGGTGCATTGGCAGGTATATTCCCGAACGCAGGAGCTGAACGAAATAAGGACGGCGAAGGCCGTAAGCGTGTAGAGGGAAGCGCGTTTCATACGAGTGCAGTGGCAACGAAGCGCCAAGGTACGCCGCAGCCGTCAAATTTGTAGGGGCGACCCTATGTGGTCGCCCTGCGGATGGCGGTTGTTGATAGGGCGGATGGGTAGATTTTGGTTGGCTATTTCCGGGAAAATCCCTGTCATCCGCGTTATCTGTGTTCCATAAAACATGAAACATGAAACATGAAACATGACACATGAAACATGAACCGTGCTCTATTTTTGACCCTTGCCCATGAATTTCTCTCGTACACTCCTGCTCGCACCGGTTTTACTCGCCGCCTGCACCTCTTCTGCGCCCCAAAACACCGGCAACGCTCTGGCTGCCCAAGACTCAGTTGTCGTCAAAGACCCACATACCCTATCCAACACCGATAGCGTAAAGCCGCAACATCTTTCGCTGGATCTGGCGGTGGATTTCTCTAAAAAACAACTTGCCGGCGCAGCCACCTGGACGATTGAAAACTTCGGCGGCGCCAAAGAATTTGTTACCGACAACGCCGGCCTGCAAATCTCCAAAGTTCTGGCCGACGGGCAGCCGGTCGCCTGGTATGTCGGAAAGGAAATGCCGTTTCTGGGAACGGGCCTGCACATCCCGATTGCACCCAACACGCGCGAAGTGCGTATCGAATATGCGGCTGCGCCCAACGCCTCGGCGCTGCAATGGCTGACACCCGAACAAACCGACCTCAAAGCCGCGCCTTTCCTCTATACGCAGGGCGAAGCCATCCACACGCGCTCGTGGATTCCCGCACCCGACGGCCCCGGCATCCGCTTCACCTACGACGCGCGCATCACCGTTCCTAAAAACCTGATGGCGCTGATGAGTGCCACCAACCCACAGGCGCTCAACGATTCCGGCATTTATCATTTCCAAATGGAAGAACCCATTCCGGCCTACCTCGTGGCGCTGGCCGTGGGCAAAATTGAGTTTCAGAAAGTAGATGCCCGCACGGGTGTTTATGCCGAGCCGTCGCGCCTCTCCCGCGCGGCGTGGGAACTGGCCGAGATGCCCAAAATGATTGCCATTGCCGAAAAACTTTACGGCCCGTATCGCTGGGGGCGCTACGATGTGCTCATCCTGCCGCCCGGCTTCCCGATTGGCGGCATGGAAAACCCGCGCCTCACCTTTGCCACGCCTACCATCCTGGCAGGCGACCGCAGCCTCGCCAACCTCATTGCCCATGAACTGGCCCACAACTGGAGCGGCAACCTGGTAACGAGCGCCACCTGGGACGATATCTGGATGAACGAAGGCTTCACGGTGTATATCGAGCGGCGCATCACCGAGGCGATGCTGGGCAAGAGTTATGTGGATATGCTCTGGGAACTGGGCTATCAGGACCTGGAAAAAGCAGTGGCAGAATTTGGCCCCACAAGCCGGCAGACCTGGCTCCAAAACGACCTTGCCGGTAAAGACCCCGAAGACTGCCTGAGCGATGTGCCGTATGAAAAAGGCTCGCTGCTGTTGTGGCTGATAGAGCAAAAGGTTGGCCGCGACCAATGGGACGCTTTCCTGAAAAGCTATTTTGATAAACACGCCTTCGGCAGCATCACCACCGGGCAGTTTTTGCGGGAACTCCACGCGCAGTTTTCTGATAAAGACAGTACGTTGGAAAAATCGCTCCGCATCAACGAATGGGTATATGGCCCCGGCATTCCGCCGAATGCGCCACGCGCCGATTCGGCCCGGTTTACGCAGGTGAATGCCGCTCGCAATGCCTTCCTGCAAAACGGCGCGATTGACAAAGCCGCCACTGCGCAATGGACCACCCACGAATGGCTGCATTTCCTGCGCAAGATGCCGCGTCCGCTTTCGGAAGCGCAAATGCGCGCGCTCGACGACGCTTTTAAATTCACCCAAACCGGCAACAGCGAAATCGCCGACCTGTGGTTTGAAACGGCCATTTTTGCGAAGTACAAACCCGCCTATCCGGCGATGGAAAAGTTCCTCAGCCATGTAGGCCGGCAGAAGTTTCTTACGCCGCTTTATACGGCTTTGAAAGAAACCGGACAGGGCGAACTGGCGAAGGAATATTTCCGGAAATTTCACAACGCCTACCACCCGATTGCGCAGGCGCGGCTGCGGAAGCTGGTGGGAGAATAGGATTTTCCGGTAGAGACAAGGCATGCCTTGTCTCTACGATGGGCGGGTGGCTCCCAATCCTACAAAAATTTTTGGGCCGAAAAAGCATTGATAATCAATGCAATTATGGCTCCGAAGAAAAAATTTTTATACAAAGGCGTGTATTTATACAAATAAAAACCCTACTTTTGCGCCCCTGCATTTCCGGAAATTTCCGGCAAACAGCAGTCCATCTGTTTTTATTTCACAGAAGAAATGCGACACCTTAGCTTTAAAACCCAAAGCGCCAACGAAAAAATCGTGGAGCGCAACTGGTATGTGGTAGATGCCACCAATCAGACCATGGGGCGTATGGCCTCTAAAATTGCCCACGTGCTGCGTGGCAAAAACAAAGCGTATTACACGCCCCACTTCGACTGCGGCGATTATGTAATCGTGGTAAACTCCGGCAAAGTGCTTTTCACCGGCAACAAAATGGAAGACAAAGAATACCTGACGTATTCTGGTTATCCCGGTGGTCAGAAAGGCGAGACAGCGAAAAAGCTGCTGGCCCGTCGTCCGAACACAGCTGTAGAGCGCGCCGTAAAAGGTATGCTGCCGAAAAACCGCCTGGGCCGCGCGATGTACAAAAAGCTGTTTGTATATGAAAGCGCCGACCATCCGCACACGGCGCAAAAGCCGCAGCCACTGGCCATCGAAGGCATTAAATCCAAGCAACAGGCTTAATCCTTGTTCCTGTTTCCCAATTATCCCCAAGACTTTTAATTCCCCCGAATGGAAAAGCAAAAAAACGCCGTAGGTCGCCGCAAGAACGCGGTTGCCCGTGTGTATATGTCTAAAGGCACCGGCAACGTAACCGTAAACGGCAAAGAATATAAAGCGTACTTTCCGGTAATGTATCTGCAAAATCAGGTAGAATTGCCCCTGAAAACCATCGAAGGCGGCACCACCGGCTTTGACATTGTGGCAACCGTAAACGGCGGCGGCCAGAAAGGCCAGGCAGAAGCCATCAAGCTGGGCATCGCCCGCGCCCTGACGCAAATGGACGAAACCTATCGCCCGCTGCTGAAGAAAGAAGGCCTCATGACCCGCGACCCGCGCATGGTGGAACGCAAGAAATTCGGTAAGCGCAAAGCCCGCCGTGCATTCCAGTTCTCTAAACGCTAATCGCAGACAAAAGACAGGAGACAAAAGACAAAAGAGTATGAACAATTTCCGGGAACTCAAAGTATGGCACAAGAGCATTGACCTTGCCGTTGAAGTTTACAAGGTCGTTGCAGCTTTCCCCGCCCCGGAAAAGTTCAATCTTGTTTCTCAGATGCAACGCGCGGCAGTGTCGGTTCCTTCCAATATTGCGGAAGGTTGCGGTCGCCATTCCGACCCGGCATTTGACAGCTTTTTGTCTATTTCTCTGGGTTCTTCTTATGAGCTGGAGACGCAGGCTATCATCAGCCAAAAGCTCGGCTTTATCGAAGAATCTGCATTTCATCACCTTCAACATCAGATCGTAGAGGTTCAAAAGATGACTTATGGCCTGCTGAATCGCCCCAACAAAACGATTTAGCGGCAGCCTCCCTCTTTTGTCTTTTGTCTATCTACTTTAATCTTCAAAAAAATGGAAGAAAATAAAAGCCTTCACCAGCAACTGCTGGAAGCCGGTGTTCACTTTGGCCACCTGAAGAAAAAATGGAACCCGAAGATGCTGCCTTACATCTTTGCAGAGAAAAACGGTATCCACATCATCGACCTCAACAAGACCATCGAAGGCCTGGAAGAGAGCGCCGCCGCCCTGAAGCAAATCGCGAAGAGCGGTAAGAAAATCATGTTTGTGGCTACCAAAAAGCAGGCAAAAGAAATCGTAGCCGAAGCTGCTCAGAAAGTGGGTATGCCTTTCGTTACCGACCGCTGGCTGGGTGGGATGCTGACCAACTTCAACACCATCCGCCGCTCGGTGAAGAAAATGCAGACCATCGACAAGATGCTGGCCGACGGCACGATGGACTCTGTTACCAAAAAAGAGCGCCTGACGCTGACGCGCAGCCGCGATAAGATGGACAAAGTGCTGGGCGGTATCTCCCAAATGAGCCGCACCCCTGCTGCCATTTTTATGGTGGACATCACGCACGAGCACATCGCCCTGGCAGAAGCCAAGCGCCTCGGTATCACCACTTTCGCTATGGTGGATACCAACTCGGACCCGTCTAAAGTGGACTTTGCCGTTCCGGCCAACGATGACGCAACCAAGTCGATTGCTATCGTTACCAACTACCTCGTAGCCGCCATTCTGGAGGGCCTCGACGAACGCGCACAAGCCAAAGAAGCCGGCGAAGAAGACGCTGCCGAAGAAGGCAACGAAGACACGCTGATGAACGCTGACGAAGACGGCGGCGGCAACGAAAGCGGCGAAGGCCGTGGACGGGGCGAGCGCGGTGAAGGCGGCGGTCGCGGTCGTAGCGGTGGCGGTCGCGGACCCGGCGGCAACAACAACGGTCGTCCGAAGCAGGGCGCGGGTCGTCCGAGCCGTGGCGTAGGCGGACCGAACGCGGGTCGTCGTATCTAAGGCATCTTTAAACAGGCTTTAAACGCTGTTTTTGATATAAGAGCACCGTTTCCATTTCCGGAAACGGTGCTTTTTTTTAAGAGACGGGTGGGGCGCTATTGCCAGGAACGGTGTACTCGCAGGATAGAAGAATGGGAAGCAGTAGCTGCCGGACAACCCAAAGGGCCTGAATGCCTCCGGAAAATAAAGACATCGCTGTTCCCGCTGCCCCGAATCGCAGAGCAAGGAGCTAATGTGTGTGATTACAAACGGTCAGGCTGATGCGCAAAGAAACAGACAGACGCATCTGGCGGGGCAACTTCCCGCCCCGAATTTTGTTTTTATAAACCATGATGCTATCGCACAGCTGCCTGGTGCTGCGCTCCATAAAATTTGGCGAAACCAGCCTGATTACCACCGCTTTTACCCGCAATAAGGGCGTGCAAACCTTTATCCTCAAAGGCGTTCGGAAAGGCACCAAAACCCGTAGCAGCCGCGCCGGACTGTTGCAACCCGCTTCGCAACTCAACTTGGTGGCCTACGACCGGCCCGGGCAGAATATGCACCTGGTACGCGAGTTTGAGCCGGCATTCCTCTACCAAACCATTACCGAGGAAGTCGTCAAGAACAGCATTGCCTTGTTTGTGATTGAGATTTTGCTGCGCCTCTTGCCACCCGACGCGCCGGCACCGGAAGTCTTTGATTTTGCCACCGCTTTTTTGCAGGACACCGACAGCCTGCCGGCCGATTTCTGTGCCCACCTTCCCTTGTTCTTCCTCATTCGCTGCGGCGAACTGATGGGCTACTCGGTTTCCGGAAATTACAGTCCCGAAACACCTTATTTAGACCTTGCCGAAGGCGGCTTCTCGCCGCATCTGCCTTTCTCCGGCACGGCGCTCTCCGAAGACGACGTGCGGCTGATGAACGTCTTCCTGACCGCCCGCAGCCTGCCCGAAATCGTTACGGTGATGGCCCCGCCGGATGCCCGTCAGCGCGTTTTGGATTGGTATATCGCCTTTCTGCAACGCCACACCGACCACCTGGGCAACATCCGTTCTTTGGATGTGCTGCGGAGCATTTTGCATGGGTAATACCGGAGGAAGGTGGGCGTAGGAAGTAATCTCACGCAGAGACGCAGAGGCGCAGAGGAGATTCCGCATCATTCCCCAAATACCATCCTGACGAAATGCTTCGGGTATAATGCCATTTTCAATTTGGTAGCCCTAAATGACGCTGACCCACATAATGGA
>DDEO01000148.1 GCA_002336725.1 Bacteroidetes bacterium UBA1952 | reverse complement strand
CGGGGAGGGCCGGGGAGGGGCTTGGCAGGAAGGGCGCCAGATGCGCTTTGCAGCAGATAGGTCCCATGCCCGGGCCGCCGCCGCCGTGCGGAATCGCAAAGGTTTTGTGCAGGTTCAGGTGACACACGTCGGCACCCACGAGGCCGGGAGCGGTGAGGCCCACTTGTGCGTTCATGTTTGCGCCGTCCATATACACCTGTCCGCCGTTTTGGTGGATGATGTTGTTGATTTCCATCACCGTCTCCTCATAGATGCCGTAGGTGCTCGGGTAGGTAATCATGATGCCGGCGAGGCGGTCGGCGTATTGCTCGGCTTTTGCCTTGAGGTCAGCCACGTCGATGGAACCGTTCTCAAGGGCTTTCACCACCACGACTTTGTAGCCCGCCATCACCGCCGAGGCCGGGTTGGTGCCGTGTGCCGAAATCGGAATCAACATTACGTCGCGGTGGCCTTGTCCGTTGGCCTTGTGGTAGGCGCGGATGGTGAGCAGACCCGCATATTCGCCGTTGGCACCCGAGTTGGGTTGCAAAGAGCAGGCATCAAAACCGGTAATCACGCTCAGGTAGCGTTCCAGTTCGGCAGCGATTTGACCGTAGCCCGCCGCCTGTTCGCGGGGCACAAACGGGTGCATCTTGCTCCAGTGGCTCCAGGAAAGCGGAATCATCTCGGTAGCGGCGTTGAGCTTCATGGTGCAGCTTCCGAGCGGAATCATGCTCCAGTTCAGGCTCAGGTCTTTGCCTTCCAGCAGGCGCAGGTAGCGCATCATCTGCGTCTCGGAGTGATAGCGGTTGAAGACCTCGTGTTGCAGGAAATCGCTCGTGCGGGCGAGGTTTTCCGGAATACCGTCCAGCTCGTTGCGGGCATTGAGTACCGCCGGGCTTTCGTTGCCGCCAAAAAGAGCTACGAGGTCGGAGACATCGCTCAGCGTAGTGGTTTCATCCAGAGAAATGCCAATATTACCATTCTCAAAATACCGCAGGTTGATGTGCGCTTCCTCGGCTTTTTCGCGGATGGCATCTGCGTCTTCCACCTGAATCCACAGCGTGTCAAAATGGGTATTATTCAATACTTCCACACCCGCTTCGCGCAGGGCTTCGGCCAACGCGTGGGCCAATACGGATATGCGGTGGGCAATGTTTTTAAGCCCTTCCGGCCCGTGATAAACGGCATACATGGCCGCCATATTGGCCAGCAGTGCCTGCGCCGTGCAAATGTTGGAAGTGGCTTTTTCGCGCTTGATGTGTTGCTCGCGCGTTTGCAGCGCCATGCGCAGCGCCCGCTTTCCGGAAGCATCCATTGAAACGCCGATAATGCGGCCCGGAATGGAGCGTTTAAACTCGTCTTTGGTGGCAAAGAACGCAGCGTGCGGACCACCATAGCCCAGCGGAACGCCCAGACGCTGCGAGTTGCCGAGGGCCACGTCGGCATCCAGTTCGCCGGGTGTTTTCAGCAGGGTGAGGGCCAGCAGGTCGGTCGCAAAGGCCACGAGTGCACCGGCGGCGTGTACTTTCTCCACAAAAGCGGCATAATCTTCAATGCTGCCTTTGTCGTTGGGATATTGCACCAGCGCGCCGAAGTAGTTTTCGTCCAGTTGGGCGGTTTTGTAATCGCCAAAAACGACTTCAATTTTCAGCGGCTCGGCGCGGGTGAGGAGCACCGCTTTGGTTTGCGGAAAAGTGTTTTCGTCCACAAAAAACTTCGCACGTTCCGGCTTGTCGGTGCTTTTGTTTTTGGCGGCGAAGAACATACCCATTGCTTCGGCGGCGGCGGTGCCTTCATCGAGCAGCGAGGCGTTGGCGATGGGCAGGCCGGTGAGGTCGCTCACCATCGTCTGAAAGTTGAGCAGGCTTTCTAGTCGCCCCTGCGAAATCTCGGCCTGATAGGGCGTGTATTGGGTGTACCAGCCCGGGTTTTCAAACACATTGCGCAGAATTACCGAAGGCGTAAGGGTATCGTAGTAGCCCTGACCGATGAAATTCCGGAAAACCTTGTTGCGCAGCGAGGTGTTTTTCAGTTCGCGCAGGTAGTCGCTTTCGCTCAGCGAAGGCGGGAGGTTCATCGTGCCTTCCATACGGATGGCGGGCGGCACGGTGCGGCCTATCAACTCGGCTAAACTATCCATGCCAATGGTTTGGAGCATAGCGGCTTGATCGGCTTCGCGGGGGCCAAGGTGGCGGGCTTCAAATTCGCGCGCCTGAGTTTCAAAAAGCTTCATGGAAAAAGGAGAAGGCCACACGAGTAGCAGCCGGATTTTTTAGGCTGCAAAGGTACGAAGGAGCAGCACGTCCGGCGTGGGAGGCCGAAGGCGCGAAAGGGAACATTTTAGGGCGAAGCTATAGTGTCCGAAAAGGCCGACACTGACGCGGTAAGAGTGTACTTTTATTTGTAAATTTCCGGCAGCGTAATAAGCGGCGCTGTGCAACCCGGAGACGGGAAGAGACAAATTTGTAAACCTATAGCTTGACATTTTGAGACTTAGAACTATCTTTGCAGACCGGGTATTCGCGCTCCGAATAGAGAAGCCGTCTTATCCCGGCGCACCCGATGATGCTCTTTCCCAAACGCTTGCCTTCTGGCAGGATACCGATGCGTTAGAGGAGTTCTTCCTTGCCAATCATGATTTCCTATGCTCCGGATATTTTGAAAAGTACAAACTCTTTGAAGCTGCCCCGGAAGAAAACGCCCTTTATGCGGCGCTTCTGGTCAGGCGACAGGCGCTGGCTTTTCAGGAACTCCTGCGTCAACACAACGACAGCGGGTCTTTGGACGAATTGTTCCGGTTTTTGAGTAATGCGCAATACGACTATCAGGAACTGGACCTTTCTAAGGCAAAAAACGATTCGCTCCCGCCTCGATGGCTTCGCCTCTACGCCATTCGCCTGGCACAGAATTGCTACCTCATTACCGGGGGCGCTGTTAAGCTCACCTTAGAAATGAAAGACCATGAAAACACCCGTCGGGCGCTGGCTGTTATTCATAAAACGAGAGACTGGCTGAAAGAGAACGGCATTTTTGACGATGACGCGCTCCACGAAGCAGGACTTTTTTAACTGAACCGATAGAAATTGAAACAACATCCTTCTTCCGAGTCTCCCAAAGCAACCCGTCCAAAGTCGGTCGGGCAACGGTTGCAGGCGCTTTCTTCCGATGGACGGCAGGATTTCCGGAATTTTCTGGAAGCCGCCGCCGATAGCCTGCCGGAACAAAAGCGGCATACCGAATTCGGGCTGGCGCTCTTGCAGGCCCTGCGAGAAAAGGGCCATACCCAGGCTTCCTTTGCTGAGAAGCTGGGCTGTAGCCGTCAATGGATAAACCACATCGTAAAAGGAAAAGAAAACCTGACGCAGGATACCATCCAAAAGCTGGAAACGGCGCTGGAGATGCGTCTGCAACACTTTTACGCGCAGGCAGTGCCACAAAAGAGCACTACTGTCGCGGCAGTCCCTGTTACGGTTTCCTTTAAGGCCATGTGCTCGGCCATCTGCGAAAAGCTCTTTAGCCCGCAGCCGGTAAAAAGCCGGCAATTTCAGGCACCCATCCTGGCTAATGGCGCCGCCCGGGCAGATCGTGCAGGATATGAAAACCTGGCTTCCGCAGCCACTTACGCAAGCGCCCAATGCTAACTGATAAAGCACCCAATCCGCCCCAGGTCGCTGTCGGCTTCCGGATAAGCGACATTGAAACCCGTCAGTATGCCTTCCTGCCCCAGCATTTCGTGCCGGATGACCCGGCCATAGCGGGCAATTTGAGCCTTCAGTTCTTTTGCGATAAGGAACGACATACCCTTATCGTAAGTGCCCTGGCGCAATTAGTCCACGAGCAGCGCCCCAGCGATGTGTTTATGGTAGCGGAAGTCGCCTGTTCTTTTGCCATTCTTCCAGACGACTGGAATACAAAACTGGTGCGCGGGGAAGAAAAGATAATCCTCCCCCGGATGGCCGCCGCTCACTTTGCCATGCTAACAGTAGGAACGCTGCGCGGCGTATTGCACAGCAAAGCACAAAACAGCATTGCTGCCGGTCATGCCATCCTTCAGGCTATTGACGTACTAAGCGTATTGCCCGACGAAATGCAGTTTTAAGGCTTGCCGCCTGCCAATGACCCGCTCTGGAAGCCCCCCCGCCGATGCGTGGCGCCAGCGCCTTCCGCCATGCAGGCAAAAAACACCTCTTCACGCCGTCTGGCCAAGGCGCTCCGTTTCCTGTATTTCCCGAATCTCCCTAAAAAGAACATCGTAGTGCCGGAACCGGTGGCCGCCTTCCACATAAATAAACCGCGCTTTGCCTTTGTAGCGCTCAAAAACCGGTGCGGGATTCACTACCGTATCCTCTTTGGAAAGGATAACGGTGGGCGGCTCTCGCAGTATATCGGGCCGGTCATATTTCCGGAAACCAGTCAGCGCTTCTTCCGAAAGACCATACTTCCGCAGCGATTCAAAAGGACGGAAGCTGGGGTTAATCAGCAGGGCTTTCTGATTGTGGAGAAGCGCAAAATGATGCGCCCAGAAGCCACCGAGGCTCTGACCGATGAAAAGCGCATCTGTCGCCACATCCCGAAGCTGTTCTTTTAACTGCGTAAAGGCGCTCTCCGCATTTTCATTGTCGTAAAGAAGTACTTTGGTTTCCGGAAATTCAGCCAGCAGTGCCTGATAGGTGGTAGAGTGCGGGCCGCCGCCATAACCAGGGAAGTAATAAAGTGCGGGCATATTTGGATGGATTGTATAGCGAAGGATGGACGGGCGAAGCAGAATGGTATTCCCGGAATGGTGCGGCGCTTTCTCTGCGTCTTTGCGCCTCTGCGAGCCTATTGCTTCCTGGAACGGCCATACCATACAGCCCAATTTCTTTTGGTAATTACTCCTGCGACCTGCGGGCAGGCGCTTCGGCTGCCATCGCATCGTTCAGCAAATGACGCAGAACCGCATCCCAATCCGGAAATTTTTCGGTTCCGAAGTGGATGTGCTCGCCGCAAAAACGCAATACGCCGTTGTGAGTGCGGTCGTCTATCAGGTACGCGCCCCGGCAGAGATGCTTGTGATGGCTGAGAATCAGGCGTTTGTAGCCCACAATGGGTAGGTGTTTATGCACCCATGCCACCTTGTCGTGCCAGGCAGACGGGTTTTGCCAGGGCGCGGTAGAAAGGAGATACAGGTCGAAGTGGCGGTAGAGTTTTCCAGGGCCGCAAGAGCGCCCGGCAGCGGCGGCATCAGTGCGAAGATGCCCGGAATTTCGTCTTTGTCATCGGCATATTGCTCCAGCAGCGCCGGCGCTACCAGCGGAAAAGCGCCCGGAAAATCTACAATCACGTTGTCCATATCCACGTATAATACCGGCTTGCTTCCTTCCATACCTGGGTAGTGAAACGCCGTATCAATCGTGTAGAACAGCGCCACTACTTCCAGCGGAATGGCCTCATCGGTGTAAGCAGGTTCGGAGTTGGAGACCGTCCGGTGAATTTCATAAAGCGTATCTGTTACTTCCAGGATGCCCTCGTCTTCATACGACGCACGAAGCGCGTCCCAGTCATAGTCTCCAAAGCGGATATTTCCGGAAATAATGTATTCAAAAATAGTACGATAGGCATCAAGCTCATATTCTTCGGCATACGCGTTGTTTGGGCTGGCCATGACAGCGTTAAATGCATTGCCGGCTTTTTCAATTTTCCGGATGGCGGCTTTCAGGTTTTCGTGCATAAGGAGGATAATTTTCGATGATGCTACGAATGTATTCCGCAGATGCGCCAAACGATGACGCGGGAAATTCCTAAGGGATAGTTTCCGGAAATGAGATGCCGGGCCGGCTCCTCAGGCACCTGATGCCACCACCGGAAGCGCCCGGATCATGGCGCAAGAGGAGCCTGTTTTAAAGCACGCTGAATTCAACTGACCAGTGCGACATCCGGTGGTTATATACTGTGCAAGGCATAAATAAGTTTGATACTCCTAAACCTGCTTTTTGAGGTGCAATTCGTTGGGAAGTCCAACAATAGCAAGCCTTTCGTCGCAATTGTTCCACTAATTTACCCATTGCGAAGTATAAGCGGCTTGTAGGCCCGGTGCTGGGCGAAGGCATATGCATTAGATGCCTTGTACTTGTCGGGCGGTGGGCGCTGTGGACACTGTGGACACTGTTTCGGCGCAATTCCCGGCAGCGGTAGTTGGCTGCGCACCGAAATCGTTCTCCCTGAAATCTCCCTTATTTCCCGGAAAAAAAACCCGACGGCTACATCTCCATCTTCGTCAGGCTCTTCGGCAGGGCAATTTTCGCCGTCATCGCCTTGCCGCTGCGCTGATACCGGAGGGTGATTTCAGCGCCCTGCTGCCGGCGGATGGCTTCCTGCAGGGTTTGCGGCGAGTCTATTTTGGTGTCGCCCAGCTGGGTGATGACATCGCCCTTGCGCAGACCCGCCTTATCGGCCACGCTGCCGCTGCTTACGTCAAGCGTTTCCACACCGTTGCCGTCCATGCGTTCCTGCACCGAGATGCCGATTTTGGGAGTCTCGGCGGCGGCGCGGCCCCGGCCCCCAAAGGGCATTCCATCGCCAAAGAGGCTGCCCAGATCGCCGCCAAAGCCCTCGCCCGGCATTCCGAAAATCCCGCCGCCGGGCCGGCTGCGCTTCTCCACCGGTGCGCCCTCCAGGTAGGCGGTTGTCGTGCGTTTTTTGCCGCCCCGCTCATATTCAATGTTCACGGTGTCGTCGGGCGCATGGCTGCTGATAACCGCAACCAGCTCCTGCGCATCTGCAATGGTGGAGCCATCCACGGCCGTAATCTTGTCGCCCGCCTTCAGGCCGGCGGCTTGTGCAGGAGAACCGGGCTGTACCTCGCGGATGGCCGCGCCGCCTTTGGATTGTTCCGGCTCCAGAAGAGCACCGAGGCGTGCCTGCTGCGCCGTTGCCTTGCCCGCATTTCCGGAACCCCAACCACCACCACCGAAGCCGCCCACGCCGGGCGCGTCGCTCTCGCGGTCGATTACAATTTTGCGATAGGCCGTTTCGCCGGGGCGCACAACGGTGTCGCCGTTCACAATCACATATCCCTTGTCGGCCTCCACAACGGTCTGCGGTCGGTCGGCATCCTGCTTGAGTACTATGGTTTTCTGGGCGTTTGCAGAGAGGCCGGTGGCCACCAATGCCAGCAGCAAAAGGGCGTTTCTACGATGATTTTTCATCTCTTTCTAAAGGCTTTTTTCTTTCCGGGATGCGAATTTAAAAAGCCCGTCGTAGCGGCGCTTTCAAGGAAGCGTTAAAGGGTGGGGGATACTGGTAAATTTTATGGTAAAAAAAGCGCGGCTTATTTCGCCGGAAAAATTCCGGTTGCCGCAGCGCGGGTTTCAAAAACCCATAAGGTTTTTAAAAACCTTATGGGTTTAATGCCGTTTAGACTGCTAAATCATGCACCGTTAGCCTCACCCCCGGCCNNTTCATTTTAGCTGTCTATTTGGTATAAGCCCCTTTTTCCGGAAATTTCCTGCCTACGCGGCATTGCAAGCCGGCTTATCCCCGGACAAACGGATTGCTCTTCTTCTCGGCACCGATGGTAGTAGCGGGGCCGTGGCCGGGATACACCACCACTTCGTTGGGCAGGGTATAGAGCTGCGTACGGATGCTGTTCATCAGCGTCTCGGTATGTCCGCCGGGCAGGTCGGTGCGGCCTACCGAACCGTTAAACAAGACATCGCCGCCGATGAGCCAGCCGTCTTTTTCGTTGTAGAAACACACCGATCCGGGCGAGTGGCCGGGTGTGAGCAACACCTGGAGCGTGTGTTTGCCCAGGCGCAATGGTATTTCTTCCGAGAGATGCTGCGTAACGACGGGCGGCGTGAAACCATTGATGCCAAACATCAGGGCGCTCGTGGCGGCACCTGTCAGCACCGGCGAATCGAGCGGATGCAGGGCAAAGGGAATATTGTATTTCTCTGTGAGCGCCGGGATGCCCAGGATATGGTCAATATGGGCGTGAGTATTCAAGATGGCCTGCGGGCGGAGGCCCTGCGATTCGATGGCCTGCGCCATTTGCGCCCACTCGTGGGCGTTCGACATACCGGGGTCAATAATCCAGCCGTTTTTATCGGCATCCGAGAGCAGATAGGTGTTCTCGGCGAAGGGATTGAAAGTGAAGGCCTGAATTTGTAACATAGTGCGCTGGGTTTTGAGCAGTAATTTTAGGAGCGGAAGCGGCCTGCGCAACCCGGCATCCTTTTCCTGCGTTATTTCTGTTGTTATGATGAACCGAAACCGGTCTTTCGCTGCCTTTTTCAAAGGTGCTGCCCTGCTTGTGGCGGCGCTGCTGACGGACTGTGGAACCTCTTTATATGCTCAGACCAATACCGAGGTATTCGGGCAAAACCGGGTGCAATATCGCACTTTTGAGTGGCGCTTCTTCGATACCGAGCATTTCCGCATCTATCACTACGACCGCTCCGGGCGCAGCCTGGCGCGCTATGTGGCCGAGCAGGCCGAGAAAGACATCGGCGCGATTGAGAAAAAGCTGGAAGGCCGTTTTCCAAAACGCTTCAACATCATTCTCTATAACCAATACGACGAATACCGGCAGAGCAACACCGGCCTGCGCTGGGAATCCGAGCTGCGCGACGTGCCTACCGGAACCGTAAACCTTGTGGGCGATCAACTGGTGGTGTATTTCACCGGTGTGCATACCGACCTGCGCCGCCAACTGCGCATCGGCATGGGGCGCGTCGTGATAGAGCGGATGCTCTTTGGCGAATCGGCGCGCGAGATGGTGAAAAACTATGTGAACCTCAACCTGCCGCCCTGGGTAACCGAAGGATTCATCGCCTACATGACCGATGGCTGGGATACGCAGGCCGACGCGCAATGGAAGGCCCTGACTGCCTCTCAGGAGCGGCCCAGCTTCTACCTGCTGGCCGAGGCGCAACCCGAAATTTCCGGAAAAGCGTTCTGGAAATGGATATCCGACATCAGAGGCCCGCGCGAGGTGAAGGGATTGCTCCACGCGATGCGGGTGCGCGGCTCGGCCAATGGCGGCATCAAAGCCCTGCTGGGCATCAAAGAGCGCATGGCGGGCGACTCGCTGCTGCGCTATTTCCGCGAGCAATATGTGCTTGATTCTGCCCGGCAGCAAATGCCGGAAAAAGCCACCCGCCTTGCGGTGGTGAAACGCCCCGGCGATGGGGCCGTCATCCGCGACATTAAAGTATCGCCCAGCGGCAGAGATATTGCCTACACCCGCTGGAAACAGGGCGTTTTTGAAGTGGTGTTGCAACGCATTTCCGGACAGGCAACTACTTCCACCATTATCTCTACCGGACAGCACGACTATAACGAACTGCGCCCCGACCCCGATTATCCGCTGCTGAGCTGGAGCAACGACGGCTTTAACCTGGCGATTCTTTATCGCGACGGACGCAAGACGCGCCTGCGGATCTACAACGCGCTGAAAGGCCGCATCCAGAATGTGAAAGTGCCCGACAACCGCTTCGACCGCGTGCTGGGAATGACCTTCGTAGAAGATAACACGCGGCTGGTGTTCTCGGCAATCAAAAAGAGCCAGACCGATTTATATGATTTCCGGATTCGTGGCTCGCGCCTCACGGCCATTACTAATGATGTGTGGGATGATATTCAGCCCTGGTATGTGAGCGGCGGTTTCCGGAAAGGACTGGCATTTCTCTCCAACCGGCCCGCGCCCAACCTCGACGTGCCGGCAGAGGTGAACGTGCTGCCCACCGGCCCGATGAACGCTTTTTTCTACAACACCACTACCGAAAGCCCGGAACTCACGCAGCTCAGCCGCAGCCGTCAGGGCGAAACCATCAGCCAGCCCATTCAGTTTGGCGCGGATCATTTTGCCTATCTCGACGACAGCACGGGCATTCGCAATCAGTATGTCTCTATTTTTGGCCGCGATGTGCGCAACATGGATTCGGCCTATGGCGTGCCGGTAACCAATCTGCCGCAGAGCATCCTTTATCATCAATACACGCCGGCCAACGACCGCGTGATGTATGTGCTCGAAGATGCCGAAGGCTTTTCGGTGTATCAACAGCCGGTGCGGATTCCGGAAAAAGACACGCCCGCAGCCACGCCACAGGTTACAAGTCTGCTGCGCAAAGAACTGGAAATGCGCGAGCAGGAACGCCGCATGAGTGGGCCGTTTATTTCCGGAAATCCAAGGCCCGACAGCAGCACCCGACCGGCAGCGCCCCGGCAGGTATATCAGTCGGAATTTGGCCCCGATACCGGCGCGGTGCAGACGTATATCTCCACGGCAACGGGCCGCCGCCTCGATACCAGCCTGCTGCTCGACCCATCCATCAAAGACAGCACCTACCTGAAACTAAAAGCACAGCCCTATCGCCTTTCCTTCAAACCCGATTTCTTCTCGGCGCGGCTGGATAATACCGTTCTTTTTACCCGCTATCAAAACGTGGCGACACACGGCGCAGGCTATACCGCACCCAGTGTTGGCGGCCTCATCACCATCAGCCTCAACGACGCGCTGGAAAACCACCGCTTCACCGGCGGCGTGCGCCTGCCGCCCAACCTGAAGGGCGGCACCTACTTCCTGCAATACGAAAACTTCACCCGCCGCTGGGACTGGAGCCTGCTGGCCTACCGCGATGGCAATACCTATCAGATTCCGGTGGGGTTTTATGATCAGCGGGGCCGCTTTCTGTTTGCACGCGACGAAGTAGCCCGCAATGTGAGCTATCTGTTTCAGGGAACGGCCTCGTATCCGTTTGACCGCGTGCGGCGTGTGAGCCTCACCGGCGGTGTGCGCCTCGACCGCCTCGACTGGAAGGCACAGGACAGCATCAGTCTTAAATACCTGCCCGATCAGCGCAGCAACTGGATCATCAGCCGCGCCGAATATGTATTTGACAACAGCATTATGCCCGGCCTCAATATCCGGCGCGGAATGCGCTATAAGGTATATGCCGAAGGATTGATGGGCCTGAGCCAGGAAAACAAGGGCACGATGTACAATATCGGCTTCGATTTCCGGTATTATCAAAAAATTTACCGGCAACTGACGCTGGCTTCGCGGCTGGCGGGGGCACATTCCGGCGGCAAGCAAAAGATTTTATATTTCCTGGGCGGCGTGGACAACTGGATTTTTGCCAAAAACGCCAGCGGCGTGGGCATCGGTCAGGAGGATTATGCATTTCAGGCGCTGGCCACCAACCTGCGGGGCTATGCACGCTCGGCCCGCAACGGCAATTCCTACGCCGNNCCTGCCGATCTGGAATACACTGGTGAAACGACCTATCAAAAGTTCTTTGTTACAAAGCCTGCAACTGGTAGGCTTTGCCGATGTAGGCGCTGCCTGGAATGGTCTGTTCCCGACGGGCGAAAACATGGATCGGCCCATTTATGCGCAGTCTTTCAACAACCCCGTAACCCTGATTCTGGACAATCCCGGCAACGGGCTGGCTGTTGGCTATGGCCTGGGGATGCGCACCACGCTGCTGGGCTATTTCGTTCGGGTAGATGCCGCCTGGAATATCGAGGGTATCCGCAAGCCGATATGGTATTTTTCGTTTGGGACGGATTTTTAGCCCTTTCCTACCTGATAAGGGAGTAGATGAGCGGCATGAAGTTCGTCCGCAACAAAGCGCCTTAAATCAACGTGAACCTCGTTTTAGAATGGGTGATAATCCATGTATTACGTGTACGTGGCATTTCGCCGCACCCTCTCCCCACACGTCATTGCGGGCTTGACCCGGAGTCTCCAAAACATAAAAAGCGTCGTCATTCATCTAAACACACTTTCCCCCTAAAAAATTACAGGCAGTTTTCGGGAACCTCACCCCGGCGGATTAAGCAGATACATCAATACGATAGCCGCCGTCATGCCAATAGCATCTGCCAGCAGGCCGAGCGCGAGTGCGTTGCGACTGCGTGTAACACCGACTGAGCCGAAATAAACCGCCAGCACATAAAACGTTGTCTCGGTCGTGCCCTGCAACACCGAAGCGAGCGTTCCGGGGAAAGAGGCCACGCCGTGTGTTTTCATCACGTCCACCATCAGCGCCTGTGCGCCGGAGCCGCTTAGCGGTTTCATCAGGATAATAGGAATGACCGGAACCCAATCGGTGGGCAGGCCCACACCTTTGGCCAGATAGGCAATTCCGTTTACGAGATAATCCATCACGCCGGAAGTCCGGAAAACCGAAATGGCCAGCAGCATCCCGACAAGATAGGGGATGATGCGCAACGCCACCTCGAAACCGCCTTTCGCGCCTTCCACAAAATGCTCAAATACTTTTTGCTTCTTTACCACGCCGGCAGTGATGAAAGTGGTGATTAAAAGCAGGATGATGCCGCTGCCAATCGCGCCCACCCGCGTTCCGATTTGCTCGCTCGTCAGGCCGCTCGCCGTCAGGTATTGCACATAGCGCCAGATGCCGAAGGCCATTGCGCCGCAGAGCAAAAAGAAAATCAGCACCGGCAGCCGGAAGAGATTGATACGCTGTGCGATGGCCACGATAATCATCCCTGCGATAAAAGCGATGGTGGTAGCCAGCAGAGTGGGCAGAAAAATATCGGCGGCGTTAAAACCTTTTAATCCCTGCTCGGCGGCCATAGTGGCGCGGATGGCGATTACCGAGGAAGGCACCAGAGTGATGCCCGCCGTGTTGAGCACCAGAAACATAATCTGCGCATCCGTTGCGCGTTCTTTTTCCGGGTTCAGTTCCTGCAATTCCTTCATGGCGGTGAGGCCGAGTGGGGTGGCGGCGTTGCCGAGGCCCAGCATATTGGCCGAGAGGTTCATGGTGATAGAACCGTAGGCGGGGTGGCCGGGCGGCACCTTTTTGAACAACACCCGGAAGAGCGGCGCTACGGCGCGGGCCAATCCATTGACCACGCCGGCTTTTTCACCAATTTTCATAATGCCCAGCCACATGGCCATCACGCCCGTCAGGCCCAGCGAAATTTCAAAACCGGTACGCGCCGCGCCAAAAAGCCCGGTGAGCATTTCAGAAAGAATATTTTCAGACCCCGGAACAAACAGGGTTTTGAAAATACCGACGACAATGCCGACGAGAAAAAACAGTATCCATACGTAGTTGAGCATAGAAAGCGAAAGTAGGGGCTGCGCGTTGGACGCTAAAAGCTGTTGGAGACGTTCCGGCTTTGGGATGTGTCAGTGCATCGCGTGTTGTGAGGTTTTAGGGTTGAAACCTGTGGTTTTCATCTTTTCGATTAGATTGGCCGAAGGGGTCCAACAAAAAAAAGTCCCCCGCCGTTGCGAGGGACTTTTTTAAAATGATTTTTCCGGAATGGCTTAGCGCGTCGGTGTCATGCCAGTGTCGGCGGGGAGCGGTGCAGCCGGAGCGTTGGGGTCCATCGGCATTGCGTTGGGATCTGTGCCGTGGTCGGGTTCGCCGAGGCTGGTACCCGGTTCCTGCTTGTTCCAGGATGCAAGCCATTTGCCTTTTTCTTTTATCATCTTCAGCGTCTGTGCGCCCGGAGCCTGCTCTTTACCATCCGGCTTTACGGTATAAGTAACAACGGCGGTATTGCCTTCCTCTTTCACGTCTGTAACATTCACCACAGCGCGTTTGGCCTGTTGCTTCACAGTGTCGTTGCCCATCATGGTGAAGATTTGCTTCATCATGTCGAGCTGGCCTTTGGTTTCTTCCGTTGCATACTTTTTGGCCTCGTCATATTCCATACGGTAGAAGGCGGTCAGGTATTTTTCGGCGGATGCCTTCGGGCTGCTCGAGCCGCAGCTCGTGAGCGCAAATGTGCCCACCAGAAGGGCGGCCACAACGAAGATTATTTTTTTCATAAAGAAGCTATTTCGGGTTTTTTGAAGGGTGCAAAGGTGATTATTTATATTGAAAGGAACAAATGATTTTCGCCTCCGGGTGCGCGTATAAATCATCTACGGCTATATATTCAAAGCCGCCCAGCCGGCTTCTGGAAAACCATTTTTCCGGAAATCCCGACTGAACGAACGCCTTGTAAACAAACTCGGCACAATAGAGCTGTTGATCGGTCGAGAGGTCAAATTCCATATCGAAAGTCCGGCCTTCCCTATACCATTGCCGGGCGCGGGCGAGGATGCTTTCTTTTTGCGCGTCTGAAAGCGGGTAGCGCACAATGCCTCCGCCTTCATTAAACTGAGGCGAAAAAAAGCGCTCCGGGGTCTCGCGCAGGATTCGCGCATCGGGGTTGTCTTCGCCGCCGATGCTGTGATATACCCAGGGCTGTCCATTTTCTACCGATACAATTCCGCAGTGAGAATACGTTGGGTTTTTCTGGTTCAAAGCCCGCAGTCCGTGGCTCGTGGCATCTGCGCCGGTACGAAGGATAATATCGCCCGCCCGGAGCAGCGGCAATGCCTCCGTAACCATCTCGGTATTCTCCTTTTTCCACTCGCGGTGAAGCGCGGAATCCGCCGCCAGAAGATGGGCTTCAGAAGGCGTTTTTGGCGTGCTGCATCCGAGGGCCAGCGCGACAAAACAGAGGGGCAGGGAACAGCGGATTGGCAAGGGTTTTCAGAGCGGGTGAAGGGCGGTTGCAAAGGTCGGTTTTGCCTCAAAAACGCAAGGTTTTTCCGGGCATAAATAATCGGTAAAAAAGCCTGCAAAAAACGCGTGTAGCATTCTGTGGAAAGTCCTGCTTTTTTGTTTCACGCGCTTCTTTTCTGATAGAAACGCGCCGCAGTCCCGAAGCATCTAGAACACCCTTAGGCCTTCAAATAATAATTTCATGCGCCTTTAAATCGTTGATTTACAAAGCATTTTTCTCGTCTCGTCATTATTAGACACTTTTTTTGGGCGGCCAGACATCCGGCGTGGAACATTTTAAGTCTGGTTCAACAAAAAAAATCACGTGGAACATTTCTCAGTAAGTGATGCGTGAAACGCGGCCTGTTAGAGAGGTTATTCTGCCGGCGTTTTAAAGGCTCTTCGTGCAGGCGAAGCGCCTGCTGATTGGCCGGAATCAGGTGCGGATTTTGCCTGATCCGCAGAAGGTCGTCAGACATTTTTGGCGCAGTTTAAAACCTGCTAAATCGAGTCCAATGAGATGGTTGTTTGCTGGGGGTTTTCTCCTTTTAATATGGCAGAATGCAGGTGGTTTTTAAAGCAGTTTTGGGACGCGCGAAAGCACAAAAATGTCCACGTGAAGTGGGGACTTTTTCTGGTCTTCTGCATCTTTTCAGGATGCCAAAACAGGTCTTGTAATGCTTAAAGAAGTTCTGTTTATTAGTACCAAAAACAGCCCTGGACAATCTCCCGACGGCAGGGTGCGGCATTCGCAAAGGGCTTTTTTCCGACTCTTTTAAGGTCCTTTTTCAAAAGAAAACCGACTGTGATTTCCGGAAAATCACCTGTTTACAGACGGCCTCAGAGGCATTTTCCCGCGTCCTTTCCGGCAGTTGTCCGTGTTTAAAACGGTGGATTCCGACTATGCTTTTCGGCGCTTTCTGGCATTTTTAAACCCTGTTTAAAGCCGTTTTCTAAAACGAGATCGACCCTAAAAAGATGTTTTGAAGCCACAAAGAATCCTTTCCAGGACAGGCCAAAAACTCTTTTATGCCTCCATCGGCAGCCTACGATGCCTCAAAAAAGAGACTTTACACGAGACTATTTTTCCGGAAATACCTGCCAAAAAGCACCCAAAGATGCGCAGTTTTGAATGTAAAATTCAAAAACCCACACCCCTCTATACGGTTCCAAAATGCAGAACCAAGCCTCCGTTGCTGCTCCATTATTCGTGCTTCACGCCGTATCAATGCGGCTTCCCTAAGAGGATTCAGAATTTTATTACACCCTAAAAGTGTTTTGAGACCTCTGTTTTTAGAGGCAAATTTGTGAGTTATCCCCCTTCAAAAGCGCAATATCCCTGAAAGACTTCTGCTCCTGTTCGGTTTAGTGCGTGCGTTACAGGCCAGTCCAAGCACCGCTGATAAGGGCCATACAGGGTTGTTTTTAGGCTTTATTACTCGTGTATCTCCCGGAAAATAAGTCGCTTTTTTCGTCTTTTGGGCAGCTTACCGAAACGGACAACACCGCCTGACTGCGGCTTTTTGCACATTTTTTTCGGAACTTTTTCGAGGTGTATCCAATTCAAAATGCGGTTCAACAACTTCAATCGTTTAGATGAAGTAAACGCTGAAGCGTCTTTCAATGGCACTCGAAAATCCTGTACAGAGCGAAATGAGCGCAACACCCAGACGTTTGGATTCTGCTTATAGAGGGCTTATGAGGGCATCCACAAAAAGGTTTTTTGCTGCTGATAAAGTGATTTTTACTTACAAAAAGTCTGTTTAAAATCCACAGATTTTCAGAATCCGTCGCTATCCACTCCTTATGGATTTTTGCTTTACCTCGCCCAATCCGACGCAAAAAGGAATCTGGGGAAGCAATAGGGTAGAGGCGGTAAATCTTGCAACCAGAAGGCTTTTTCAAAAAAGCACTGTTTCTAAACGACTTCCTTTTCACCCTGATATCACCTGCCTTTTCCGGCGTTTACAGGTCGGCTTTCAGAACGGGGAAGTTCTTTTTTAGCAATTGCTGTTCTTTTCGTCTTTCCGGAAAAAACCGGTATATCAGCTCAAAAACGAAAAAGCCGCCCTATCGAAAGGCGGCTTTTTCCGGAAATAAAGAGGATTTTGCTTTTAAGCTTCTACTTTTTGTTGCTTCTGATACTTCGCACGTTCATTCTCGTCGAGCATGGTTTTACGAAGACGGATGCTCTGCGGCGTTACCTCAATGCACTCGTCTGGCTGGATATATTCCATGCACTCTTCCAGCGACATCTGAATCTTCGGCGCGATGTTGGTGGCAGCGTCGGCACCGGAGGCGCGGTGGTTTGTCAGTTTCTTGGCTTCCACAGCGTTCACATTCAAATCACCCGGTTTGATATTTTCGGCGAGAATCTGTCCGGCATAAACTTCTTCGCCCGGATCTACGAAAAAGGAACCGCGCTCCTGGAGTTTATCAATCGAATAGGCAGTAGAAGTTCCGGCAAATTTTGCCACCAGAACGCCATTATTACGGCCCGGAATGGTTCCTTTCCAGGGCTTGTATTCCCGGAAACGGTGCGCCATTACGGCTTCACCGGCAGTTGCGGTCAGCATTTGGGAGCGAAGCCCAATCAGTCCACGGCTCGGAATATCAAATTCCAGGTGCTGCA